>URKY01000005.1 GCA_900548465.1 uncultured Eubacterium sp.
AAACAGGAAGAAAAAGTATTATATACAACAAAAAGTGAGGAAACCGGCACTAGTGGAAAGTATTCAGGAGATAAAAAAAGTAATCCCGCCTTTAATGAAGAACTTCCACAGGCATTTGATATTGGTGAGTCTAATGAAGAATATCAGCAGGATGGATATTATGTTGATACAATAAAGATAGAGAGTATTGACAAAAAAGATGTTCTTGTTATTAAAGGTAATCTGCGTATTTTAGATGAAATGGGAAATGTTGAAAAAGAAGTAAAAAGACTTGAATTATATTTTGCAGATGACTTTCAGTTTTTTACTCCGGGACTAGGGGACTTTGTGACAAAGAAAGAGTGCAAAGAGTATTTAGAAGCTGATGGTTATAAGACACCGACATCATTTACGGCAAAAGTTAAGGATGGAAAAGTTACTTATTTAAGCTATAGCGATTAATTAGTGGTAAAACACATAAGGCAGAGGCGTGAAAGGAAGACATCATGGAGACAAATGGTATTAAAGGAATGAAAATTTATAGGGGAAATCCACTGGTTATGGGAGCAACTGTAGTTGGTGATTCGGTGAATTTTGCCATAACGGCAAAGTTAGGCAGTAAGTGCGAGCTGGTACTTTATAAAAAAGGAGAAAACAAGGAAGCAGTACGAATTCCTTTTGAAAGCTCTCAGGTAATCGGAAATGTATATGCAATGAGTGTTACGGGACTGGATTACGAAAAATATGATTACAATTTTTCGGTAAACGGAGAAATTATAACGGATAAATATGCAAAATCACTTTCAGGAAAGAAACAGTGGGGGGAAGCAAGCGAAAACCTTAAGGCAAGTATTGTAAACGATGAGTATGACTGGCAGGAGGATGCACCTCTGAATGTTCCATATAGCGATACCATTATGTATAGACTGCATGTAAGGGGATTTACAAAACATTCAAGTTCAAAGGTAAAGCATAAAGGAACCTACTTAGGTATTGTGGACAAAATTCCATATTTAAAAGAATTGGGTATTACAATGATTGAACTTATGCCTGCCTACGAATTTAATGAGATAAAAAAACAGCCGGCAACTCTAATGAAAGGGCAGTTCAGCATTGAGAGCCCTAAGTTAAATTACTGGGGATATACGGATGGTTATACCTTTGCACCAAAGGCATCTTATGCCTACTCAAATAAAATAGGTGCAGAGGTTGATGAGTTTAAGTATATGGTAAGAGAATTACATAAAAACGGTATAGAAATATCCATGGAATTCTTTTTCCCTGTGGGAACTAATCCAAAGGAAATTCTTGACTGTCTTCATTACTGGGTTATGGAATATCATATTGACGGAATTCATGCCAACTGTGAAGAGGCTGTAATGAGAATGATTCAGACTGATAATCTTTTGGCAACAACAAAGATATTTACATATAGCTTTGCGGCAGATACAGATTTTTATAATGCATGGGGAGAAACAAGAAATCTTGCAAACTTTAATGATGATTTTATGGTGGCAGCCAGAAGATTCATTAAAGGTGATGAAGACATGCTAAATACAATGGCATACAAGATAAAGGCAAACCCTCCGGGAGCAGCCGTTGTTAATTATGTGGCAAATCATAACAGTTTTACGTTGTATGATGCAGTATCATATGACAGAAAATACAATGAATTAAATGGTGAAAATAACAGGGACGGTGCAGTTTATAACTACAGCTGGAACTGTGGAGCAGAAGGCGATACAAGAAAACGTAAGATTATGGATCTTAGAAAGAAGCAGATAAAAAATGCTTTAAGTCTTGTACTTTTAAGTCAGGGTGTTCCGATGATTTATGCTGGAGATGAAATGTGCAATTCACAAAAAGGAAATAATAATCCTTATTGTCTTGACAATGAAATTTCATGGACTAATTGGAATACAACAAGAATTGCAAAAGAAATTTTTGAATTTACAAAGCAGTTGATTAAATTTAGAAAAGAACACAAGGTACTTCATTTGTCAAAGGAGACAAGACAGATGGATTACAGAGGCTATGGCCTGCCTGACATGTCATATCACGGAACTAAAGCCTGGTATGCCGATTTCAGTCATTTTAACAGACATTTTTCTGCTATGTATTGCGGAAAATATGCGTTGGAAGATGGTTGTGAGGAAGAGCCGGATATTTATATTGCATACAATATGTATTGGGAAAAACTGGAATTTGGAGTTCCTTCAGCCAGAAGTAAGAAAAAGTGGAGAGTGGCATTTTCCACGGACAACACGCAGGAACCGGAAGATATTGACAGAGTATATAATGCACCGGGAAGAAGTATTACAGTGTTGGTTAGTGAGAAAAAATAAATTTTATAAAAAATAATGGAGTTAAAAGTTGAGCGGTGAAGTTGTAGAAAAGGGCATTGAAAAATATATTAATCTTAAAAAATGGGGATTAACATCCTTTGAATTAAAGATTATAGCAATGGTTTTAATGGTAATGGATCATTTTGCAATATTCTTTCTGGTAAATCACCAAAGACTATATTTAATTTTTAGGGGAGCAGGGAGACTTAGCTTCCCAATTTTCTGCTTTTTGCTTGTGGAAGGATTTTATTACACAAAAAACAGATTGAAGCATGGCATTTTGTTAGGTGCTTTTGCATTAATTTCTGAAATTCCATATAACATGCTATATGGAAAAATATTCTATTTAGATAAACAAAACGTAATGTTAGCATTATTTATTGGCTATATGGTTATCTGGGGATTAGATTCTGTTGCCGCATACAGGGTTAATTATCCTAAAAAGCTGATAAACAAAGTTAGTGTTCTATATTTAAATATTGTTTTGGAAGTTGCCATTATGGTAGTTGGCTTTGCCGGAGCATACTTTTTAAGAGTGTCTTATTCATATGGTGCAGTAATGCTTATTGTATGTTTCTATGGATTAAGAGGAAAGCATTTTGCCACAGCACTTTCAAATATTGCTTTTAACTGTGGAATGTTTCCGTTAGGTCTGCAATGGATTGGTGCTTTTAGTGTTATTCCAATTGAGTTATATAATGGAAAACCTGGAAAGCATAAAGCAAAGTATTTCTTTTATATATTTTATCCTGCCCATATTTTATTTATGGCACTGATAAAAATATTTATCTTATAATTTCACGTAAAAATAAAAAATGAATCCCTTTTATATAATTTAATTACTTATACCGGGGAAAAAATGGATTTATACTTTCTTTATCAATTATAAAAAAATAAAAGGAGGAAAATTGGTGAGAAAGTATTTATTTAAAAAAGTGAGCGGAATTGTTTTGTCAGCTGCAATGGTAATTTCGACTATGGGAATTACTACATATAGCATGAACAAAGTGGTAAATGCAGCACCAACTACATCATCTACATTAGTGTGGAGTGATGAGTTTAATGGCAATTCAATCGACACATCAAAATGGGGGTATGAAATCGGAACAGGTTCAAATGGCTGGGGTAATAATGAACAGCAATATTATACGAATAGAAGTGACAATGCATATGTATCGGGTGGAGCATTGCATATAAGAGCAAAAAGAGAATCATATGGTGGAAGAAATTATACATCTGCCAGACTTAACACTAACGGTAAGTTTACATTTACTTATGGATATGTTGAAGCAAGATTGGCATTACCTTCAAATCAGGGAATCTGGCCGGCATTCTGGATGCTTGGAGCAAACATTGGAAGCGTAGGTTGGCCATCATGTGGAGAAATCGACATTATGGAGGCTATTAATGCTGAAAATAAAACATATGGAACATGTCATTGGAATGCCAATGGACATGCAGAATATGGAAAATCAACATCAAATTTTGATATTACGCAATATCACACATATGGTTTGCAATGGGATAATCAGTATATTAGATTTTTTATAGATGGAAATAAATTCTACGAAATGAACATAGCAAATAATACAGGTGATACAGATGAGTTCCATAGACCATTCTATCTTTTGCTGAACGTGGCAGTAGGTGGCAACTGGCCGGGATTTTCTATTAATGACAGTGCATTTCCACAGGAAATGAAAGTGGATTATGTAAGGGTATATCAGGAAAATCCTTCATATACAAGTTCTTCATCTTCAAATGTTGATGGAAACACAGGAGGAAATACAGGAGGAAATACGGGAGGTTCTTCCAGTGGCTCTACAGGAGGAAGTTCATCAACACCTTCAGGTGGAATGGGAATGAGTTATGCCGGTGCCGGTTCTGCAACAGCATATGTTAATGATTCTTCATGGACAGATATTCATTATTCAGTTAATGGTGGAGGACAGCAGAATGTCAGAATGACACAGTCCGGAAGCAAGGCAACATATACAATCAATGGACTTACTTCAGGTGATACAGTAAAGTACTGGTTTACTTACTGCAATACATCAGGAAATACAAAGGACACGGAAGCTTATACATATACTCATAATTCGGGAAGTTCATCAGGCGGAAATAAAGGTTCTTCAGGAAACAAAAATGGTAATGTTAACACAGCATCAGGTGATGTTACGATTTATCAGGATATTAATTATGGTGGACGTCAGGCATCCCTTGGAGTGGGAAGTTATAATTTAGCATCTCTTAAGGCTAAGGGATTTAAAAATGATGACATGACATCATTAAAAGTTCCTTTTGGTTATAAGGTTACTATATACTGGGATGATAATTTCCGTGGAAAATCAAAGGTTATAACAAGTGATACAAGTTATATTGGAAACGAATGGAATGACCAGATGTCTTCTATCAAGGTTGAGAAAGCAAGATATAGAGTTGTGAATAAACACAGCGGATTATGCCTTGATGTTGCAGGTGCAAATAAGTCAAATGGCACGAATGTGCAGCAGTGTCAGGCAAACGGAAATTTAGCTCAGGCATGGGAAGTTGACTTTAATAAAGATGATTCAACATATGTCCTTAAGAGTGCGTTGACAGGAAAGGCTCTTGATATGGGCGGCTGGTCAAGGGATAACGGCGGAAATGCAATTGTATGGGATAATAATAACACTAACAACCAGAGATGGTACATTACGGAAGTTGGAGGTGGATATTCATTCCTTATAAATAAGCACAGCAATAAGTCATTGGAGGTTGCAGGCTGGTCTACTTCAAACGGTGGAAATGTCCAACAGTGGGATTATTTTGCTCAGGCAAATCAGCAGTGGAAATTTGAACTTATTAATTAAAAAATAAAAATAAAATATTTTTAAAAAGTCTGTTATGGAATTACTCTGTAACAGACTTTTTTAGTAGCAGTTTTGTGATGGAACAGAAATAGAGATGCATTATTTGAATGGTTACAGAATAGTTAATAGTAACTACTAAAAATATAATACCTGTGCTATATTATAAAGAGTTGAGACTGGAATTTAGGAGATAATAAAATGAAAATAAAACCGGCGTATACATTAAAGAAATATAAAAGAGAAAATTTGATAAAGGATATTTTTACGGGAATTATAATTATGGCTGTGTCAATTCCTATTTCTATGGGCTATGCACAGATTGCAGGACTTCCGGCAGTGTACGGATTATATGGCTCGGTTTTTCCAATTATAATTTTTGCACTTTTTTCTACATCCCCTCAGTTTATATTTGGAGTAGATGCGGCACCTGCAGCACTTGTGGGAGCAGCCTTAGTGAGCCTTAATATTACAGGCGGTTCTAAAGAGGCGATGGCAGTAGTGCCGGTAATTACATTTTTGGTGGCAGTATGGCTTCTGGCTTTTTATTTTATGAAAGCAGGGAAACTGGTTAATTATATTTCCGCACCTGTTATGGGGGGATTTATAACGGGAATATGCACAACTATTATTCTGATGCAGGTGCCTAAAATTATGGGAGGAACATCGGGAACGGGAGAACTGCCGGAACTTATAAGCCATATTGCGGAAACTGCGAAGGACATTAATATGCCCTCTGTTTATATAGGAGTTGTGGCACTGATTATTTTACTTGTTTCAAAAAGAATAATGTCTAAATTTCCTATGGCAGTTGTTCTTATGGCAGTAGGTGTTTTGATGACAAAATTTACAGCCTTAAAGCAGTGGGGCGTTAAAACTCTTGACACTGTAACACCGGGACTTCCAACATGGAAAGTTCCGGATTTTGGTGCATTTCCACTGAAAGACTTAATTGTGATAAGTCTTTCAGTGGCAGTTGTAATTATGGCTGAGACTTTGTTAGCGGAAAATAGTTTTGCACAGAAAAACGGATATAGAATAAATGACAACCAGGAAATACTGGCATTTTCCCTTGGAAATTTTTTGGCGGCTTTCACAGGATGCTGCCCTATTAATGGTTCCGTTTCAAGAACTGCAATGGGAGAACAATATCAGGGAAAAACACAGTTAACAGGTATTGTAGCAGGTCTTTCCATGATGATTCTGCTTTTGTGTGGCACAGGATTTATCGGGTATTTACCTGTGCCAATTCTGACAGCCATAGTAATTTCAGCTTTAATAGGTGCAACGGAATTTGATTTGGCAGTAAGATTATGGAAAGTTAGTCGTACGGAATGTCTTATTTTTGTTGGGGCATTTATGGGGGTATTGATGCTTGGCACCATCAATGGTGTTTTGATTGGCATTATACTTTCATTTACTGAAATGATTATTAGGACAGCAAAACCTGCAAGATGTTTTCTTGGAATACAGCCGGGACACAGACATTTTAGAGACCTAAAAGAGGGAAGGCAGATTCATGCAGTAAAAGGTGTTATTATTTATAGATTTAGCAGTAATTTGTTTTTTGCAAATATTCAGACTTTGCAACGTGACATTGAAGATGCAATAAATGATGATACAAAGGCCGTGATAATTGATGCCAGTGCAGTTGGAAGTATTGACATAACAGCAGCAGACGGTCTTAAAATCCTACATAAATCTCTGGAAGAAAAGGGGATTCGTTTTTATATGACTGAACATATTGCCGGTGTTAATGAGCAGTTAAGAAAACTTGGACTTGGTTATATGATTGAAAATGGAAATGTAAGACGAACCATTCATGTGGCTTTAAAAGATATGGGAATTAACAGACCTTATCCGTTGGAAGGTGATGTGGAGAATGAGCAACTTACACCTTCAAGAAAACGTGTGGATAACAGAGTTCAGGAATTTGTTTGGGCTTTTGGAAACGAAAGCGAAAAAGAAATTGAAAATCAGATTATCTTACAAATCAAACAATTGAAAGAGTCTGGTGATGTGGAAAAACTTTTCCATGGAAGCTGGTCCCACATGGATGCATTTGATGAGGACGAGTGGCTTGAACATCTTGAAGAGCATCTAAAAGAAATTGTAAATATTTCAGGCAAAGATGAAAAAGATATTGCTAAGCGATTTGAAGAACATAGAAAAGAAATTCACAATCGCATACATAAGGAGCATCCGGAGCTGGCAGAACGCTTTAAGGAGCGCAGACATATTTTAGATGAACACCTCAAAAAGCGCCACCCGGAAGTGTATGATTTGATAGTTAGTATTAGGGAAAAATAAATAAATCAGTCAGGATATGTCAGACGCTCGTCAGTAATGTTCTGAAGAACTTCTGTGTAATATTTATTGCAGATGTACTTTGCCATATTAAGGTTCATGTCTAAATAATTGCCGCAATCCTTTGCGCAGGCACCGGGAACATCACCCTCGAAATTTCTCATAAAATCAAACATTTCCTTCATCAAATCAACAATATCTTTTGACTCGTAATCCCCTGCTAAAACTAAATAGAAACCTGTTCTACATCCCATTGGTCCAAAGTAAATTGTTTTGTTGGAAAAATCCTTATGATTTCTCAAAAATGTAGCACCAAGATGTTCAATAGTGTGAACTTCTGCGGTATTCATAACCGGTTCAAAGTTAGGTCTTGTCATTCTGATATCGAAAGTTGTAATAGTATTATCTCCAACTTTGTCTTTTCTTGAAACATATACTCCCGGTAATAGTTTCAAATGGTCTATTGTAAAACTTGCAATTTTTTCCATAGCATGCCTCCTGAAAAATATTAAATTTCTAGAAATATATTAAATAATTGTATGAGAAAAATCAACAAAAAGATAGCGTGATAAGTTTCTAAAATCATATTGATGAAATATATTATTGATAAAATAGAATATGGCAACCCAAAGCTTATATAGAATCATAAAGCACTATCATATAACATAAAACATATATCGTTTTGATGCTTATTTGATGTAAACATTTGGTATACCAACAACAATTAATATATTATGGAGGTTTTAAGGATGAAAAGGATTTTCATAGGCTTAGTTCTAACAACTATATCAATTATTTTGATTGCATGTAAAAATGATGGTGTGCAACAGAAAAGTACAACAGTAAAAAAGCAAGTAATAACAGTGACTGAAAATAGTAGTATTACATCGGATGCTACAAATACTAAAGAAAACTACAATTCAATGCATAAAGACAACAGCAACACAAGGAAAACAACATGTACAGATAATAGTCAAACAATAAAATCAGCATATTCTGATGAACAAATTAATGAAGCAAAAAAAGTCGCAATAAACTATTATAAAAATTTTCCGCATAAGTTGAAAAACTTAAAGTTTAAAAAAGTCGAAGGCAAAAAAGTAATGTTTCAAATATACGATGAAACTAATCAGGCTACCAGAGCAATATATTTGAAATTACAAAATGGTAAATGGAAAGTTACTAATGAGGGATATTAATTTGAATATGTTGGCTTAGCTTTTGTTCACGATTGCATCGGTGAATTAATGAGTTTTGAGTAAAATAAAAGTGGCAACCAAAATCAAATATAAAATTGTAAAGGGTTGCCCAATATAGAAAAATATCAAAGTCAAAAACAAAATGAATGATAAGGTGGCAACCAAAATCAAATATAAAATTACAAAAGGTTGCCAAATTCCTAAAAATACCGACACAATACTAGATATTATAAGAATAATGTTTACGATATGATGTTTGTATAGTAAGATTATGAATATAGAATATCGTAAAATAATTATTTTGGGAGGAAACTTGATGAAAAAGAAAAAAGCATGTTTAATCATAGTGATTGTTATATTATTGGCAATACTATTTGGATTTATCTATACGTACATTCAGAGAAAAAATACTGTAGATCAAATTAAAAAAGTAGTTGTGAATTGTACACAAAATAAATTTGATACTAGGCTTATAAATAACAGTGCCGGAGAGAAGATCTATAGCACAATACAAAATAATTGGAGCGAAGAAGGTGGAATAAACTTAAAAAAACTGGAGTGTGATATTGAAAACGAAAACTGGGGCAAAAAATACATTTGTGTAGTTGTGCGTTACAAAGGAACATTAAAGAACGGAAAAAATGCTGAAGATTGTGAATATTACAAAGTACATTTTGAAAAGAGAAGTAACGGTATATATATTTCTAAAGTGGGTGTGTCTGTAGCCGAGAAAGGTATTTATATCTATTAGAAAATAGTTGATACAGATAACAAAAAGCGAATAGTACAAATACAGGAGCAGAAAATGGAAGATAATAAGAACAACATAAGTGACAAGAACATAAATACAGACAAATATGAAAAAACTCAGAACAATACAAATCAAGATAGTCAGACAAAAGAAAACAATACACTAAATAGCCAGCAACAAGATAACAATACTCAGGATAAACCACACAAGCG
This sequence comes from uncultured Eubacterium sp., assembly GCA_900548465.1. Taxonomy (GTDB): domain Bacteria; phylum Bacillota; class Clostridia; order Lachnospirales; family Lachnospiraceae; genus Eubacterium_G. The sequence continues at coordinate 9,643 of URKY01000005.1, forward strand.
CCGTGTAAGATACAAAGGAACTCATCCTAGAACTTTTGCAGAAAAGTACAAGGAGCATAATCCTGAAAAATACAAGGACACAGTTGAAAGGGTTATTAGTAAAGGCAGCACTCCGGCAGGAATGCATATTTCAATTATGGTTCAGGAAATTCTTGATTTTCTTGAAATCAAGCCGGGGCAGAAAGGCATTGATGCTACTTTGGGCTATGGTGGTCATACATCAAAAATGTTAGAAAAGCTGGAGGGCAAAGGTCATGTTTATGGACTTGATATTGACCCCATTGAAATTGAAAAAACTAAAAAGAGGTTAAAAGATAAAGGTTTTGGCGAAGACATTTTCACAGGGGTAAATATAAACTTTAAAGACATTGATAAGGTGGCAGAAAAATATGGTCCCTTTGATTTTGTCTTGGCAGACTTAGGTGTGTCTTCAATGCAGATAGACAATCCGGAAAGAGGATTTACTTATAAGTACGAAGGACCACTGGATTTAAGACTAAATCCAAATCAGGGGATTTCCGCAGCAGAGCGTATAAACAGCATTTCGTTAGATGAGTTGGAAGGGATGCTTATTGAAAATTCAGATGAGCCTTATGCTTATGAAATCGCCAAAACAGTAGTGGAAGAAAGAAGAAAAAATAAAATTGAAACAACAACCCAGTTAAAAGATATTGTTGAGAAAGCATTAGTTTACCTTCCTAAAAAAGAGAAGGAAGAGGCTGTAAAGAAAAGTTGTGCAAGAACATTCCAGGCTCTTAGAATTGATGTTAATAACGAATTTGAAGTTTTATATGATTTCCTGGAAAAATTGCCAAATGTTTTGACACCAAATGGAAGAGTGGCGATACTTACTTTCCATTCGGGAGAGGACAGACTGGTTAAAAAGTCATTTAAGGCCTTAAAGAAACAAGGTGTTTACAGTGATGTGGCAAGAGATGTAATAAGACCGGGGAAAGAAGAATGTATGAGAAATCCAAGGGCAAAATCCACGAAAATGCGATGGGCAATTAAATCAGAACAGTGATTATTCACTATTCAAACAACGTGAAAAGTGGTATTATGTATAAAGTATTTTATAAGAAATTATTATTCAAGGAGAAAAAAATATGCTAGGTGATAAAAAAGTATCATATAGTGCCATGCAGTCCACAGGCACATTAACTTTAGGAAATTATTTAGGAGCACTTGATAACTGGCTCAAAATGCAGGAAGAATATGAATGTTTTTATGCAATTGCAGATTTACATTCATTAACAATCAGACAAAATCCTGCTGAATTAAGAAAGAGAGCCAGAGATTTATACACATTATATGTAGCAGCAGGACTTGATCCAAAGAAAAACTGCATATATTTCCAGTCTCATGTATCAGCTCATGCTGAACTTGCATGGATTCTTAACTGCTTCACTTACATGGGAGAATTAAACAGAATGACACAGTTTAAGGATAAGGCGGCAAAGCACGCAGATAACATTAACGCCGGACTATTTACATATCCTTCACTTATGGCAGCAGATATTCTGTTGTATCAGGCTGATGTTGTTCCTGTAGGTGTTGACCAGAAACAGCATTTGGAATTAACAAGAGATATTGCCAATAGATTTAATGGAATTTACGGTGATGTATTTACTATTCCTGAAGCATATATCGGTGAATCTACTGCAAAAATAATGAGCCTTCAGGATCCAAGTAAGAAAATGTCAAAGTCAGACGAAAATCCAAATGCAAGTATTCTTCTTATGGATGATCCTGATACAATTATCCGTAAATTTAAGAGAGCAGTTACTGATTCAGACATGGAAATCAGATATTCAGATGAAAAACCGGGTATTCAGAATCTTATTAATATTTACTCATGCATTACAGGAAAGACTATTGAAGAGGTTGAAAAGGAATTTGACGGAAAAGGCTATGGAGATTTCAAGATGGCAGTAGGTGAATGCGTAGCTGACAGATTGAAGCCTTTACAGGACAGATTCTATGAAATCCAGAAGGACAAAACATACTTAAACGGTGTAATAAAGGAAAATGACGAAAAGGCAGCTTATTTTGCCAACAAGACACTTAGAAAAGTACAGAAGAAAGTTGGTCTTACGGAAAGAATAAGATAATTGCACCGGAAAAATAAAAAAAATTATTCTTCTGCAATAAAAATAGTTTACCTTGCGTTTAATAAGTATAAAAGAGAAAAACAAAATGAAAAAAAGAACGGAGGTATTTTTATGAGAATGTTAAAAGGAGTTATTGTAACAGGAATGATTTCCCTGGCGATGGGGATGTGTGTCAGCGGGGCTGACAATGGAGTAGCAATTAATAGTACAAATTTCCCGGAGGAAAGTCTGAGAAAGGCTGTTCAAGTCTATGACAAAAATAATGATGGTTATTTGAGTGATGACGAGTCTAAAAAAATCACAAAGCTTACTATTAGCAAATATCCGGATTTGGATGGTCTTGATGATGTAGATGCAACAGGTATGAAGCTGTATTACGAAAAGGATGAATTTAAGTTTGACTTTACGGGAATAGACAAACTTGACTATCTCGAAAATCTGCAGTTATCATTAATAAATGGTCGTACAAAAAATAATAAGCATTATGCATCAGTAGCAGAGAATATTGAATGTTTATATAATACCAAGAATCTGAAAAAATTAGGATTATATGATGTTTCTTTTGCAAAGTTGGATACGGGAAAGATAAAAAAACTGGAGAATTTATATATCAGTAGCAATCCTACACTTAAGACTCTGAAATATAACAAAAACTTAACTAAACTTTCATTGGAAGGGGTTAAGAAATTTAAGAATTTTAATATTCCGGCTTTAAAAAAACTTAAATCTGTACAACTTTTAGGAAATGTTAAAAAGATTAAATTTGGAACATGTCCAAAGTTAAAAACAGTAACATTTGATGTATCAGCAAATTCAATTGACACTTCAAAGCTTAAAAACCTGAAAAAAGTATATTTTGAAAACGGTAAGATTAAAAATGTTAATTTTACAAAAAACAAAAAACTTGAAGTGTTTAGCACAAACTGGACTAAAATTACAGGAAAAGTTGACTTGTCAAAAAACAATAAACTGAAAGAATTTTCAGTAGATGGAAAAGGTGTTAAAAACTTTGTACTTTCAAAGAAAAATAGAATCGAATGGTTCAGATGGGCAAATGCAGGACTTAAGGAACTTTCACTAAAAGAACTGAGACTTAATCCGAAACATCTGGAAACAATAGTTGTCTGGGGAAATCCAAAGCTTAAGAAAGTTAATATCAAAGGTTATAAGAAAGTTAAAACCGTTAATGGTGCAAAAGCCATTAAATAAGATAAAATAAAAAATAAGCGTTGCACTAATGTTAAGTGTAACGCTTATTTTTCGCAACGAAATAATTATAACTTAATAGCAATAGTGTTTATAAATTTTTTAAAGATTTACTTTTAACTTTTGCCAGAAATTTATCGGTGAAAACAATAAGCAGATTAATACCTACAAAAATTAACAAAAGCATTAAAATATAGAAAAAGCATTTTCCCATTCCAATGCATTCGTAATTGAGAAAAAAGTAAGGATATTTAGGTACATTAATAAACTCGGACGGATTATTACATTGGCATCTGGTAAAAAAACACAAGATATAAACAAATGGAAAGGCCAGCCATGTGAAAATATAGTGCCATTTAAACAAACCCTTAGGCTGAAAGAAAATCCAGTCCGCAATAAACATAAACGGCACGATATAATGGGCTATAATACTTTCGAGAGGTAGCCCCAGAATAAATGGTTTGTTAGTTGACATGATTATTTTGTATTCGGAAAAATGATAGACTAAAAAAGTGCAGATTATGGATGACAAAGCCATTCCTTTAAAATAAATAAGGCATTTTGAGCGGGTGTCTTTTCCAATAAAGTGCTTGATGAGAAGTACGCACATAAAAACAAGACAGAAAATATTGCTCCATAAAGTAAAAAAACTAAACTCATGGGCATTATAATCTCTGTCGTTTAAGTCGAAATGAATAAAAATTCCAACTGCACAAACAATTATAAATAAAATACGATAAATTAATTCAAATCTTCTTTTCATAACAATCACCTGATAATATTATTGACAAATATGAGAAATACATAGTTGTAAAAAAATTCAAAATAAAGAAACAGACACCAAAAACCACAAGTTTTTGTGAGAAATCTTGAAGAAAAACCCTAGATGTAGTATACTAAATTAGTTAAAGTGTAGGATACTACACTTTGATAATTTAAGGAAAGCCAAGATGATAAAAATGTATTTAAAAGATAATGATTTAGACACAAATACATATCTAAAATTGAGAAAATCAGTAAACTGGAAACCTCTTACAGAAAAACAGGCAGAGAAGGCAATTGAAAACAGCATTTTAACATTAGTTGCCTATGATGAGGGAAAACCAATAGGAATGGGGCGAATCGTAGGAGACGGAGTTGTTATCTGTTACATACAGGATTTAATAGTAATTCCGGAATATCAGGGCAGAGGAGTTGGCCAGATGCTGATGGAAAGTCTTATTGATTTTGTAAAAGAGTTAAAACTTCCGGACACGCAGATAATGCTTGATTTAATGTGTGCTGTAGGACGTGAGGATTTTTATAAGAAAAACGGATTTACGGCGAGACCTACAGACAAATTGGGTCCGGGAATGATAATGTATATAAATTAATATTAAAGAGGTACATATGAATATTTATTTAATCAGACATGGAAGACAGTGTAGTAAATTATGTAATGTAGACGTGGAGCTTGCTCCTGAGGGAAGAGAACAGGCAGATTTGTTGGGTCAGAGGTTAAAGACTTATGACATTGAAGCTGTTTATTCCAGTGATTTGATTCGTGCAAGGGAAACAGCAGATATTATTAATAAGCATTTAAATAAGCCAAGAGTTATTGATGAGAGATGGCAGGAGGCGAACTTTGGTGGTATGACAGGACTTACCAATGAGGAAATGAGAGAAAAGTATGGCGATTTTCTGGAAAAGCGTGCAACAATGATGGAGGATATTCCCTATCCTGACGGTGGAGAAAACTGCAGGATGGTTTTTGAAAGATCATTTGAAGCCCTGAAGGATTTAACAAAGGAAAATTACGAAAATGTATGTGTTGTAACCCATGGTGGTGTAATAAGAGCCCTGCTTACAGGAATAGTAGGGGCAGATTATGCAAAGTGGCTTACCTATGGCAGACAGTTGGAAAACTGTAGTATTTCTCATATCCTATATGATGAAAAAATGAAAACATTTCATATTGAAAGATTAAATGATTTTGCTCATTTTGAAGGAAAAGATTATCTTATGAGAAAGCATTTTGGAACAGGATTTTTTAGAATGAAAAAAGAAAAATAGTAACATTTACAGATTGTTAAGGAGATAGAATGGCAGCAAACAATTATGATGGTAATAGTATTTCCGTGTTGGAAGGACTTGATCCCGTAAGAAAAAGACCGGGAATGTATATAGGAAGTGTAGGAACAAAAGGATTAAATCATTTGATTTATGAAATTGTTGACAACTCAGTGGACGAGCATCTTGCAGGATATTGTTCAGAAATTAAGGTTACTCTGGAGAAAGACGGTTCAGCAACTGTCTGTGATAACGGTAGAGGAATTCCTGTAGATGTTAATGAACAGACAGGAAGACCCGCAGTGGAAGTAGTATTTACTACTCTTCATGCAGGTGGTAAGTTTGGCGACGGAAACTATAAGATTTCCGGTGGACTTCACGGCGTTGGCTCTTCGGTTGTTAATGCATTGTCTCTTTGGCTGGAAGTTGATGTAAAGCGTGATGGAAAAATTTACAACCAGAGGTATGAACAGGGAAAAATATGCTACGACTTAAAACAGACCGGAACATGCAGAAAAAATGATACCGGAACAACAGTAAGATTTTTCCCGGATTCGGAAATCTTTGAAAAGATATATTTTAAGGCAGAAGCAATTAAAAGCAGACTTCACGAAACAGCTTATCTTAACCCTGAACTTACTATTGTATTTGAAAATAAACGTGTGGGGGAAGAGGAGACGGTAACATTCCACGAGCCTGAGGGAATTAAGGCGTTTATTACGGATATGAACAAGGATAAGGAAAAAGTTACTGATATTATTTATTTCAAAAAAGAACAGGATGGAATAGAAATAGAAGTTGCTTTTCAGTATATAAATGAATTTACGGAGAGTATTTCAGGATTCTGTAACAATATTTATACCCAGGAGGGTGGTACCCATATTACAGGCTTTAAATCAATCCTGACCCAAACAATAAATCAGTATGCAAGGGAATTGGGAATCCTTAAGGAAAAGGATAATAATTTTACGGGGGCAGATGTAAGAAACGGTCTTGTGGCTGTAGTTGCCTGCAAGCACCCGGATCCGAGATTTGAAGGACAGACAAAGACAAAACTGGATAACCCTGATGCTGAAAAAGTCACAAAAAATATTGCAGGGGAACAGCTTGTTTTATTCTTTGATAAGAATCTGGAAACATTAAAGAATGTAATTTCATGTGCTGAGAAATCTGCAAAAATAAGAAAAGCAGAGGAACGTACAAAGACAAATCTACTGTCAAAAAGTAAATTCTCAATAGACAGTAACGGAAAACTTTCAAACTGTGAGAGCAGAAAGCCGGAAGAATGCGAAATCTTTATAGTGGAGGGTGATTCTGCCGGAGGCTCTGCAAAGACAGCAAGAAACAGAAAAACTCAGGCTATTATGCCTATTAGAGGTAAGATTTTAAATGTTGAAAAAGCATCAATGGATAAAGTTTTGGCAAATGCTGAAATTAAAACAATGATTAATGCTTTTGGATGTGGATTTTCAGAGGGTTATGGAAATGACTTTGATATTGAAAAACTGAAATTCCACAAGATTATAATTATGACGGATGCCGATGTTGACGGTTCCCATATTGATACATTACTTCTTACATTTTTCTATAGATTTATGCCTGACTTAATAAGTCATGGTCATGTATATATTGCAACACCTCCTCTTTATAAAGTGGTTCCGAGAAAGGGAAAAGGTGAGTATTTATATGACGATAAGGCATTGGAAAAATACAGAAAAACCCACACGGGATTTACTCTTCAAAGATACAAAGGTTTAGGAGAAATGGATCCGGACCAGTTGTGGGAAACAACATTGGACCCTGAAAGAAGAATACTTAAGCAGGTTGAAATAGAAGATGCAAAAATGGCATCAGATGTAACCAGTATGTTAATGGGAAGCGAAGTAGCACCGAGACGTGAATTTATTTATAAACACGCAAGAGATGCTGAACTTGATATTTAGAGGAGGGCGCAATGGCAGAACAAATTATAAAAACAGAATATTCTGAGGTGATGCAGAAAAGCTACATCGACTATGCTATGAGTGTTATTTGTGCCAGAGCACTTCCTGATGCAAGGGATGGATTGAAGCCGGTTCAAAGACGTGTACTTTATGCCATGGATCAACTTGGATTATCTCACGATAAACCTCATAGAAAGTCGGCACGTATTGTTGGTGATACAATGGGTAAATATCATCCACATGGTGACAGTTCCATATACGAAACTCTTGTAGTTTTAGCACAGGAGTTTAAGAAGGGAATGGCACTGGTTGACGGACATGGAAACTTCGGCTCTATTGAAGGTGACGGTGCAGCTGCAATGCGTTACACGGAAGCGAAACTTAAAAAGTTTACTGAAGATGTATACCTTGCAGATTTAAATAAAGACGTAGTTGATTTTATTCCAAACTTTGATGAAACCGAGAAGGAACCACAGATACTTCCTGTAAGAGTTCCTAATCTTCTGGTTAACGGTGCGGAAGGTATTGCCGTAGGTATGACTACAAACATACCAACTCACAATTTAGGAGAAGTTGTTGACGCTGTAATTGCATATATGGATAAAAACAGTATTACAACAGAAGAATTGCTGGAAATAATGCCGGGACCGGATTTCCCTACAGGCGGTATTGTGGCAAACAAATCCGACCTTAAGGATATTTACGAAACAGGAAGTGGAAAATTAAAACTTCGTGGAAAGATTGAATTCGAAAAGGGAAAAGGAAGAGAAAAAGACAAACTTGTTATTACTGAAATTCCATATACAATGATTGGAGCAGGAATAGGAAAGTTTATTTCAGATGTTATAGACTTAGTAGAAACTAAGAAGACAACAGACATTGTGGATATTTCCAATGCATCGGATAAGGACGGAATGAGAATCATTCTGGAACTTAAGAAAGGTGCAGATGTTGAAAAACTGAAAAATATGCTTTACAAAAAGACAAAGTTAGAGGATACTTTTGGTGTAAATATGCTGGCTATTGCTGACGGACGTCCTGAAGTAATGGGACTTAAGAGTATAATTAAGTATAGCGTTGATTTTCAGTATGAACTGGCAACAAGAAAATACACAACGCTTCTTAATAAAGCCTTGGAGCAGAAGGAAATAAAAGAAGGTCTTATTAAGGCTACTAACATAATTGATTTAATAATAGAAATCATAAGAGGATGTCAGAGCCAAAAGCAGGTAAAGGAATGTCTTGTAAATGGAAAAACGGAGGGGATTAAGTTCAAAAATCCTGAGTCTGAAATTCTTGCAGGAAACCTTTCATTTACGGAACGTCAGGCACAGGCAATTCTTGATTTAAGACTTGCAAAACTCATTGGACTGGAAATCATGGCACTCCAGAAAGAATATCAGGAGTTGGTTAATCAGATTGCGGAATATGAAGATATTCTGTCAAGCAAACGTGCAATGACAAGGGTTATTAAAAAAGATCTTAAGGCAATTAAGAAAGAGTATGCTACAGAAAGAAAGACGGTAATCGAAGATGGAAAAGAGGCTGTCTTTGATGAAAATGCCTTCGTTGAACAGGAGGTTGTTTTCGTTCAGGACAAATTTGGATATGCCAAGCTTCTTGAACCGGCAGCCTTTGATAGAAATATTGAATCTGTTACAAGGGATAATAAATATTATTTCAATTGTATGAATACGGATACAATATGCATATTTACTGACAATGGAAATGTTCATCAGATTAAGGTACAGAAAATTCCTACAAAGAAAGTAAGGGAAAAAGGTGTACCGATAGATAATCTTGGAAACTATAGCAGTCAGGGTGAAAGCATAGTTGCCCTTGTAAGCTTTAGTCAGATAAAAGATAAAAAACTTTTATTTACCACGAAAAACGGTATGATTAAATTAGTAGACGGAAGTGAGTTTGAAACTAACAGAAAAACAATGGCAGCAACGAAACTGGCTGCAGGAGATGAACTGGTTTCCGTTAAGGTTACAAGAGTGTCAGAACGTGAAGTAAATAATGAAGACATAGACATGCCGGTAGTTTTATCCGGAGGCTCTGATGATTTTGAGCCTCTCGATTTTGAACAGATGGAATTCGGTGGAATGGATATGGTAGATGATAATGCTCCTGACACTGAGTTGCAGTATACAAGGGAAATTCTTGTTCTTCAGACTAATGAGGGAATTTTCTTAAGATTCCCGATTAAGGAAGTACCTGAAATGAAAAAAGCTACTCTTGGAGTCAGGGGAATCAAGTTAAATACTGATGACTTTGTTTCCAATGTTTACCTTCTTGATGTAGGTGATAACGAAGTAGTAAAATGTAAAGGAAAAAGAGTTGATTTACGCAAACTGAAAATAGGAAAACGTGGAACAAAGGGAGTTAAGGTAAGAAAATAAAATTGATTTAATTAAAAAAGTAACATTGTAGGTTGAGCGAAAAGACAAGAGTGAAGAATAATGAGGATACATATGAATAAGTTTTTAAATATGGTACTTAGTATGATTATGGCAATAGCTATGGTCTTTGGTTTGTGTGGCTTAAACGTTGATACTGTTAAAGTAAATGCCGCTACAGATCCTTTTGAGGAAAGTATTAAAAATTTTCCTCAAAGTTACAAAAATTACCTGAGAGGACTTCATTCAAAGTATCCGAATTGGAAATTTGAAATGTACAACACAGGCATTGATTTTAGCCAGGCTGTAGATAACGAATATAAAAATAATAGGAGTCTTATTGAAAATTCTTACAGCAAATTTTTAAAATCTAATGAACCCGGTGATTATGATGCAAGCAAGGGAACTTACATAGCAAAGGATGGAGGAAGGTGGGTTTCTTCCTCGAAAAATGCAATAGCGTATTTTATGGATCCAAGGAATTTCTTAAATGCAAAACATGTGTATATGTTTGAAAAATTGTCTTACGATTCAGTAAATCAGACTCAGGTAGGAGTAGAGGCAATTCTAGAGGGCTCATTTATGCATGACAATGAAATAGGATATTTAACCTCTGCCGGTAAGTACAAAACAACGAATATTAAATATTCATCGCAAATTTTGTCAGCGGCTCAGGAAAGCAATGTCAGTGCATATTACATTGCATCTAAAATAGTGCAGGAAATTGGAATGTCAAAACATTCAAAATATGCAGGAATGGGAGCAGGTGGAAGTGTTAACGGAGAATATGGCAAATACAAGGGAGTTTATAATTTCTACAATATAGGAGCTTATTCAAGTGCAAATCCCATTGCAAACGGATTAGCATGGGCAGGCTCAGGGAAGACATATAAGAGACCTTGGAATACACCAATGAAGTCTATTAATGGTGGTGCAATTTATATAGGAGAGAAATACATAAACTGTGGGCAGAATACGATTTATTATCAGCGATTTAATGTAAATAAAGCATCAAGATATGGGTTATATGAACATCAGTATATGACTAATGTTTATGGTGCCGCAGCAGAGGCTGCAATTACTTCTTCCGCATATGAAAATATGGGAATTGCTCATTTGACAAAGACTTTTGTTGTTCCTGTTTACAATAACATGCCGGATGAAAAGGCAGCGGTAACCCTTGGAAATGCAACAAAATCAGGAGAGATTATTTCTGCAGTTAATGTGCGTAAGGGACCTGCAACATCATATAAAAAAATAGTAACTCTCGCAAAAGGAGATACAGTTACAGTTTCAAAGGGAGTTATGACGACAGCAGATTTTGGAAGCAGCTGGCTTAGCAACCCTTATTGGTATTATGTTACGGTAACCAAGAATGGAAAAAAATACACCGGGTATATCGCAGCTACATATGTCACAACAGTAAGTGAAATGGAAATTCCAGAGGATTCCAAAGTAAAATTACCTGTTAAAGTATCATCGGGTAAGGTATATTACATGTCAGACAACCCCGCCATTGCAACAGTGGATGCTAACGGAAATATTACCGGAAAGAAAGAAGGTCTTGTAACTGTCAGGGCATTTACACAGTGCTCAAGTATGGGAACAATGACTGTTCAAATAGGAAACAGTAACAAACCGCAGGTTCCTGTCGTAAGTGGAATTTCAAAAAAATATAATGCCATAAAACTTAAATGGAATGTTGAAGCGGGAGTCAGCAGATATTACATTTATAAAAAACAGACAAATAAAAAATATAAATTATTAAAGATAGTAAAAGGTAATGTACATTCATTTACCGATGGAAAATTAATTACCGGACAGGCTTATTATTATAAAGTTAAAGCATGTAAAATAGTAAAAGGCACAAAATATAAAAGTGCAAAATCAAAGGCTGTTAAGGTAATACCTATACCTCAGACACCGAAAAAGCCAGTGATTAAATCAACTAAAACAGGGGCTCAGGTATCTTGGAATAAGATAAAGGGAGCTTCCGGTTATGTGATTTACAAAAAAAGTGCAAAAAAAGGAAAATACAAAAAATATAAAACTGTAACCAAAAAAGTTACTTCAATTAATGAAATTTTGATTAAAAATAAAACATATTACTATAAAGTGGTTGCATATAGAAAAGTTTCTAATAAAATAGTCTATGGAAAAAGGTCAGCTGCTAGTTACATAAAGAAGTAAATGAGGAGGCAAAATGATTAATTTTATTGTGTGTGGATTAGAAGATACATTATTGACACAGGATAATGAAAATATATCAGAAGAAACTATTGAATTAATAAATAACTTAATTGATAATGGAATGAAGTTCGCTGTAGCTACAGGAAAAAATTACAATGCAGTGAAAGATTTATTTGGAAAAGTAAAGAACAAAATAATATACATATGCAACGACGGCGGAGTTGTGATTTATCAGGATAAGGTAATAAGCAAAACCGCAGTGGACAGGCTTGTATGCCTTGATATTGTTTCAGAATTGGCAAAGGATGAGTTTATTGGAAAGTTCCAGCTATTGTTTTCAGGTGAAAGGGATACTTTCGTAACAACCCATGATTATTCCTTTGTGAATTTCCTCAAACAAAAGGGGATTGAAGCTGAATTTATTAAAGACATGCGGGACATCAGGGGAGAGATAACAAAGATTACAATTTATGCAAAGGACGGTTTTGATGAAAAACAGTACGAGCATTTCTATAAAAAATGGGCAGCAAAGGCAAATGTAGCAATAGCTGATCCTAACAGAATGTTTGTGACGGGAGAGTTCGTTACAAAGGGAATGGCAATTGCCCTGATTCAGCATATTTATGAAATATCCCCTGAGGATACGGTAGTATTTGGAAGCGGATATAGTGACATTAATATGTTTGAACATAGTTTTTACAGCTACGCAATGCAGTGGTCTGATACAGAAGTAAAGCATGCTGCGAAACATATTACGGAAAGTGTAGATACTATTCTTGAAGATGTTATGCGTATGTAGTGGGAGGCAAAATGAAAGTTAAAAAATTCAAAAAGATAATTTCACTGGGAATGGCAGTGATACTTGCCGGAACAGTATTGACCGGGTGCAAAATAAAAAGTGATACACCAATTCTTGGAAAGATATTCGGACTTGGCGGTAATCAGATATTCAAGGTTAACGAACTGGTTTGTAGCAAAATTGAATATAAACTTGTATTTATGGATTATGTGAATAAATACAAGAAGGATTTCGGTGGAGACATTGATTGGAATGCCAAAATTAACAATGACCTTACCATGAAAGAATATATTATGGATAAGGCAAAGGAAGATATTTCCGTTAAATACACAATATCATCTATGGCTGAAGAGAAAAATGTCCGTCTGGATAAAGATGATATGGCTGAAGTTGTGGATTTATCAAATGAATATTATAACAAACTAAGTCAGGATGAAAAAGATTTCACAGAGGCTACTTTAGATGATGTTCAGGCGGTATATTGTAATTATGAGTTGGCAGATAAAGTTTATGAAAAAGTTACGGAAGACGTAGGAAACGACATTAGTGAAGAGGATGCCAGAGTAATCAAAATCCAATATATACGAATGAGTACAGACAATAACACTGTGGCAGAAATTAAATCTAAGTTAAATAAGATTGCAAAAAAAGTGACTGATGAAAAACAGGACTTTTCTAAAGAAGCTAAACAGGTAAGCGAAGATGATTCCGTAGAGAAAGTTCTTAAGAAGAACGAGGCTAAGCAAAAGTTTGAAACAGAATCCTTTAAAGTAAATCCGGGTCAGGTAAGCAAAATAATTAACGATGGTAAGAATTATTACTTAATCTATTGCGTTGATAATTATGATAAAACTGCAACAGCCACAAACAAGGCGGAAATAATTAAAGAAGCAAAGGATCAGTACTTTGCAAAAGAGTACAACAAATATGTTAAAAGCGTAAGCAAAGACATTAACACCTCAGCATGGAACAAGATTGAGCCAGAAGATACAAAGGACATGAAAACATGTAATTTGATTGAGTTGTACAATAATAGGTAAAATAATGAAATGTATTGTAAATAAATTTAACTAATGATACAATCGACAAAAGAGTATAAAAAACGATAAAAATGATTGTATTATGAAAAACATTAATAAAAGCAAAAAAAAGCCCCTTGCAAAATTGACTGCAAGGGGCTTTTACTTTATACTATTTATTCTTTAGAGTCGTTATTCTGGGCTTTTTTTACCTCAGGAGCTGACTCTTTTTTTGACTTTGTAATGAATCCGTAAATTCTGTCCTTAAATATCAATCCGATGAAAATTAAGAGACAGAGAATTGTTATAAGAATTCCCGGAACAAAACCTCTAGGTGTATATTTGAATGTGACTTCGTGGCTTCCTGCGTCTACGAAAACACCAATCAAAGCACCGTTGCAAATAGGAGTAAGTTCTGTCTTTACGCCGTCTACATATACGCTCCAGCTCTTGTCATAAGGAATAGAAGTGTACATAATTCCCTGAGATGTAGCATTAATCTTACCTGTAATCTTAGTATCAGTAAATGTGTCTACAACGTAAGGGTTCTGGTTAAGTAACTTGTAATCCTCCTGCCAAGCTGCATCGTCGAAAGCATATGCATAGCAGGCTGAAAGTGTCTGACCGTCTCCGGCAGTTACCGTTACAGTAGAACCGGCAGTAATCTTTCCTAAGTGACAAATATAATTTTGGTTAGTTGATGAAAATGTCTTTGTTGTTGTCTCTGTGCCATTTTCCTGAATCTTTCCATTTGAAACAGTGGCTGTAAGAGTTTCTGAAGCTGTTGTACAGTAGAAGTACACATCATATAAATCAGAATCGCTTATTTTATTTACGGTGTCATATTCATCAAAGTTATATTCCGTTGTAAATTTTCCTACGGAAGGAGAATTTAACTGATGGAATATTGTCTTTCCACCGTTAACTGCAGTTATAACAAAATTGTTTTGAGTTACAAACGGATTTCCTGTTTTCTTGTTCCAGTTAGCTTCAGTACTTAAATTCATCATAAAGCCAAGTGGTAAAGTATTGTTGTACTTGTATAAATGAAGTACTGAAGAAGTTGTTCCATTGTTTCCTAAATAATTAGAAGTTGTAACTTCAGTCATGCTGTCACGAAGGGACGGATTATCATTTGTAAATTCATATTTAATAGAGAACAATGAAGCCGTAAGAGGTGTATGTCCTAAATATGAATAAGCATTAAATGATGTCTGTAAACCGATTTCATTGTAGTAATCCTGCATTGCAGCAGAAGCTACAGATGAGAAAGTTGAAATACTGTTGTATCCAAAACGGGCACCGTCATTTCTTGTTGTGTGTGCAGCACCTTCAGTTCTGTAAAAATGAACACCTTCTGAATCAGCAAGCTGTTTTGCCTGATCGTTTAACTGCTTGTATGTTTCTGTAGCATCATAATATCCGCTTCTTGATGAAGTGCTTGGAATACCTGTAACAGTCATGTTAAGGGTTAATTCACAAAATACCACAAGCACTAACAGATATGTGAAAAATCCTTTCATATCAGTAAATTTGCGATAGCAGAAGAAGACGATTAAATACAAAATAATGAATAATAAACTTAAATATACAATCTTCGTCATGCTTGTGCTAATGTCAAGTTCGCTGAAAAACTGAGTGTTTTTAAAGATTTCCTGCATTACAAGAATTAAACCGATTGAAGCACCGGTGGAACCCACAATCTGTGCAGGTTTGAATTCTTTAATATGGATAAATGCCTCATATGCCATTGTGACAATAAGGAAAATATACAAAAATGATTCTCTACATGGAAGACTGTTTGGAAAATGGAATCCATGCCAGATATAGTTAGGTATGTTAAAATTAAAACTTAATAACATAATTACGGCAATAACAGTCTTACCGATTCTTTCCTTAGCACTGATTTTTTTGCATAACCAGAATAACGGAATAAGAATAAATACGGCCACAGTACAATAAATGTTAGGGTCGTGTGGGTATTTTAAATCAGCAACCGGTATGCAGATCAGAGATCTGAAAAGCATGTAAAGAATAGAAAAATATTCTTCCAGAGCCTTCGGGAAAGATGTATCGGCTGATTTAGTCATAAGCATATTGAAATATTCAGGAAGAACTACGCTGGCAGCAAGTCCTCCACCTAGTAATGAATATATTGCAAAATCCTTAAATGCCAATAATCTTGATTTAAGTGCTCCCACATTAGAATCAAAATCGGAAACACATAACAGATATATAAAATAAATTACACTGTAGATACAAAGCATAATGCCAATGTAGTAGTTAGATAAAATACCTAATGCCAAAGCAATGCAGTACATTTTGTAACGCTTCTGTGTAACTAATCTTTCAAGACCTAAAATCATAAAAGGCATAAGCCACATACAGTCAAGCCACATAATGTTCCAGCTAAATGCTGCGAAATAAGCTGATAGTGCATAAATCATTCCGAAGATAACAGTAGAAATGTCTTTTTTATCGAATTTCTTTGTAAGATAATAAGTAACTGCAAAACCTGAAAGTCCCATTTTAAGTAAAATTGAAAAACTTACAAAATCAGCCATGTTGCCCGGCCATAAAATTGTAAGAAGGTTAAATGGACTTGCCAAATAATAAGCGGCAATTGCCACAAAGTTCATACCGGCACCAATCTCCCATGTGTAGAAAAGGCTTCCACCATTATGAAGCTTTTCCTGAAGAATTTGAAGATAAGGTGTGTATTGATGATAACAGTCACTCCTTAAATACATTTCATCCCCAAACGGAAATACTCCCTTAAATAAATAAACAAGTGTCATTGACAATACAGGTAGAAAGAACGCTAGCAAGTAGAGTTTGTTATCACTACACCATTTGCCAAAAGAAAAATTATTTTTCTTTATATTCATTGTTTGTCTCCTTTCTCTTGTTAAAGATAAATAATTTGCTAAATACATAGTTAAGGATTACTGTTAATACCATCGCAACAGCTTTTGCAATATAAGGGTTTCCGCGGAAAAGTTTTGAAACAATAAGAATTACTTCAGTCATAACTAATGTAAAGATTCTCACATTGGCAAATCTCAAAAATTCCCCAAACACTTCCACGAAACCGTGGGTTTTGCTCTTGAAAACCCAAAGCTTGTTCGTAACATAGGCAAACAATATTGCACAAAGTGTCGATATGATATTTGATATAAGCTCATCAAGACCCATTGCCGTGATAGAAGAGAATACCCCATAGTCAACTATACACGTACCAAGCCCAAAAAACATATATGATAACATTTCATAACTAATCAGTCCCATAATCAATGTTTGAAGGTACTGATTTTTGAAATGCTTAAGCAAAAAAGTCCGTACTTTTATAATCTTTTCTTTCATATATTCCTCCGTAAAACGAATTGTGGAATAAGTATTCATAATCCTTTCTATTCTACTATAAAAATAGAAAAGTGTAAATGAAAAGTGACTATTTGCATTTAGGGCAAAAGACAAAAAAATTCCGACAATAGTAAAATTTATACATACAATCACTATTGTCGGATTTATTTAAAATATACTACTTATTTAGTAAGTCCGTTTTGTTTCTGCATCATAGCTCTAACCTTTAATGGAAGACCAAATAATGTAATGAAGCCATCTGCATCATGGTGGTCATACAAATCACCTGTTGTAAATGAAGCAAGACTTTCTGAATATAATGAATATGGAGAAGTAGTTCCGGCTTTGATAATGTTTCCTTTGTAAAGTTTGAACTTAACTTCACCGGTAACATATTCCTGAGTTGATTTAACGAAAGCGCAAACAGCTTCACAAAGAGGAGTGAACCATTTTCCTTCGTACACAATCTGTGATAATTTGTTACCCATATCTTTCTTAGTTTCCATTGTAGCTCTGTCAAGAACTAATTCTTCAAGCTGTTTGTGAGCTTCCATGAGAATTGTTCCACCGGGAGTTTCATAAACACCACGGGATTTCATACCAACAACACGGTTTTCAACAATATCAATAATACCGATACCATGTTTTCCGCCAAGTCTGTTTAATTCGCGGATGATGTCTGAAACTTTCATTTTCTGTCCGTTAACTGATGTAGGAATACCTTTTTCAAATGTCATTGTAACATATTCAGGTTCATCAGGAGCCTTTTCAGGAGAAACTCCTAAAACTAAAAGATGGTCGTAGTTTGGTTCATTAGCAGGATCTTCAAGTTCAAGACCTTCATGACTGATATGCCAAAGGTTACGGTCACGGCTGTAGCTCTGGTCTGTTCCAAATGGGAGATCAATACCATGCTGCTTGCAGTATTCAATTTCGTCTTCACGTGACTGTAATGTCCATTTGCTGTCTCTCCAAGGAGCAATAATCTTGATATCAGGAGCAAGAGCTTTAATAGAAAGTTCGAAACGAATCTGGTCGTTACCTTTTCCTGTAGCACCATGACAGATAGCAACAGCACCTTCTTTTCTTGCAATTTCAACTAACTTCTTGGCAATTCCCGGACGCGCCATGGAAGTACCTAAAAGATATTTGTTTTCGTATACAGCACCTGCCTGAACACATGGAACGATGTAGTCGTCACAGAATTCATCAGTAATATCTTCTATATATAATTTAGCAGCACCTGAATACTTAGCTCTTTCCTCAAGTCCGTCTAACTCATTTCCCTGTCCGCAGTCTACACAACAACAGATTACATCATAATCATAGTTTTCCTTTAACCAAGGGATGATAGCAGTAGTATCAAGTCCGCCTGAGTAAGCCAAAACAACTTTTTCCTTTGCCATTTTACAAATCCTCCATAAATAAAATCTTCTTTATATAATGTGGTGTTTACCACATATTATCAACAGTAAAACTATACAACACTTATGCATAAAATGCAAGAAAAAATATAATAATATGCATATTTATACAGAAAATATGCAAAAACATTGAATAATATACATAAAACGTGTATAATTCAAAAAGATGTCGTAAAAGGTATTGTTTTTTGTGATAGATAATTATAAAATTTATTATGTTTGAAAACCTAATTTAACGGTAGGAGGATAATTATGGTAAAGGTAGGAATAATTGGCTCGACAGGATATGCGGGAGTGGAAATTGTAAGACTTCTCACGCAGCATAAGGATGTTGAGATTGTATGGTTCGGATCAAGAAGTTATGTAGAAAAAAAATATTCAAATGTATTCAGAAACATGTTTAACATAGTTGATGCCGAGTGTTTAGATGATAATATGGAAGAGTTGGCAGAACAGGTTGATGTAATATTTACTGCAACACCACAGGGCTTTTGCGGTTCAGTAGTTAACGAAAGTATATTAAATAAAGTAAAGATAATTGATTTAAGCGCCGATTTCAGAATAAAGGATGTGGATACATACGAAAAGTGGTATGGCATTAAACATCAGAGTCCACAGTTTATTGATGAAGCTGTTTATGGATTGTGCGAAATAAACAGAGACAAAATTAAGGATGCAAGAATTGTTGCAAATCCGGGATGTTATACAACATGCAGTATCTTATCTATTTACCCATTAGTTAAGGAAGGTTTAATTGAGCCTAAATCAATAATAGTAGATGCGAAGTCAGGTACATCGGGAGCAGGCCGTGGAGCAAAGGTTCCAAACCTTTTCTGTGAAGTAAACGAAAACATTAAAGCTTATGGTGTTACAACTCACAGACATACACCGGAGATTGAGGAACAGTTAGGCTATGCAGCAGGTGAAGAGGTTATGATTAACTTTACACCGCATCTTGTTCCAATGCAGAGAGGAATATTAGTTACGGCTTATGCTGATTTGAAAAAGAAAGTTACATATGAAGAAATAAAGGCTGTATACGATAAATATTATGGCAATGAATATTTTATCAGAGTTTTGGATAAGGATGTCTGCCCTGAAACAAGATGGGTCGAGGGAAGTAACTTTGTAGATGTTAATTTTAAAATAGATGAAAGAACAGGCAGGATAATAATGATGGGAGCTCTGGATAACCTTATAAAGGGTGCAGCCGGTGCGGCAGTGCAGAACTTTAATATATTGTTTGGCTTTGAAGAAAACGAGGGACTTAAGCAGGTGCCGATGTTCCCATAGAATAATACATACATTATTGTGTTAAAGGAGATGTGTTTAATAATGAAAAAAATAAAAGGCGGTGTTACAACACCATTGGGCTTTTCAGCAATGGGACTGAGAGTTGGAATAAAAGAGGGAAATAGTAAGAAAAAGGACATGGCAATGATTTACAGTAATGTGCCTTGTCTTGCAGCAGGTACTTTTACTACCAATCAGGTTAAGGCTGCTCCCGTAAAATGGGACCAGAAAGTAATATACTGTTCACCGGTTGTTCAGGCTGTAGTATGTAATAGTGGTGTGGCAAATGCCTGTACAGGTGAAGAGGGCATGAAATATTGTGAAGATATGGCAAAAGCTACGGCAGAAGCTCTTCATATAAAGAAAGATGAAGTGCTGGTGGCATCTACAGGTGTTATTGGAGCCCAGCTTCCTATGGACAAAATCGTAAATGGTATCGGAATGCTTGCACCAACACTGGACCCAAGTATAGAAGGCGGTCATATGGCAGCAGAAGCCATAATGACAACAGATACAAAACCTAAGGAAATTGCCTTTGAATTTGAAATTGGCGGAAAGAAATGTACCATAGGTGGTATGTGTAAAGGCTCAGGAATGATACATCCGAATATGTGTACAATGCTTGGATTTATTACAACAGACGTAAGCATATCAAAGGATTTATTGTATCAGGCATTAAGTAGTGATATAAAAGATACATTTAACATGGTATCTGTTGATGGTGATACATCAACTAATGATACGGTTTTACTGCTGGCAAACGGTCTGGCAGGAAATGATATGATTACAGAGAAAAATGATGAATATTACAAATTCACTAAGGCTCTTCGTAATGTAACGGAATATCTGGCTAAACAGATAGCAGGAGATGGAGAGGGCGCTACAGCATTGTTTGAGGTAAAGGTCGTTAATGCAGCAAGCAAAGAACAGGCAGTTACACTTGCAAAGTCAGTAGTAACATCAAGTCTTACAAAGGCAGCAATTTACGGTCACGACGCAAACTGGGGACGAATTCTTTGTGCAATGGGTTATTCTGAAGCAAAATTCAATCCTGATACTGTAGATATATATTTTGAAAGTAAGGCAGGAAAGTTAAAGATTGTAGAAAACGGAATGGCTACAGATTACAGTGAAGAAAAGGCAACAAAAATTTTGTCAGAAGAGGCAGTTACGGCTATTTGTGATGTGAAGATGGGTGAATACACGGCAACAGCCTGGGGATGTGATCTTACTCATGAATATGTAAGCATAAACGCAGATTACAGAAGCTAAAAATTATAACTGTTATTATAATATCAAATATATTTAGAAAAGAGGAAAAGCTATGCTGATGAAGGGACAACAGGATTTACATATGGAAAAATGGATAGAGAAAGGTGACGTACTTATTGAAGCGTTACCTTATATCCAGAGATTTAACCGAAAGATTATTGTAGTAAAATATGGCGGAAGCGCAATGCTTGATGATGATTTTATGACAAGTGTTATTCAGGACATCACGCTTCTAAAGTTAGTAGGATTTAAACCAATCATCGTACATGGTGGTGGAAAGGCAATAAGCAGACAGATTGACAGACTTGGAATGGAGACGGAATTTATTAACGGATTACGTGTTACAGATGAGGAAACCCTTGACGCTGCGGAAATGGTCCTTAACAGTGTAAACAAAAAGTTAGTCCAGATAGTTCAGCAGCTGGGTGTAAAAGCAATAGGTATAAGCGGAAAAGACGGAAAACTTCTAACTGTAAAGAAAAAGTTATCTAAGGGAGAAGACATAGGATATGTTGGTGAAGTTACAGAGGTAAATACGGAAGTTCTGTTGGATTTACTGGAAAAAGACTTCCTACCAATAGTATGTCCAATCGGTCTTGATGATGAATTTCATGGATATAACATTAATGCTGATGATGCAGCAAGTGCCATTGCAGAGGCGGTAAAGGCTGAAAAACTGGCATTTCTTACAGACACTGAAGGTGTTTATATGGATATAAATGATAAGGCGTCAGTTATTTCAGAAATGACAGTTTCCGAGGCACAGGGGCTTATTGAGGAAGGCATTATTGCAGGAGGAATGCTTCCAAAAATTCAAAACTGTATGGACGCAATAAAGAAAGGCGTATCAAGAGTACATATTCTTGATGGAAGAATTCCACATAGTATTTTGCTTGAAATATTTACAAATAAAGGTATCGGAACAGCAATATTGGGGGATGAGCAGGAGAAGTTTTATACCCACGAAGAATCTAAATAATTGTCATGAAAAATTTGGCAAGGGAGGATTACAACATGACAGATAAAGAATATATGGATAATGGAGAAAAGTATTTTGTACATACTTATAACAGATACAAAATTGTGATGGACCATGCAAAGGGTGTTTATATTTACGATGTAAATGGAAAACAATATTTGGATTTTGCATCAGGAATCGGCGTGGCAGGACTTGGATATGGCAATGAAGATTATACAAATGCCATAAAAAATCAGGTTGACAAGATTATGCATACTTCAAATCTTTTCTATAATGTACCGGCAATAACTGCGGCAGAAAAACTTGTGAAGGCTGCAGGTCTTAAGAAGGCATTTTTTACAAACAGTGGTGCAGAGGCAATTGAAGGTGCTTTAAAGATGGCTAAAAGATATGCCTATGACAAAAACGGAAAAGGCGACTATGAAGTTATAGCCATGGGACATTCCTTCCACGGAAGAACAATGGGAGCACTGGCTCTTACAGGAAATATGCATTATCAGGAACCTTTTGGTGAAATGATTCCCGGCATTAAATTTGCGGAATATAACAATCTGGATAGTGTAAAAGAATTGGTAAATGAAAATACATGTGCCATTATATTGGAACCACTTCAGGGTGAGGGTGGAATATATCCTGCAGAAAAAGAATTTATTGAAGGCATAAGAAAAATTTGTGATGAAAAAGATATTCTTATGATTTGTGATGAAGTGCAGTGCGGCATGGGAAGAACAGGAAAAATGTTTGCATTCCAGAATTATGATGTAATACCTGATATTATTGCAACTGCAAAAGCCCTTGGGGGAGGAGTTCCCGTAGGAGCATTTGTTGCGGGAGAAAAATGCTGCAATTCATTAGTTCCGGGAGACCATGGAACAACATATGGTGGAAATCCGTTAGTTACGGCAGCAGTTAATGCAGTGTTTGACATATATGAAAAAGAAAACATATTAGATAATGTAAATAGGGTTGGAACTTATTTGGAAACTAAGTTGGATGAACTTGTAAAAGAATCTGATAATGTAGTATTAAGACGTGGAAAAGGTCTTATGCAGGGACTTGTTTTAAAAAATCCTGTAGGGGAAACTATCAATAAAGCCATTGAAAAAGGACTTTTGGTAATATCAGCAGGAGGAAATGTTTTACGTATGCTCCCGCCTCTTGTTATTACAAAGGAAAATGTAGACGAAATGATTCAAATATTAAAGGAATGTGTATAATAAAAAATATATATATGGATTTTTGTAAAAAATATGTTAAAATTTTACATAGACTTTACATTGGGTTGTTATGGTGAGAAATGTTTGAAACAAAATAGACCATAAACAATATATAATAAATCAGGAGAATCAGAATTATGTACTACACATTGATTACAGAGCTGCTAAGTGGCTTGGCACTGTTCCTCTTTGGAATGAAATACATGAGCGACAGTCTGCAGCAGGCAGCAGGGGGAAAACTTAGGGGCATAATTGACCGCTGTACAAAAAACAAATATATAGCGGTAGTTTTCGGAGCTTTATTCACAGCATTTATACAGTCTTCAGGTGCTACAACGGTAATGGAGGTTGGTTTTGTAAATGCAGGAATCATGACTTTACAGCAATCAGTGGGAATTACATTTGGTGCTAACATAGGAACGACTATTACTTCACAGTTAGTTTCCTTAAAGTTAACAGCAGTTGCACCTTTTATAATTTTTATAGGAGCAGCGATTTTATCTTTTAGCAAGAAACCTATGCTAAAGAAGGTGGCAGCAGTAATTTTTGGATTTGGAGCACTTTTCCTTGGAATTAATTTTATGACAACAGCATTGCACGGTATAAAAGAAATTCCTTCTTTAATGAATGTGTTCAGTTATCTGTCAAATCCTTTTATTGCAGTTATAGTTGGTTTATTATTTACTGCACTGGTGCAGAGTTCATCAGTTACAGTCAGTGTGCTTGTTTTACTTGCAGGATCAAACATAATTGTTAATCAGGCAGGACAGACTGATTATATGGCTTGCCTTTATTTTATACTTGGTGCTAACATCGGATCATGTATGCCGGCAGTTGTGGCAGCCATGAATGCCAACAGAAATGCCAAGAGAACAGCATTTATACATGTAATGTTTAATGTTATAGGTCTTGTGGTAATAAGTGTGATTTTGTTATTTGCATCAGGAACTATTGTGGGCTTCATAAATTCAATTAGCAGTTCACCAAAGCGATTTGTTGCTAATGCAGATACAATATTTAAAATATTTCAGTGTATTATACTGTTGCCTTGTTCAGATTTACTTATTAAGTTGTCTAAGAAGGTTATTCATGCAAAGAATGGTGAGGAACATGATGAAGATGCAATGGTATTAAAATATATTGATCCATCAGGGGTTAATCCTACAACTGTAGTAGTTGAGGTCACACAGGAAATTCAAAGAATGGCAAATATGGTTAAGGAAAATCTGAAAATGTCTTCAGATGCCTTAATCAATAAAAAATACGGCTCAGAGGAAGAGGTATATGCAAGAGAGCAGTATATTGATTTCTTAAGCCACAGAATCACAGAATATATGGTTAATGCAAACAGATATGGTCTTCCGCTTAAGGACAGAGAAAGACTTGGTGGACTTTTCCATGTAATAATTGACGTGGAGAGAATTGGCGACCATGCGGTTAACATTATGGATGATGCATTAAAAGAGAAAAAACAGAGGATGGAATTCTCTACCGGTGGTAGAAAAGACATGACGGATATGTACGATAAGGTAATCGAAATTTTTGATAAGGCCATTGACATATTTGTGACAGAAAACAAGAGTGATTTTGATGAAATAAACAGACTTGAAGATATAATAGACCAGATGAAAATTGACTGCCAGGAAGGTCATGTAAAGAGAATGGCTGAAGGTAAATGTTCTATTGAATCAGGATTAGTATTTACGGATTTGGTTATTGGATATGAAAGAATTGCAGATCACGCAGTTAATATAGCATATTCCATATTGCCTGAAAAAAGATAAATAAAATGACTGATGGGGCTGTCGTGTAAAGAATATACGCGATAACCCCATTTATTTTAGGAGAAATATATGCAGAAAATATTTATAGTTGAAGATGATAAAAATATTGCTGAAATTGAACAGTTTGCATTAAAAAATGTTGGCTATGAGGTTGAATGTTTTAATTCGGCAAAGGCTTTTGAGGAAAAATTAGATAGGGAATATCCGGAGCTTATAATTATGGATATTATGCTTCCTGACAGAGATGGTTTATCTTTGGTAAAGGATTTAAGGAATCACAAGGAAACAGCGAAGATTCCTATTATAATGGTTACGGCTAAAACTTCTGAAATGGATAAAGTAAAGGGGCTTGATCAGGGAGCAGATGATTATATGACAAAACCTTTTGGAATTATGGAACTTATATCAAGAGTGAAAGCTATGTTAAGGAGGGTTAATCTTACTGTTGAAAGTGATTACGAATTTGACGGAATCGTATTAAATGATGCAAAACATCAGGTAATGGTAGAGGGAAAAGAGTGTGAACTGACATACAAGGAATATGAACTTCTTAAATTACTCATAAGAAATTCCGGAATTGTTTTGCAGAGAAGCCAGATATTGGACAGAGTATGGGGAATTGATTATGAAGGAGAATCGAGAACGCTTGATATGCATATTAAAACTTTAAGAAAGAAGCTTGGAGATAAGGGAGCATTAATACAAACTGTCAGAAATGTAGGATATACACTTAACTATCGAAAGGAGAAATAAGTGAGAAAAAAGTTATATTCAAGAATTACTGCAATTTCCGTTACAATGATATTAATTACAATTATAACTACCGTAGCGATTTTTTATAATGTATTTATTGAACAGGTTATGGAAGATTTGAGAACTCATGTGCATATCCTTAAATCTACTGAAACAGTACTTGGTTACATTGAAAAGGATTTTGATCCGAAAATAGATAATTTAAGGATAACCATTATAGGTTCTGACGGAAAGGTAAAATATGACAGCAACGCAAATATTGGTGAAATGGATAACCATAGAGACAGACCGGAAGTTAAGGATGCCCTTAAATATGGTGAAGGAAAATGTACAAGAAAGTCAGACACATTTGACAGAACTACATACTATTATGCGGAAAAACTGGACAGTGGTGATGTCGTAAGGGTGGCAAAAGATGTAGTTAATATATGGCAATTCATTAAGCATATATTACCGGTGCTTATAGCCGAATTGATTTTTGCGACGGGAATTTCCATGGCTGTGGCGAAACTTCTGGCAAGGAGAATGGTTGAGCCTATTGAAAAACTTGCACATAATATAGACAGTGATGAGGTGGATGAAACCTATGAGGAAATCAAACCATTTGTGGACAAAATTCATTCTCAGCATAAGGCATTGAAAAAGAGCTCAATGATGAGGCAGGAATTTACTGCCAACGTATCTCATGAGTTGAAAACTCCCCTTGCATCAATATCAGGATACGCTGAACTGATTGAAACGGGAATGGCGAAGGAAGAAGATATTGGACACTTTGCCAGTGAAATTCACAAAAGTGCTAATCGTTTATTGTCATTGATTAACGACATAATTGAATTGTCAGAACTTGATGTAATGGATGAAACTATGAATGTCAGCCCCATAAGCCTTAGTGAGGAAGCAGTAAATTGCGTTGAAATGTTAACGATGAATGCTGAAAAGCATGAAATAAATATTGCAACTGAAACTATAGAGGATAAGTGTATTATCCTTGCCAATAAAGACATGATTAAAGAAGTTGTGTATAATTTGTGCGACAATGCAATAAGATACAATAAACCAAATGGACATGTGTGGGTTTCGGTTTTCAGAAAAGATGACAAAGTGATTTTGGAAGTAAAAGATGATGGAATCGGAATTCCGGAAAAAGAGCAGGAGAGAATATTTGAGAGATTTTATCGTGTGGATAAAGCAAGATCAAAGAAGACCGGTGGAACAGGACTTGGGCTTGCAATTGTTAAACATATTGCGGAACAACATAACGCAATAATTAACATTGAAAGTGAGGTAGACAAAGGAACCTGCATTTCAATAGAATTTCCATGTGGGGAATAATTTAGTTTTTTCTGCAAATCATACTAATATTAAGACAATGTGAGGTGTGATTATGTGGGGAATAATTATTGCGTTAATATCAGGAGCGTTAATGAGCGTTCAGGGTGTATTTAATACACAGGTTACAAAGAGCAGCAGTTTGTGGGCCGCCAATTCGTGGGTACAGCTGACTGCTTTTTTTGTATGTTTTCTGGCATGGTTTTTTACAGGGAGACAAAATGTTATGGGAATGTTTCATATGGAAAATAAATACATGTTACTTGGGGGAGTAATCGGTGCATTTATTACATTGACCGTAATTAAGAGTATGAACAGTTTAGGACCGGCTCAGGCAGTAATGTTAATTGTAATTTCCCAAATTATTATTGCGTATCTGATAGAGGTCTTTGGATTGTTTGGAGTGGAGAAGACCGGGTTTGAATGGAGAAAGGTTATAGGAGCATTAATATCAATTGTGGGAATTTTTATTTTTCATAAATAAATTTATTACAAAATTGTGAAAAATGCTTGTTGTAAACTTTTGATTATTTTTGTACAATAATTAGTGTATTTGTGGGGAAACTCCGAAAGGAGAAGATATGAAAAATTTTATTAAAATTGTGACAATTTTTTTTGTGTGCATGGTTATTACAGGATGCGGCAAAGAAAACAAAATTAATATCGGAAAAGAGATAACTTCTGTTGCTAAAGGAGACTCAGAAGAAAACAAAAATTCTTCTGAAATTGTAGTATATGTAAATGGAGCTGTAGTGTCTCCCGGAGTGTACAGGCTGGAAAGTGGTGACAGAATATATCAGGCAATTGACAAGGCTGGAGGGTTAACTTCTCAGGCAGAAACTGATGACATTAACATGGCGGAAACCCTTGTGGATGCTCAAAATATTCATATTATGACTAAGAAAGAGTATGAAGCCAAAAGTAAAGTGAATAATGAAGGGGCAGGAGCCAAATCAGAGGATTCTGATCTGGTTAATATAAATACTGCAGGTGAAGATGAACTGATGAAGCTTACCGGTATTGGAGAAACAAAGGCGAAAGCAATAATAGCATATAGAGAGGAAAAAGGCAGGTTCTCAAATATAGAAGACATAAAGAATGTATCGGGAATAGGAGAATCTACGTTTTTTAACATAAAATTACAGATTACTGTAGGTTAGGAAGGAAAGAAGCGAAATGAAGGCTTTAGTGGTTGATGACGAAAAATTAATAGTAAAAGGACTTAAATTCAGTTTAGAGCAGGAAGGCTATGAGGTAGACTGTGCTTATGACGGTCAGGAAGCCATTGACAAGGCAAAGGAAAATGAATATGACATTATGTTACTGGATTTGATGCTCCCAATATATAACGGATATGAAGTTTGCCAGCAAATCAGGGAATTTTCTGATATGCCAATTGTAATGTTAACGGCAAAGGGCGAGGATATGGACAAAATACTTGGATTTGAGAATGGGGCAGACGATTACATTACTAAGCCTTTTAATATTCTTGAAGTAAAGGCAAGAATAAAAGCAATAATACGTAGAAATAAAAGAAAAGCAGCCATGGTACCACAGGAGCCTAAGGTTATTGAATCAGGAAAAATGAAACTGGATATTGAAGCAAAGCGTTTGTACATAGACGGAGTTGAAGTAAATCTCACGGTTAAAGAGTTTGATATATTGAAACTTTTGGCAGAAAATCCGGGAAAGATATATTCAAGAGACCAGCTTTTGACAATAATCTGGGGCTCAAAATATCCCGGTGATGCGAGAACCGTAGATGTTAATGTAAGAAGATTAAGGGAAAAGATAGAAGAAAATCCTGCAAAGCCTGAATACGTACATACAAAGTGGGGCATGGGTTACTACTTCCAGGGATAGATTAATGAATAATAGTGCAAAAAACAGAACGTGGAGATTTGTAAAGAGTCTTAAATTAAGGGTGTTTGCGGTAATAACACTTATAATTATTGTGCCTACTATTTTAGGAAGCATATTTATATTTAACATGGCTTCCGATGGGTATCTTAATAAAAAAATAGATAAATATAAATCAAGTAATACTATGTTAAAAAACAGTATTATATCTGAGGGGTATTTGGAGAATGGCGATTCAGCCGTTGTTGATACCCAGATTGCACAGTTGTCAAAGCAGTATAACTGTAGAATCGAAATTGTTGACAGCCGGTATAATATTGTGAAAGACACGGATAGTAGCGAGGTTGGAAAGACCAGTGTTTCCGAGTTTGTCATAAGAGCAATGACAGGAGAAAATGTGTACGTCAGCAATAAGAAAAAAAGATATGTTGAATTTGCGGAGCCTCTTGTTACTACAGCTCCTACTGCTGATGGAAAAACAAAGTCCAGTACAATTGGTGTTTTGTATATAAACTACTCGATTACGGATATTGATTCATACAATCATATGTTAAGCAGATATGTGGTTATTGCTGATTGTCTTATAATTGTATTTGCTCTACTTATGGCGTGGCTTTGCTCCGTGATTTTTAACAGACCAATTAAAAAGATTCGTCAGTCAATTGAAAAAATTTCTTTAGGACAGTCAGGGAATATTAAAGAAAATGATTATTCGGAAATCGTGGAAATAAGCAATGAATTTCAGAAGATGATTGACAGAATGAATACTCAGGAAACATCAAGGCAGGAATTTGTTTCCAATGTGTCTCACGAATTGAAAACCCCAATTACATCAATGAAGGTTTTGGCAGAGTCACTTATAGGAAATCAGGGAGTTCCTGAAGAGTTATATCAGGAATTTTTACAGGATATATGTAAGGAAATCGACAGGGAAAATGATATTATTACGGACCTTCTTGATTTAGTTAAGATGGAAAGAACAGATGCAAAGTTAAATATTTCCTCTGTTAATATTAATGAAATATTAGAGACCATATTAAAGAGACTTAAGCCAATTGCTGAAAGTAAAAATATAGAATTGGTTTTCGAAACTTTCAGACCGGTAATTGCAGATGTAGATGAATTAAAGTTTGCCAGTGTTGCAACTAATCTTGTTGAAAATGCAATTAAGTACAATAATACTGATGGAACAGTAACGGTTTCCTTAAATTCAGATCATCAGTATTTTTATTTAAAGGTTATTGATACGGGAATAGGAATTTCAGAAGAAGATCAGGAAAGAGTTTTTGAGAGATTTTTCAGAGTAGATAAAGCAAGGGCAAGAGAGACAGGGGGAACCGGACTTGGACTTGCAATAACTAAGGACATTGTTCAGAAACATCATGGTTCAATAAAGATTCACAGCAAGGAAGGGGAAGGCACTACATTTATAGTACGTATGCCATTAAAATATATCGTATAACAGAAGGGTTTGATATGAAGAAAAAGAACTTATTAATAGTTGGAATAATTATGAGTATGATTATTACAACTATGCTAACAGGATGTCAGGGAAATTCGGAAAAGAAAAGTTCATCAGGAAATGTAATTTATTATGTTGACAGAACAGAGATGAAGTTGGTTACTGAAAAAAGCAATATTAATAATGAATCAGTAAATGATTACATAGAAAATATGTTGAAGAAACTGTCTGAAGACAGTAAAGAGAATGTTAGGGCAATTCCACAGAAGGTTAAGGTCAAAGGATATGATTTTACGGATGGAATTGTTACAGTTGATTTTTCATCCAATTATAATGAAATGAAAACTGAAAGAGAAGTTCTTTGCAGAGCAGCAGTGGTACTTACCCTGACACAGAAGAAGGAAATTGAATTTGTTTCCTTTACTGTGGATAATGTCCCACTTAAGGAAGAGGATGGGAAGGTTCTTTCGGCAATGAAAGCTGAAGATTTTGTTTCAAATCTTGGAAGTGGAAATAATGTTAAGGCAGCTTCCGATTTTACTTTGTATTTTGCAAATCAAAAGGGCTCTAAATTAAAAGAATATAAGATGAACAAGGCGAAATACGGGGGAAAATCAAAGGAACGCTTTATAATTGAGCAATTAATAGCAGGACCTAAAGAAAAAGGATATACGGCAACCCTTTCTTCAAAAGTAAAGATTATAAGTATTGTTACTGCTAACAATATATGCTATGTAGATTTTGATGAAAACTTCTTGACAGAACAAAGTGTCGTTAATAACAGTCTGGTGATTTACTCCATCGTAAATTCACTGTCGGAATTGGATGAAATTCATAAAGTTCAAATAAGTGTAAATGGAGATTCTATGTTAAGCTATCATAATGAAATTTCCATATCTGAGCCATTTGTAAGAAATTTAGATTTGGTAGAAAACAATAAATAATTCAATAAGGAGAATAGCAGTTATAAAAAGACCAATTTTTATTAGTTTATTGGCTTTTGTACTTGGAGAGGTAATAGCTGTTACAAAAATGGAAATATTAATAATAATATTTCTGTTAATAGTAATTACAAAAATCATTGTGAAAAAACAGGCATTTTTTGCAGTGATTTTTTTGTTTTGTATTATTGGTTACATGATTACAGATAATGCCATAATGCAAAGAGATACCTTATATAATCTGGAAGAAGGGAATGTATCGGTTACAGGAAGTGTTTATAAAATATCCGAATCTGAATATGGGGTTACTGTTTATCTGAAAAAAGTATACGTTGAAAAAACAGAATGTAAAAAGCTTATTGTTTACGCTGACAGTGCAGAGGGAATTAAAATAGGAAATACAGTTGTCGTTAAGGGGAGTTTTAATCACTTTGATGTTGCAAGAAATACAGGAAATTTTGACTCAAGGTTTTTTTACATGACCCAGGGAATTTATGGCAAAGTAAAGGCGAACAGCATTCAGATTGCAGATACAGCATATGATTTTTTCGGGAATGCAATGTATAATTTGAGAAAATATTTTTCAAATGTATTGAATAAAGTCTGTAACTGTAAAGCAGGTCCTGAGTTGGTGGAAGACATTACAAAAGATAAGGATAGTGTATTTCTAGCCATGCTTATGGGAGATAAGTCAAAACTGGAAGAAGATGTTAAGGAACTGTATTCATTATCCGGTATTTCCCATGTGCTTGCAATAAGCGGTCTGCACATTAGCATTATCGGCATGGGTATTTATAGTTTAATGAGAAAAAAATTCAGATTCATAATTTCTGCAATAGTTTCCCTTATACCGGTTTTGATTTTTGGCATGATGTCAGGATTTGCCGTTGCCACTGTAAGAGCCATAACTATGTTTGCTTTAAAACTAATAGGGGACGTACTTGGAAGAAATTATGATTATACAACAGCTATTTCTTTTGCAGCGCTATGGATGCTTTTGGACTGTCCTTTTGTTTTGTTTAATTCAGGTTTTCAAATGTCTTTTGCAGCCATAATTGCCATAATGCTTGTGATGGAAAAAATAAAAGATTTATTGAAAATAGAAAATAAGATATCAGAGAAAATTATCGGAAGTGCCATAATAAGTTTTATTATGGCGCCTGTGATTGCATGGAATTATTATCAACTGCCAACTTATTCATTTCTACTGAACCTTGTAGTAGTACCTCTCATGAGTATAGTTGTAACCTCAGGAATATTTGGAATGCTTGCAGGTGGGATAAGCATAAATCTCGGAAAAATATTAATACTGCCGGGAGCCTTTGTTTTGGAAGTATATGAATTTATATGTGAAAAAATAAATAAAGTGCCTTTTGCCAATGTGATTGTAGGAAAGCCTGAATTAGTTACAATACTAATATTCTATATATTATTTATTGTGCTGATATTCATATTATTAAAAATTACGGAAAAGAGAAATGAGAAACTTCTAAAGGCTGAAAAACAAATCGGAAGAGAAGGGAAAATTATAGAAAGCAAATCCGTTATATTGAAAAGAGAGAAAAGATATATTAGAAAGGTCAGGGGAGTTTTTTGGCTAGGAAGCTTTGCAATTATAATGTTAATGTACATACATTTACCTAAAGGTTTTCAGGTGTCATTTCTGGATGTAGGTCAGGGAGACGGAATATTTATAAGAAGTGACAATGGAATGAACATTACAATTGATGGGGGAAGTACTGATGTAAAAAATGTAGGAGAGTACAGAATAATTCCTTTTTTGAAAGCCGGTGGCATTGGAAAAATTGACTATGCTATCATAACCCACACGGATGCAGACCACATAAACGGTTTGCTGGAAATAATGGAAAAATCAGATATTGGCGGAGTTAAGGTAGAAAATATAATCGTGCCTTTACTGACAGGATTTACTGAGGAGTCTTACAACAACTTTGTTAATGTAGCAAAGATCAGGGGAATAAATATTTTATATATAAAATCCGGAGAGTACATGGAGTTTGGAAATACAAAAATAAAATGCATACATCCCGGCAGTACAAAGGAAGAAAACATAAATGATTATTCTACTGTGTTAAGTTTAAAGTATGGTGAATTATCAATGCTGTTTACGGGAGATATATCTTCAAAGGTTGAGCCTAAAATAAAAAATGAATTGCAGGGAAAATATACATTTTTGAAGGTGCCTCATCATGGATCAAAATATTCAACTTCAAAAGAGTTTTTATCACAGATAAATCCGGATTTTAGTATTATTTCCTCCGGGGTGGGTAATTCCTATGGACATCCTCACAGAGAAACCTTGGAAAGGCTTAAGGAAAATGGCAGCAAAATATTACGGACCGATATGTTGGGGGAGATTACCGTAACAAAGAGTGGTATCGACAAAGAAGTGCTTTTGTGCTATAAAAGATTAGAGAATTAGGATTGGAGAAAGCAAATTTAAGTGAAAACATTATCTCAGGACATAAAATCAGGAAAATTCAAAAACGTGTATTTAATATGTGGGGAAGAGGAATACCTGAAATTAAATTATAAACATCAGATGATTAAGGCCATTGTAGGGGATAATACTATGAATCTGGCATTATATGAGGGAAAGAACATAGATATAAATGAAGTTATAGATAATGCTGAAACAACTCCGTTTTTTGCTGAATACAGGCTTATTGTAATGGAAACCACAGGACTTTTTAAAAACGGCGGGGATCAGTTGGCGAAATACATGTCTGACATACCGGAAAGTACAGTCTTTTTATTTGTGGAGCAGGATGTAGATAAAAGAAGCAAAATGTACAAGGCGGTTAAGGCTCATGGATATGTATGTGAGATTAACAGACAGACGGAAAAGGATCTGGCAATATGGGTAGCCAGAATGTTTGCCAAGGATGGAAAGAAAATCACTAATGCAAATATGTCGTATTTAATTGCCAATGTTGGAACAGATATGGAGGTATTATCAAGGGAAATAGAAAAACTTATATGTTATGATCTGGACAAAAATATAATATCAAAAGAAGATATAGATGCCGTATGTGTAAAACAGTTAAATGTAAGGATTTTTGATATGGTAGATGCCATTTCCGTAAAAAATCAAAAGAAAACATTGGATTGTTATTATGAATTAATAGCAGAAAAAGAACCGCCAATGAGAATACTGTTTATGATTGCAAGACAGTTTAATCTGATTTTGCAGGCTAAGGATTTATCAGCCCGAGGAATGGGGAGAGATAATATAGCTACGGCAATGGGAGTACAGGGATTTATTGCCAATAAGAGTATTAACCAAAGTCGAAATTTTTCCGTAACTGAATTAAAGGCAGCATTGGCAGACTGTGTTAAGACAGAGGAGAGTATAAAAAAAGGAATCATGGACGAAAACATAGGAGTTGAGATGCTTTTAGTGAAATATAGCAGAAAAGCCTGATAAATGACAAAATAAAAAGGAGTCTGGGAGACTCCTTTTTATTTTGCCTAAATTAAGCAATTGTGTTAACTAATTTTGTTAATCTTGAAACTTTTCTTGCAACGTTGTTCTTGTGGAAAATTCCCTTTGAACCAGCCATTTCGATAGCCTTTGTTGCTGCTGTTAAAGCTTCGTTAGCTGCTGCCTTATCGTTAGCTGCTACAGCTGCTTCAACTTTCTTTACAGCTGTCTTAACAGCTGACTTAACTGATTTGTTTCTTTCATATTTTGTCTGATTAACAAGAATTCTTTTCTTTGCTGACTTAATATTAGCCATTTTGCTTACCTCCGCGAAATTTAAAAAATTTGATTTCCGTTGAGAGAGATTGGAAATCCGTTACAGTCTGCGTCATTTGGAATATGCGGACTAAACGCAGACATCAAAAATTATTGTAGTAGAACTTACAAAAGATGTCAATACTAAAATTAGTTAATTGCAGGCAAAAATTAGCTTTAATCATATTATGGAAGGAAAGTCTAAAAAATGAAAAACATATATACAGATTTAGCTTTAGAAGAAAGAGAGAGATTTCAGAAGAATGTAGAAATTGAAGGGGTGGAAATAAACAAAAAATACGACAGAAATTTGAAAATGACAACAACTGTTGTGGATATAGTCAGTGAAAAAGGAGCAGAAACCATGGGAAAACCCATTGGAAGTTATATAACCATTGAAACAAAAAAACTACAGGAACAAAGGGAGAGTGAGCGAAAGAAAATAGCAAAACAATTATCTGAAAACCTCTCTGAAATAACAAAAGGGGATAATATAAAAAATGTATTGATTGTAGGGTTGGGAAATTCCCTTGCAACTCCCGACGCCCTTGGTCCTAAAACAATAGAAGAAATCATATCGGGTGAAAAGGTGTACTGTATTGCCCCGGGAGTGCTCGCACAGACGGGAATGGAGACCTACTCGGTAATAAAGGGGATTGTCAATGAAATAGATCCGGATCTGATAATTGCCATTGATTCTCTGGCGGCACGAAATGTCAGACGCATTACCACAACAATTCAGGTTACGGATACGGGAATTACTCCCGGCTCAGGAATAGGGAATCATAGAAAAGGATTAAATAAAGAAAATTTAGGAAGAAAGGTTATTGCAATAGGTGTTCCCATGGTAGTTAGCGGGGCGACAATTGTTAATGACACAATGGAAAAACTAATTGGAATATTGTCAACCCTTAAAAACAATACCATTGCCAATATCTTTAAAGATTACACTCAGGAAGAAAAATATCTGTTGTTTGAAGAACTTTTATCGGAAGAAACGGAGCAGATGTTCGTAACTCCGAAAGATGTAGATGAAATAGTAGAAAACTTAAGTAAAACAATTGCCCATTCCTTAAATGAATTTTGCAGGCAGGCTCTGTTCTAAATATTTTGAAATAAACATATATTGTATAAGTGGGACAAAGGGGTGAGTATGTGCAAAGGGGAATGAACAGATATATAAATAAGACAAGTTTTAACAGAATAAAGTTCCCGGAGGCATTATTACCGGTTATTATGCGGCTGGTAATAGTGCTGCTTTGCGTGTATATTGCAGCCAGATGCATAAATCTTATTACAAATAATAAAGCAGGCAATGTCGCAGAAAATGTAGTAAGTGATACATCAAGAATAATTGCAAAGGAAATTGTGGAAAATGCAGACCTGATGACACAGTATATGTTATATGTAGAAAATCATGGCTCAATGACTGAGGGGGCAAAAAAAGAACTGCTAAACGCATTGGTTACGGACTATTTAAAACACAGTGAATACACTTATGACACGTCAGACCCGGGCTACAGTCAGGTAATAAATCTTATATATGAAAATTCTAATTATCAAAAAGAAGAAGCAACAACTAAAATTGAAAATGAAACAAAGAGTAAAACAGTGGCAGTGCAGAAGGTTTCAAACAAAGTAATTGTACCTATGCCAAAAGTAAATGGAAAATTATACAATGCCAATAATATAGGAAACTTTAGTCAGATAATGGATAAGTTCTACATAGTAACGAATGCCACAACTTTAAGGGAAAGCGACATGCCGGTAAAAAAAGCCATGTCAGAAAAGTTTAAAATAACCGGCAATAATAAGAAACCTCAGATTTTAATTTATCATACTCACTCGCAGGAAGAATTTAGTAACAGTAATAAAAATACTGCAACAACAATTATTGGAGTGGGAGACCGTCTGGCTAAGGTTTTAAAAGAACAGTTTGGTTATAATGTAATTCATGATACAAGTAAGTATGATATAGTAAACGGAAAATTAGACAGACATGAGGCATATGATCAGTCAAGGGCGGGAGTAAAGAAAATTCTGAAAAAATATCCGTCTATAAGTCTGATTCTTGATATTCACAGAGATGGTGTAAATGAAGATACAAGGCTTGTTACGGAAATAAATAATAAAAAGACTGCCCAGGTAATGTTTTTTAACGGTATGTCCAGATTTAAGAATACAGGGGATATTGATTATTTATATAATCCTTATTTATATGAAAATCTTGCACTGGCACTTCAGATGAAAGCAAATGCCGAAAGTTATTATCCGGGGTTCTCCAGAAGAAACTATGTTAATGCTTACAAATACAATCTGGATTTGTGTAAACAGTCAATGCTAATAGAGGTAGGAGCTCAGACTAATACATATCAGGAGGCAGATAATGCGGCGGAACCATTGGCAAGGCTTATAGACATTGTTATGGGGAAGAAAAAATGAGAAAAATGTAGATAGTTTTATAAATCATAACAAGGGAATAAAGGAAATTGAATTGCCAAAAGGATATATAACAATTGATGTGGGATTAAATAGTTCTATTAATCCAACAGGTGAAAAAGTTCAGGATATAAAAAAATAAATATATCTGATATAATGTTAAATAATACAAAAAGAAAAGGTGCAAAGATGAAAAAAATATTAGATAAGGCTTTTATAATTGTACTGATTTGTGTGCTTGTTGTAAGCGGATATAAGATTGCAAATTATTTTTATGAGGCTCAGGTTCAAAATGGCAGATTTAAAAAAATGGCGACAGTCGTGGAAAATGAAAAAAGCACGGAGCAGGTAAAAGTAGGCAAAAAAAATATATTTAAGAAATACGGGGAATTATATAAAAAAAACAATGATTTTGCAGGCTGGATAAAAATAAAAAATACATCCATTAATTATCCGGTTATGATGACAAAAAAAGATTTTCAATATTATTTAAAGAGAAATTTTGAAAGAGAATATTCCATATATGGAACTCCTTTTATAGGTGAAAACTGTGAGATAAATCCGGAATCCGACAATATTGTTATTTACAGTCATAATATGAAGAATGGCTCAATGTTTGCTGCACTTAATAAATATAAAACTTATGACTTCTATAAAAAGAATAAGATTGTATATTTTGATACTTTAAATACAACAGGAGAATATGAAATTGTTTATACATTTATTGCCAATGTAGGTGGAAAAGGTGATTTTGAGTATTATAAATATGTTAACCTGAATAACAAAGAGGAATTCAATGAATATATTAGGCAATTAGAAAATGTAAAGCTGTATGACACAGGGGTTAAAATAAATTATAAAGATAAAGTGATTACATTATCTACCTGTGAAAACAGTAGGGAAAACAGCCGAATGGTTGTAGTAGCAAAAAAAATAAAATAGAGCCGGTAATAGCTGTCATGTTAATTAGTAAATAATCATGGCTGAAAATTAATGTTTCAGGCATTGATAACAAGAAACTTTTCGTTAAAAAAAATGTGTTTGCCTCCCGTTATGCTTTTATCTTATTTTGTTCCGGTTGAACCAAAGCCACCTGCACCACGAACTGTATCGGAAAGCTCATCCACTTCATCAAATGCAACATGAACAAAAGGTGCAATAACAATCTGGGCAATTCTTTCATTAACCTCAATTGTTTTAGGTTCATCTGAATGATTGTGCAGTGCAACAGTTATTTCCCCACGGTAATCTGCGTCAACAACACCAACTTTATTGGCCGGAGCAAGACCTCTTTTGCAGGAAAGACCACTTCTAGCATATACAAAACCGGCATAACCTTCAGGTATTTCCATTGCAAGACCGGTACTGATAAATACAGTTTGTCCCGGCTCAATGGTAACAGGGCTTTCAATGCAGGCATATAAATCTGCACCGGCAGCACATTCTGAACCGTATGTTGGAATGATTGCATTAGGATTTAGTTTCTTTATATTCATTTTTTTATCCTCCGATTAATTAAAGTTCTTTTTCCCATAAAATGATTTCGCCACTTTGCAGGGTTTCCGGTACTTTGATGAGTCTTTGATTTTCAGAGCCCCTAAATACAAGGCTTAAATTTTTCAAAGATTCAATGAACGGACCATCGACCAAAACGTCAATATATGAAAGTAATTCTTTTGTTTCAGGCCATTCTTTATACATATGATCCATTATATCTTTTTCAAATTCATAACCGGTAAAACACCAGATAGTTTTGTCAGGATAGACTTCTTTTATTTTTCTTGCTAATGGAAGAAGACCTTTTTGATTAACGTGTTCAAGTGGTTCTCCGCCTAGAAAAGTAACTCCTGCGTAAGCATCAAAACTTAATGTATCAATGATACTGTTAATGGTGTCTTCCGTAAAAGGTTTTCCATAATTAAAATCCTGAGCTTCCTTGTTGAAACAACCGGGACAGTTGTGGTGGCATCCACTTACAAAAAGGGATACACGGATTCCCGGACCATTTGCAACGTCAAAAGTCTTTATTTCAGCATAATTCATTTCGATACACCTCCAATAAATATGGATAAGAATTAAAACTGTAATAGTTGTTATTAAATATTATCCTTAACAGCCTTGCTTACAACTTCAGCAACAACAGGGTTAAAAGCCTCAGGAAGAATGTTATTTTCATTTAATTCGTCATCAGGAACTAAAGAAGCAATAGCAAGAGCAGCAGCTAATTTCATTTTTTCAGTAATCTGCTTTGCACGTCCTTCAAGGGCACCCTTGAAAATTCCAGGGAATGCTACAACGTTATTTACCTGATTTGGGAAATCAGAACGACCTGTACCAACAACCTTAGCTCCGGCAGCCTTAGCCACATCAGGCATAATTTCAGGAACAGGATTTGCCATTGCAAACATAATTGCATCCTTATTCATTGATTTAACCATATCGGCAGTAACAATGTTAGGGGCAGAAACACCAACGAAAATATCGGCTCCAACCATTGCATCTTTTAAAGTGCCTTTCTGACCTGAAAGATTAGTAACCTCAGCCATTTCCTTCTGTGCCCAGTTTAAGTCATCGACATCCTTTGATAAAATTCCGTAGAGTCCGCATATTGTTAAATCTTTAAATCCGTATTTAAGAAGTAATTTTGAAATGGCAATTCCAGCAGAACCGTCACCATTTACAACAACTTTACAGTCTTCTTTTTTCTTGCCGACAACCTTTAATGCGTTAATAATTCCTGCCAAAACAACAATGGCAGTACCATGCTGGTCGTCATGAAATACAGGTATATCTAAAATTTCTTTTAATTTATTTTCTATTTCGAAACATCTCGGTGCTGAAATATCTTCAAGGTTTATGCCACCAAATCCCGGAGCTATACGGACTACAGTGTCAATAATCTCCTGTGGATCCTGTGTGTCAAGACAAATAGGAACAGCATTAACATCGCCAAATTCTTTAAACAGTACAGCTTTTCCTTCCATAACAGGCATAGCTGCTTTTGGACCGATATTGCCAAGACCAAGTACGGCACTGCCATCTGAAACTACTGCAACAGTGTTAGATTTCCATGTATACTTGTAAACATCTTCTTCATTTGCAGCAATTTTTCTACAAGGTTCTGCAACACCCGGTGTGTATGCTAAAGATAAATCTTCTCTTGAATTTACATGGCATTTAGCTTCAGTGCTTAATTTTCCGTGTAACTTTTCATGTAAATCCAGTGCTTTTTCGTCTATTGTCATTTTAAACCTCCAAATAAATTTATTGTATTAATCGTAATGTTATAATCACCTGAATTATTATAGCATAGTTTCAAAATTAGCACTATTATTTTTTTGAGTTGTGTGTTAGAATAGGGTATCTGAAAAGTGATATGTTCTTTAGGGGTATCCCCTGATTTTCCCGGATAGATTAATTTAACGGATTATTATTTAAGTAAAAGATATAGGAGATTTTTGGTTATGGGAGAAAAATTGCAGGCTTTGCCGGTAGGCGAATTGAGAAAAATTGCAAAAGAAAATGGAATTAAGTCGGTGACAACTCTTAGAAAACAGCAGTTAATTGATATGATTTTGGAGGTTACTGAAAAAAAAGAAGAAAAAGAGACACATGAGAAAAAGATAGAGCGCGAGGAAACTAAAAAAACAGAGGATGAAAACAGAAAAAGACATAGACGTCATCATAAGGAAGAAACAGGGGAACATAAAGACGAAGTACCACAGGAACAGGGATTAACGAGAACGGGAATTTTGGAAGTTATGCCTGACGGTTTCGGATTTATCAGATGTGATAATTATCTTCCGGGAGATGATGATGTATATGTGGCACCATCACAAATAAAGAGATTCAGATTAAAAACGGGAGATTTCGTAACGGGAAGAGTGAGGGAAAAAAGAGAAAATGAAAAATTTGGTGCCCTTTATTATGTTGACAAAGTTAATGATGAATCTCTTGATAAAGTATTAAACAGACCAAATTTTGAGGACCTTACACCTATTTTTCCAAATGAAAGATTACATCTGGAAACAGACGGACATAGCACGGCAATGAGAATTGTTGACTTAGTAAGTCCGATAGGAAAAGGACAG
Source organism: uncultured Eubacterium sp. (assembly GCA_900548465.1). Taxonomy (GTDB): domain Bacteria; phylum Bacillota; class Clostridia; order Lachnospirales; family Lachnospiraceae; genus Eubacterium_G. The sequence goes on from URKY01000005.1 coordinate 51,329, forward strand.
CGTGGTATGATTGTTTCACCACCGAAAGCAGGAAAGACTACATTATTAAAGGAAACTGCAAAGGCGGTTCTGAAAAACAATCCGGAAATGGAAATGATAATTCTTCTTATAGATGAAAGGCCGGAAGAGGTAACAGATATAAAAGAAGCAATAAAGGGAGATAATGTAGAAGTTATTTATTCAACTTTTGATGAATTACCGGAGCATCACAAGAGAGTTTCTGAAATGGTAATAGAAAGAGCAAAAAGACTTGTGGAACACGGAAAAGATGTCATAATTCTTTTAGACAGTATAACAAGACTTGCAAGAGCCTATAACATGACTGTTCCGCCAAGTGGCCGTACATTATCAGGTGGTCTTGACCCGGCAGCTCTTCATATGCCAAAAAGATTTTTCGGCGCAGCCAGAAATATGAGAGAGGGCGGAAGTCTTACTATTCTTGCAACTGCATTAGTTAACACAGGAAGTAAAATGGACGATGTAGTATATGAAGAATTTAAGGGAACAGGTAACATGGAACTTATTCTGGACAGAAAATTATCAGAGAAGAGAATATTCCCAGCCATTGACATAACACAGTCCGGTACAAGAAGGGAAGATCTGTTGCTTGATGCAGATGAACTTGGTGCTTCCTATATTATTAGGAAAGAAATGAATGGAATGAGAAAAGAAGATGCCGTTGAACAGATTCTTAATTTATTTTCAAGGACTAAAAACAACAAAGAATTTATACAGCAGGTTAGTAAAATAAGGGTTAAGTACAGCCGTTAAAAAATACAATTTGAAAAAATAAATGTTTTTTCTCAAAATACTTGCCAATACAATATCACTATGATATAATGTGTAGGCTATTGAGTAAAAACGGATTGGCGTTGCCAATATGCATAAAATAATTTAAAGAGGTGAATGTAATGAGAAAAGGAATCCATCCAGATTACCAGGAAGCAACCGTTACATGTAACTGTGGTAACACATTCGTAACAGGTTCAACTAAGAAAGAACTCCATGTTGAAATTTGCTCAGCATGTCATCCTTTCTACACAGGACAGCAGAAAGCTGTTTCGGCTCGTGGTAGAATTGATAAGTTCAACAAGAAGTATGGTATCAAATAGTTTTAAGGATAACAGGTTGGGAAGTAATTCTCAACCTATTTTTCTTATCTGAATACAAAGGTGAATGTTATGAGAAAAAATAAACTATGTTCTTCCGGTATTGGCGGACAGGCCGTAATGGAAGGCGTTATGATGAGAAATAAAGAACACTATGCCGTTGCGGTTAGAAAATCGGATCAGACAATTGATGTTGAAACAGATGAGTATCATAGTTTTATGGGAAAAAGCAAGATACTGTCATTTCCATTCATAAGGGGAATATTCGCATTTATTGATTCCCTTATTTTAGGAATCAAAACTCTTACAATGTCTGCAAGTTTCCTTGAAGATGACGACATTGAAGAAGAACCGGACAAATTCGAACAGTGGCTTATTGGAAAGTTTGGCGACAGGGCAGAAAAAATAATTATGGGATTTACAGTAGTATTATCCGTTGTTATTGCTATAGCTTTATTTATGATATTACCTCTGTTTATAGCGGATGTCATGGAGAAACACATTTCATGGGTAGGAACAAATCAGGTACCTGTTATTGAAGGAATAGTTAAGATAGTGCTGTTTGTGGCATATCTGTTGTTGATTTCTTTAATGAATGATATAAAGAGAACATTTATGTACCATGGAGCGGAACATAAGTGTATTAACTGTATAGAAAACGGCAAGACTCTCACAGTGGAAAATGTAAGAAAAAGTTCAAGATATCATAAGAGATGCGGAACAAGCTTCCTATTATTCGTGCTCATTATTAGTATAATTTTATTTATATTAATAAGAACTGATATCATTTGGCTTAGATATGTTATAAGAATCCTGCTTATTCCGGTAATTGCAGGAATATCATATGAATTTATCAGACTTGCAGGAAATTCATATAACCCTGTTGTAAATGCACTTAGCAAACCGGGTATGTGGATGCAGAAAATTACAACAAGAGAACCTACAGATGACATGATTGAAGTCGCAATCTGTGCGGTTGAGGCAGTGTTTGATTGGGAACAGTATTTAGAGGACAATGGTATTCAGGTACATAAACCAAAGAAAAAAGAAGAAGACGAACTGCCACATGAATATAAGAAAGTAATTGAAGGTTCAGGATATAATTGGAAATTTTAGTTAGGGATATTATAAATAAGGCACAGAACACCTTAGAGGCAGCGGGTATTGCCGACAGTCAGGTTGACAGCTGGCTTCTGGCAGAGTTCGTGTTTGGAATAACCAGGGCAAAATATTATGCAAACATGCAAATGACGGTAGATGGGAAAAGTGCCGAAAAATATAATGAGTTAGTCAATCAGAGAGCCGGACATATTCCTTTACAACATTTGGTTGGAACTCAGGAGTTTATGGGACTTACATTTAAAGTAAATGAAAATGTATTGATTCCAAGACAGGATACAGAGTTACTGGTTGAAAATGTTGCTGATTGTTTAGGAAATGGTGAGAGAACAGTTCTTGATATGTGCACAGGAAGTGGTTGCATTGCTGTTTCCATAGACAGATTATCGAAGGACTCAAAGGTTACGGCAGTAGATATATCTGAAAAGGCATTGGAAGTTGCGCAGGAAAATAACAGATTTAATAATGCCAATGTAACTTTTATACAATCAGATTTGTTTACAAATGTAACAGGAAGGTATGACATTATTGTTTCAAACCCGCCTTATATAAGAACTGATGAAATTCCTAAATTAATGGAAGAAGTAAAATCCCATGAGCCGGTTATGGCTCTTGACGGCATGGAAGATGGTTTGTATTTCTATAAGAAAATATGCAATGAAGCTTCCGATTACCTGAATGATAATGGAAAGATATTTTTTGAAATTGGGTATGATCAGGGCGATGATGTATCAGAAATCCTTCGTCAAAACCGATTTTGTAACATAGAAGTTTTAAAAGATTTGTCAGGCAATGACAGAGTTGTGATTGCAAGAAAGGAATAGAAATGTTTGAAAAGTTAGACGGAATTGTTGAACGTTACAGTGAAATAATGGAACAGTTAAATGATCCAAACGTTGTAAATAATCAGGAAAATTTCAGAAAATTAATGAAAGAACAAAGCGATTTGGCTCCAATTGTTGAATTGTATCAGCAGTATAAGCAGGCAAAAAAGACTATTGAAGAGAGCCTATCAATTCTTGATGAAGAAAGTGATGAGGAAATGAGAGAATTAGCCAAGGAAGAATTAAACGAGGCTAAGGCTTCAATACCTGAAATGGAAGAAAAATTAAAGATTCTTCTTTTACCAAAAGATGAAAACGATGACAAGAACGTTGTTGTTGAAATCCGTGGTGGTGCCGGTGGTGATGAAGCAGCTTTGTTTGCAGCGGAACTTTACAGGATGTATTGTATGTATGCTGAAAGCCAGCACTGGAAAACGGAAATGATTTCTGTTAATGAAAACGGACTTGGTGGCTTTAAGGAAGTTGTCTTTATGATTAACGGTCAGGGAGCATACTCAAGACTTAAATACGAAAGCGGAGTACACCGTGTGCAGCGTATTCCGGTAACTGAATCAGGCGGAAGAATTCATACTTCTACTGCAACGGTTGCAATTATGCCGGAAGCTGAAGAGGTTGACGTTGAAATTGACATGAATGATTGCAAGTTTGATGTATTCAGAGCATCAGGAAATGGTGGTCAGTGTGTAAATACAACGGACTCTGCAGTAAGACTTACTCATATTCCAACAGGTATTGTTATTTCATGTCAGGATGAAAAGTCACAGCTTAAAAACAAGGATAAAGCCCTTAAGGTTCTTCGTGCAAGATTATATGAATTAGAGTGCCAGAAGAAACAGGATGCTGAGTCAGAAGCAAGACGTAGCCAGATTGGTACAGGTGACAGATCAGAAAAGATTAGAACATACAATTTCCCACAGGGAAGAGTCACAGATCACAGAATTAAGTTCACAACTCACAGACTTGAAAATGTTATGAATGGTGACTTAGATGAAATAATTGACAACTGTGTAGCAGCAGACCAGGCTGCAAAACTTGCACAGGTTGAAGATGAATAAAGTTTATAATAATATAATTAATTTGTAATGTAGCCCGCGGAGCGGGGGGATTGCTTAAAATACAGTCGGGATTGATATTCTGACTGTATTTTTATGTATGTAGTAAGTTATTGAGCTATTTAATAGTTCGTACGGTATATAAAACTTTAAAAAAATTATTTTGCCCGTAGAATTGGATCCTGCTAAGTTGTATGTGCTGGAAGTACGTTAAAGAAAGGCTGGAAAGTGATAGTCTGCCCGTACAATTAATGTAGATTGAGTTGAATTGGTTAGAAGTACAGTGAAAAAGTGATAGAAAGTGAGGGCATGCCCGTACATTTGATGCAACTCAAGTTAAATAGGCTAGAAGTACAGTGAAAAAGTGATAGAAAGCAAGAAATTGCCCGTACATCTGATTTCGGCTAAGGGAATACAAGCTGAGAGTACGGCAAGGAAATAGTAAAAAGTGAGGACATGCCCGGACTTAAATTTCACAGCAAAATATATATTCAAAAAACATTGACCCCATTACGCTAAAGCATTTATAATTGTAGTGTATATTTAAACCACTACGAAATCGCATGCATGTGGTTGAATAGTGGATTTCAGAAACAACAAAAAAACGGAGCAAATGAATGGCAGATAAGAGACTTACCATTGTAAAAGAAAAATACAAAATTGCTGACTTGAAAATTTTAATGACAACGTATCATAAAGAAACCATGAAGCGGGCTATTCCATACCGAAGTGATGAACAGTGGGATGAGAACGAGGCTGATGGGGTCATTGATTTAGGTCAGGAGTTTTATGAAAAGACATATGAAAAATTCAGGGAGTATGGTAACTATACAACAATTGAATACATGTATACAGGAGCATTATTTAACAGAATATTACTAAAATATGATGGCTGTATGTTGCATTCGTCGGCTATTGTTGTAGATGGATATGCTTATTTGTTTTCTGCAGACAGTGGAACAGGAAAATCTACCCACACTGAATTGTGGCTGAAGCATTTTGGTGACAGAGCTTATATCATTAATGATGATAAGCCGGCGCTTCGCTGTATTGAAGGACAGTGGTATGTCTATGGAACTCCTTGGAGTGGAAAACATGACATAAGTAAAAACATACAGGTAAAACTCGGCGGAATAGTTTTTCTTGAGCGTTCCGAAGAGAACTGGATTAATGAAATAAGCCCGAAAGAGGCTTTTGCATTGTTTTTCAGACAGACGGTAAGAAAACTGAAAACAGAGGAAAAGATGGATTTGGCATTAAAAAATGTTGAAAATGTATTGGTATCAAATCCAATATACAGAATGGGATGTAATATAAGTGACGAGGCTGTCGTTACTGCATATGAAAAAATCAGGAGAATATAAATGAAGATAAAAGATGGATTTATTTTAAGAAATGTTGCAGGAAACAACGTTGTTGTTCCTATTGGACAGGCAACAATTGATTTTAATGGAATGATAAGTTTAAATGACACGGGAGCATTTATTTTTGAACAGATGCTTAATGAAATTACAAGAGATGAATTGGTGCAGGCTGTCATCAATGAATATGGAATTGATGGAGAACTGGCGCAAAAGGACGTGGATGCTTTTATTGAAAAAATAAAAGGAGAGGATTTGTTTGAGTAAGAAAGTAAGCATAGAGGATGTAATGCCATTAATTGAGGAACAGATAAATCATAGTGGATTTGTTACTTTTACCCCAAGGGGAAACAGCATGTTACCTTTACTTAGAAATAATAAAGATACAATAACATTAAAGAAACCTGACTTTCCTCTTAAGAAATATGATATTGCTTTTTATAAGAGAGATAGCGGAAAGTATGTTTTACATAGAATAGTGAAAGTTAATGGGACTAACTATACAATGAGGGGAGATAATCAGTTCCTTGATGAAAATAATATCAGACAGGATCAAATTATTGGAGTAGTTGACAGTTTTACAAGAAAAGGTGAAAAATATACCGGCAATGAAATTCTGTATAAATGTTATTGCAGAGTGTGGGTGAAAACAGCATCCATCCGAAGACTGCTTAGAATAATGAAAAGAATAGCCGGAAAAGTAAAAAGAAAGATAAAAGGAAAGTGCAGATGAAAAATTCAGGGAGTTTACAATGGGTAATAAGAAATGGAAAAAAGCAGATTCCTAAAATAATAATACTTAGTTTATCCAATATTGTGTTGGCATTAGTGTCGACTGCATTAGCACTTGTAAGCAAAAAAGTAATGGATGCAGCACAGGGTGCGGCTAACGCTAAAACTCATGATATGTTTGTACAGCAGCGCAACACCATCATACTTTTTGGAATAATTACTTTAGTAATCATAACGGGAAGGTTGCTTCTTAGAATATATGCCCAAAGTCTGACGATAAAAGTACAGGCTAAGCTTGAAATGGAAATGCGGGCAAAACTTTTCGGTGAAATATTAATTAAGAAATTTGATGATATTAACATATATCACAGTGGGGAACTGATGAACAGAATTACCAGCGACATAAAAATCGTCACTGATGGAATTACCAGCATAATTCCTAATATGCTGTATTTTATTACGCAGTTTCTTGGGGCTTTTATAGTACTTATAGTATTTGACTGGAAATTTACCATGGTATTTATTTTGGCGGGAGTTGTAATTTCCGCAGTGACCTTGGTATTTAGAGGAAAATTAAAAAGTCTCCATAAAGAGGTGCAACAGACAGATGGGAAGGTACGTTCATTCTTCCAGGAAGCAATTGAGAGTATTTTAGTTGTAAAAACATTTGGAGTGGAGCAGCAGTTTGAAGAAAAGGGAAATGAACTGCAGAAAATAAATTACAATGCGAAAATGAAAAGAAGACGCATCAGTATTTTTGCAAATGCAGGATTTTCCTTTGTATTTAATATAGGATATTTAATGGCATTGGTTTGGTGTGGGTTAAAAGTGGCAACAAAAGCAATGTCCTACGGAACGTTAATGGCTGTGGTTCAGCTGATTTCCCAGATACAGACGCCATTTGTGAACATCACAAAAGTAGTGCCACAGTATTATGCAATACTGGCTTCCGCTGAAAGAATAATGGAAATTGAAGACATTGAAGTTGAAATTAAATCACCAAAAGAAATTGTGCCTGATAAATTTTATAAAGATTTTTCTGAAGCACGGTTTGAAAATATAAAATTTAATTATGGCAGGGAGAGTGTATTGGAAGAAGGAAATGTTAACTTCAAAAAGGGTGATTTTGTTGCCATACGTGGAATTTCAGGAATAGGAAAAAGTACATTGTTAAAGATGCTTTTAGGTGTGTTTAAACCTCAAAGTGGCAATATCAGGTTGTATAAGAATGACGGAAGTTTTGTGGAAGCCAGTCCCGATACAAGATGTCTGTTCTCCTATGTGCCTCAGGGAAATTACCTTTTCAGTGGGACTTTAAGGGAAAATATTCTTCTTATTAATCCTAATGCAACTGATTCTGAGATAAGAGAAGCCCTTGAGATTAGTGATATTCTGGAGTTCGTAAATAAATTGCCAGAAGGACTGGATACTGTAATCGGAGAAAAGGGATTAGGAATTTCTGAAGGTCAGGCCCAGAGACTTGCCATAGCAAGGGCTCTTCTTAGCAAGGCACCAATCATTCTTTTAGACGAGGCAACTTCCGCATTGGATGCAAAAACAGAAAGAAATGTTCTTTCAAGAATAAAAAATCTGAATATGAAAACCTGTATTATTATTACTCACAAAAAAGCAGCCCTTGACGTGTGCAATAAAGAATTTGTTATAGAGGATAAGAAGCTTTATAGCGTGGAAAAATAATGTTGCTTTCCGTCCCTTAGCAAAGTACCAACGGGCGGAATTAAAAACAACAAAAAATACAGAATGACGTATAAATGAGTGACCGGACTTCTTGTGATTGTGTTGCCGGCAACATAATTTGTCATTCTGTATTTTTGTGTCTGTAAGTTTTTGATTCTGCTACTTAAAAGAAACTTTGTGCGAAAATCTAAGTTCACGCCATAGAGCATCGTGAAACAGCATGGCAAGTTCTTCCCAATGTTTGTGCTGCTGTTTTTCACGGGTTAGTTCCTGCTTTAAAGAATCAATTTCCTGAAGTAATAATTCCGTCTCCTGTAACATCGACGTATTTTCAGTTGTTTTCATACATTCACCTTCTCTTTCCCCCAAAAAGTTTATGTAAAACCCTACTTTTCGATTATATCACCATAAAATATCGTTGTGTAAATTTTTCATCGACTTTTAACGACAGAAAGGGGCAGTTTGTGAAAAAAAAGTAAAAGAAATTTGGTATACTAAAATAAACAAAAAGTAGGAGAGAAAAATTGCGAAATACATTAGAGTCGGAAGTAAATAAATATCTGAATCAATGCAAGGGCTTTATTAAAAAAGAAAAACTCACATGGAACGAAGGCGGGGAATTATATAGAGTGTATTTTGAGGATGAGGAAAAGTCATTATTTGCTACAAGTCTTGAAGAAAGCCAGTGGAATTTAAAAGAAAGATTCATTGAAATATACAATTTCTGCAGAAAAGAAAATCATGGTCTGGTGAAAACAAAAGATTTATTTATAAAAGATGATTATGATGAAAAGGTAAGTTATGTATTTATTATGTTGGAAAAAATAACTCCTATGATAAATCTGATTCTTGATGAGAAATATATCCCGATATATGAAAATAACAACACAAAAAAAATAAAACTTTTGCAGGACATTATAAGTGCTCTGGAAAATGTGCATATAGTTGAGAAAGAGTTTGAATATATAAATATTTTCATTAACAATGAAGAAATCTGCGTTGATGAGAATGGAAATACAAAAATTCAACTATTTGACATGATAAAAAACGAAATTGAAATTAATAATTATGGGGAAAGTGTAAATTAGAAAAACATTGTAAATATTCCGCTCCTATTATATAATTAATAGGTTAGAAAGAGTGAATATATTTCACTTATTTTGGAGGATAAAAAATGGGAAAATATTTCGGAACAGATGGATTTAGAGGAGAGGCTAATGTTGATTTGACAGCAATGCATGCATTCAAGGTAGGAAGATTTCTTGGATGGTATTATGGAAGATATCACAAGTGCTCAGTTGCCATTGGAAAAGATACAAGAAGAAGCAGTTATATGTTTGAATATGCCCTTGCAGCAGGTTTGACATCAACCGGAGCGGACGCATACCTTCTTCACGTTACTACAACACCTAGTGTATCATATGTAGTAAAAACAGAAGATTTTGACTGCGGAATTATGATATCGGCAAGCCACAATCCTTTCTATGATAACGGATTAAAATTAATAAACGGAAAAGGCGAAAAAATGGAACAATCTCTTATTGATGAGGTTGAAGCATACATAGATGCAGATTTCGATTCAATCCCTTATGTAACAGGAGAAAAAATCGGAAGAACAGTGGATTACTTTGCAGGAAGAAACAGATACATGGGATATCTTATGACATTGGCAAAGAATTCATTTAAGAACATCAAGGTTGGTCTTGACTGCTCAAACGGTAGTGCATGGCAGATTGCAAAGAGCGTTTTTGATGCTTTGGGAGCAAAGACATATGTAATTAATAACGAACCTGACGGAACAAACATTAACATGAACTGCGGTTCAACACATATTGAAGTGTTGCAGCAGTTTGTAAAGGAAAAACAGCTTGATATTGGTTTTGCCTATGACGGTGATGCAGACAGATGTTTGTGTGTTGACGAAAAGGGAAATGTTGTTGACGGAGATTTAATTCTTTATGTAGCAGGTGTTTACCTTAAGCAGAATGGAGAACTTGATAACAACACAGTTGTAACAACAATTATGTCAAACCTTGGTTTATATAAGGCATTTGATGCAATTGGAATTAATTATGAGAAGACAGATGTTGGTGATAAATATGTTTACGAATGTATGAGAAACAATGACTATCGTTTAGGTGGAGAGCAGTCAGGTCATATTATTTTCAGTAAATATGCCACAACAGGCGACGGAATTCTTACATCAATTAAGTTAATGGAAGTAATGCTTACTTCTAAGAAAAAAATGTCTGAATTAACAAGCCCTGTTACAATTTATCCTCAGTGTCTAAAGAATGTAAAAGTTGCCAGCAAACCTGAAGCCAGAGCAGATGAAGATGTACAGGCTATAGTTGCTAAGGTTGGCGAAGAACTTGGCAATGACGGACGTATTATTCTTAGAGAAAGCGGTACAGAGCCTGTAATAAGAGTAATGGTTGAGGCTAAGACAGACGCGCTTGCAGAAGAATGTGTTGACAGAGTAATTGCAGTAATTAAAGAAAAAGGTCACGCAGTATAAAATGAATAGAACGAATATACAACTATGGGCAGTAAGACTAGTTCTTATTGCTCTTATAGTTTTATGGATGAGTACGATATTTGGATTTTCCGCTGAAACAGGAGTGGAATCCCAGTCATTAAGTGACAAAATAACAATCAGAGTTGTAAATATAATTAAGCCTGATTATAAAAACTTAAGTGCTGCAGAACAGAATGAGTTTTTCGGTTCAGTAAGTTTTGTGGTAAGAAAGACAGGACATTTTGGAGAATATGCAATCTTAGGTGTTCTTATAATGACACTTTTAGTTAGTTTCAAAAATGTAATCAGAGTAGGAAAAGGAGCCCTTGCCACAGTTATTACAACACTGGTAGGAATGCTGTATGCAACAGGTGATGAATTCCATCAGGGATTTGTAGATGGAAGAAGCCCGAAACTTTTTGATGTGGGAATTGATACTGTAGGAGCATTTACAGGAACTGTTTTTATTTTAATAATATATTTACTTGTTAGGAGGAGACATGAGCGGTTGGAGAGATAATATAAGAGAGGTAACTCCCTATACACCGGGAGAACAGCCTAAAATATCAGATGTAATCAAATTAAACACTAATGAATGTCCTTACGGACCATCACCAAAGGTAAAAAAAGTCCTTGATGAAATGAACTATAAGAGATTTAGATTATACCCTGATCCGGATGCATCTAAATTAGTGGAGGCAATTGCTAAATACCACGGAGTATCTAAGGAAAAGGTCTTTGTTGGGGTTGGTTCAGATGATGTGCTTGGAATGGCATTTCTTACATGTTTTAATTCTGATAAGGGAATTTTATTCCCTGACATAACTTATTCTTTCTATGATGTATGGGCAGATTTGTTTAAAATACCTTACAAAACAATACCTCTTGATGTGGATTTTAGAATAAAAAAAGAAGATTATTTTAAGGAAAACGGTGGAATAGTATTTCCAAATCCAAATGCACCTACAGCCGTGGAAATGCCACTTTCTGATGTGGAGGATATTATTGCAAAAAATCCTAATGTAGTTGTAATTGTGGATGAGGCTTATGTTGATTTTGGCGGAACAAGTGCATTAAAGCTTATTGATAAGTATGACAATCTTTTAGTTGTAAGAACTTATTCAAAATCAAGAGCTATGGCAGGCATGAGAATAGGTTACGCCATTGGCAATGAAGAATTAATTGCAAAGCTAAAGGCTGTCAAATTCTCATACAATTCATACACTATGAATATGCCAAGCATTGAAGCCGGAGTGGCAGCAATTGAAGATGATGATTATTTTAGTGAAATAGTTGGAAAAATAATAACTACAAGAGAAAAAGCAAAAGAAGAATTAAAGAAACTTGGATTTTCATGTACTGATACAAAGGCAAACTTTTTGTTTGCAAGCCATAAAGAAATTCAGGCATCAGTTATATTTGAGGAATTGAAGAAGAGAAAAATATTTGTAAGATATTTTAACAAACCACGAATTGATAATTATCTTAGAATTACAGTGGGAACAGATGAAGAAATGAAAAAACTGTATGAGGCATTAGAAGATATAGTTAATACATGCAAATAAAATTATTTGCATTGTTTAGGAGAAAATCAGATGGGTTTAATTGATATATTGTTAATAGGTGTCGGTTTGTCAATGGATGCTTTCGCCGTGTCTATTTGTAGAGGTCTGAAAATGAAGGTGATTGATTTAAAGCAGTGCTTTATTATAGCGGGATTTTTCGGAGTTTTTCAGCTGATTATGCCATTAATAGGATATGCCTTAAGCGTAAGTTTTGTTGATTATATTAATGCTTACAGCCATTGGGTTGCATTTGTGCTTTTGGCAATTATCGGGGCAAATATGATTAGGGAATCCGTAGGTGATGAGGAAGAAACAGAAGATGAAAAAACTCCTCTTGGTATAAAAGAATTATTTGGACTTGCCATTGCAACAAGTATAGATGCCTTAGCAGTCGGAGTGACTTTCGGTACTATGGGCGATAAGATTCAGCTGTCAATCTGGTTGTCCGTAATTCTCATAGGAATGACAACTTTTATTATCTCTGTTGGAGGCGTATTTATCGGAAATATTTTCGGTGCAAAATACAAAGCAAAAGCAGAAATTGCAGGTGGAATTATACTTATTCTTATAGGTATAAAAGTAGTTATTGAACATTATTTATAGGGATTTAACACTCCATAATTACATAACAGAAATATAACAAATTGTTAATACATTAATTAAAAAAAGATAAAAAATGATTTGTAACATATTCAGTAATAGGAGGTGATTCTATGAACATAAGTAAATTTACACAGAAATCAATAGAGGCTATTCAGAATACAGAAAAGATAGCCATGGAATATGGCAATCAGGAAATTGATCAGGAGCATTTATTATATGCATTGCTTACTTTGGATGACAGTCTGATAGTTAAGCTCATCGAAAAGATGGAGATTCAGCCTGAACATTTTAGAAATAGAGTAGAGCAGGGTATTGCAAAGAAAACAAAAGTGCAGGGCGGAAATATGTATATGAGTCAGGCACTTAATAATGTTTTGATAAATGCAGAAGATGAGGCAAAAAAGATGGGAGATGAGTATGTTTCCGTAGAACATATTTTCCTTTGCCTGATTGCAAAACCAAACAATGAAATAAGAGAAATATTTAGAGAATACGGTATTACAAGAGAAAGATTTCTTGGAGTGCTGGAACAGGTTCGTGGAAATGTTAAGGTTACATCAGATAACCCGGAGGGAACCTACGATGCATTGTCTAAATATGGACAGGATTTAGTTGAAAGGGCAAGAAGCCAGAAGTTAGATCCTGTAATCGGACGAGATACTGAAATAAGAAATGTTATCCGTATTTTGTCAAGAAAGACAAAAAATAATCCGGTACTTATTGGTGAACCCGGTGTTGGTAAAACAGCAGCCGTTGAAGGCTTAGCACAGCGTATTGTAAAGGGAGACGTTCCTGAAGGACTGAAAGATAAGAAAATCTTTTCACTGGATTTAGGATCTCTTGTAGCAGGCGCAAAATACCGTGGTGAGTTTGAGGAAAGATTAAAGGCAGTTCTTGAAGATGTAAAAAACAGCAATGGTGAAATCATTCTGTTTATTGACGAACTTCACACAATTGTAGGCGCAGGAAAGTCTGACGGTGCAATGGATGCCGGAAATATGTTAAAACCTATGCTTGCCCGTGGTGAACTTCATTGTATCGGTGCCACAACATTGGACGAATACAGACAGTACATTGAAAAGGATAAGGCCTTAGAGAGACGTTTCCAGCCGGTAATGGTAAATGAACCTACCGTAGAGGATACAATATCAATACTTCGTGGTTTGAAGGAAAGATATGAGGTCTTCCATGGAGTTAAAATTCAGGATGGCGCGTTGGTAAGTGCGGCTGTATTATCTGACAGATATATTACAGACAGATATCTTCCTGACAAGGCAATTGACTTAGTCGATGAGGCTTGTGCCCTGATTAAGACTGAAATGGATTCAATGCCTACTGAAGTGGATGAGTTAAGAAGAAAAGTAATGCAGTTGGAAATTGAAGAGGCTGCTCTTAAGAAAGAAAGTGACAATTTAAGTAAGGACAGACTTGCAGAACTTCAGAAAGAACTGGCAGAACTTAGAGATGAGTATAACAACAAGAAAGCTCAGTGGGAGAACGAAAAGAATTCCGTAAATAAATTACAGGAATTGCGTGAAAAAGTTGAGCAGGTAAAGAAGGATATAGAAAAAGCCCAGAACGAGTATAATCTTGATAAGGCAGCTCAGCTTCAGTATGGTACTTTACCTGATTTACAAAAACAGTTAGAAGCAGAAGAAGCAAGAGTTGGCTCTAAAGATTTATCTCTGGTTAGGGAAAGTGTAACAGATGATGAAATTGCAAGAATTATTTCCCGTTGGACAGGAATTCCTGTAGCTAAGTTAACTGAAACTGAGAGAAACAAAACATTACATTTGGATGAACAGTTACACAAGAGAGTTATCGGACAGGATGAAGCCGTAACAAAGATTACGGAAGCAATTATCCGTTCGAAAGCAGGAATTAAAGATCCGGGAAGACCTATTGGTTCATTCCTGTTCCTTGGACCTACAGGTGTAGGTAAAACAGAGCTAGCCAAAGCTTTGGCAGAAAACTTATTTGATGATGAAAGTAACATTGTAAGAATTGATATGAGCGAGTACATGGAAAAATACAGCGTGTCAAGACTTATAGGAGCGCCTCCGGGATATGTTGGATACGACGAAGGTGGACAGTTGACGGAAGCAGTTCGTAGAAAACCATATTCAGTTGTTCTTTTCGATGAAGTAGAAAAGGCACACCCTGACGTATTTAATGTACTGTTGCAGGTATTGGATGATGGACGAATTACTGATTCTCAGGGCAGAACTGTAGACTTTAAGAATACAATTCTTATTATGACATCTAATATTGGTTCAAGTTTCCTTCTTGATGGAATCGATGAAAATGGTGACATTAAGGAAGAAAATCAGAACATGGTAATGAATGAACTTCGTGGTCATTTCAGACCGGAATTTTTGAACCGTCTTGATGAGATTGTAATGTTTAAACCATTAACCCGTGAAAACATTGGCGGCATAGTAGACTTGATAATCAACAATCTTAACAAGAGACTTGCTGACAGAGAGTTGAAGATTGAGTTGACAGACGCAGCTAAGAAGTACGTTGCCGATAATGGCTATGATCCTGTATACGGTGCAAGACCTCTTAAGAGATATCTGCAGAAGAATGTAGAAACACTTGCAGCAAAGGTTATTCTTGAAGGCAAGGTTAACATAGGCGACACCATTACTTTTGATGTTGTGGATAATCAGTTAGTAGTAAAGTAGTGATAGAATTATATTGAATTGAAATATTGAGTCCCATTCGCAGGCATAGCCTGTGAGTGGGGCTCTTTTTCTGTGGGGAAATAGCAGAGTTTATGGTGAAAAGCAATAAAAATTAGAAAATCTCTCATTAATGTTGAAAAAAAGTTTAATATTATTATTGACATATAAAATATCCGAAAATATAATAAACATATGAACAATGGTTCATATGTTAAAAATAACAGGAGGAAATCTTATGAGTGAAAAAGCACAGGTTTGTGAAGAAAAGCACAATCATGATGACGTTATTGAAAAAACTAATTTAGAAATGCCAGATGAAGGAACTCTTTGTGATTTGGCAGAGTTCTTTAAAGTCTTTGCAGATTCAACAAGAATTAAAATATTGTATGCACTGGCGAATAATGAATTATGTGTATGTGATATTTGGCAGAGTCTTGGACTTACCCAGTCAGCGGTTTCACACCAGTTGAGAATTTTAAAACAAATGAGATTGGTTAAATACAGAAAAGAGGGAAAGACAATTTATTATTCTTTGGATGACGATCACATTCAGTCAATTCTGAATGGTGGTCTGGAACACGTAATGGAATAAGATAATTATAGAAAGGAAGAGATAATGAATTTATTAGACAAAATCAAAATGAAAAAATTTGAACATAATGATGGTGCCGGAAGTTCAAGTCATCATGAACATCATCATGATCATTCATGTTGTGACCACGATCACGACCATCACCATGACCACGACCACCATCACGAACACGGAGATTCATGCTGCGGTCATGACCATGGACATTCACACAGCCACGGACATGGTTGCGGATGCTGTGAGGATGAACCGGAAATTGATTTGAGAAAAACAATTGCGGGAGTTGCAGTTTTTATTGTGGCATTTATAGCTTTCCATATTCCGGGACTGTTTAAATCAGTTAACGAGACTACATTGGATACAATAGAATTAGTTGTATTCCTGTTGATTTATCTTGTGACAGCAAAAGATATTGTAGTAAATGCAATAAAGAATTTATTTAAGGGAAAAGCTTTAGATGAACAGTTCTTAATGACTATTGCAAGTTTAGGTGCATTCTTTGTTGGAGAATATCCGGAAGCATGTGCAGTTATGCTTTTCTACATGGTAGGGGAATTGTTCCAGGATTATGCAGTAGATAAATCAAGAGATTCAATTACGGAATTAATGGACATAAGACCTGATTATGCTAACTTATTAAAGAAAGACGGAAGTCTGGAAAAAGTTGATCCTAACAAAGTAAAAGTTGGAGATATTATTGTAGTAAAGCCCGGTGAGAAGGTTCCTCTTGACGGAATTATAACAGAAGGTGCAGGTAGCGTTGATACATCTTCACTTACAGGTGAAAGTTTACCAAGAGAAGTTACAATAAATGAACAGATAATAAGTGGTTCAATTAGTGTAAATGGAGTTTTGACAATTAAAGTTACAAAAGCATTTGGTGAATCAACAGTTTCAAAAATACTTGAGCTTGTTGAAAATGCCAGTGGAAAGAAGGCAAAGACAGAAAGATTTATTACAAGATTTGCAAAGATTTACACGCCAATTGTAGTAGGTTGTGCTGTGGCATTAGCTGTTCTTCCACCAATTATCAGCAGCATAGCATTAGGTGCTGACATTACTGATTTTGCAGGAACATGGAACGATTGGATTTATCGAGCACTTACATTCCTTGTAATCTCATGTCCATGTGCACTTGTAATTTCAGTACCTCTTAGTTTCTTTGCAGGTATAGGTGCAGCAGGAACAAAGGGTGTTTTAGTAAAGGGAAGCAACTATCTTGAATTAATGGCAGGATGCGATACAGTTGTATTTGATAAAACAGGAACACTTACAAAGGGAATATTCAAAGTAAGCAAAATTAACGCAAAGGTTGACAATATAGAATTTTTAAAGACAGCTACAGTTGCAGAAATTTATTCAAATCATCCGATTGCTAAATCAATAAAGGATGAACTTAAAATTCTTGATATGAAGTCATACCTTGATATTGAAAAACGTCAGAATGAAATTAAGATTCAGGAAATACACGGAAAAGGTATAAAGGCAGAATTTGATGGCAGTGAAATTCTTGCAGGTAATGAAAAACTCATGCAGGAATTTAGCATTAACTATGAAAAGGCAGAAGGTGCTGCAACAGTAATTTATGTTGCAATAGACGGAAATTATATTGGATATGCTCTTATTGAAGACCAGATAAAAGAGACTTCAAAAGACACAATTAAAGAGTTAAAGAAACTGGGCGTAAAGAGAACTGTTATGCTTACAGGGGATAGAAAAGAAATTGCAGATAAGATAGCAAAAGAACTGGCACTGGATGATGTATACTCAGAATTGCTTCCGGCAGACAAAGTAGACCATGTAGAACAGCTTTTGAAGGACAGCAACACTCTAGCCTTTGTAGGTGATGGTGTAAATGACGCTCCGGTACTTGCAAGAGCAGACGTTGGTATTGCCATGGGTGCCATGGGAAGTGATGCGGCAATTGAAGCAGCGGACATTGTACTTATGGACGATAACCCTAAGGGAATTTCAAAGGCAATTAAGCTGGCAAGACATACAATAAAAATTGCAAAAGAAAATATTGTTTTTGCATTGGCAGTTAAAATTGCAGTTTTAATACTTGCAGCAATTGGTATTGCCACAATGTGGGCAGCAGTTTTTGCAGATGTTGGTGTATGTGTAATAGCCATTTTAAATGCAATGAGATGCTCAACCAGCAAAGAATAAACTGAAAAACTTATGTATATAGGATTTGGTCCGGGCATAAAATAGATAATAAAATGCTTGGATGTAAATGTGAATAAGATAAAAAAAGTTATGGTTATATTGTCAGTTGTGTTGGGAATTGCTGCTGTCATAACTCTTGTAATGAGTTTAAGCAAAGACAGGGCAACTGATAAATCAAAGGAAATAATTGCAAGGATTAATAATGATAGGGCAGTAGTTAATAATCAGGAAAATGATTCACTTGAGGCAATGCAGGTAGCAATTACTTTTGATGACGGACCAAGTACGGTCTATACAGAGATACTGTTAGACGGATTAAAAGAACGTGGTGTAAAGGCTACGTTCTTTTTGACGGGTCAGGAAATACAATATAGCAAAAAAGTTGTTAAAAGAATGAGTGATGAGGGGCATTTGATTGGAAATCATACATATACTCATATAGATTTGAAACGTACGGGATTTGGTAAGGCAAAGCAGGAAATTGAAAAAACAAACGAATGTATAAAGGAGATAACAGGAAAGAGTCCTAAATATATCAGACCTCCGTATGGCGATTGGGATAAAAGACTTCTGGAAGAAACGGATATGTCAATTGTGTTGTGGAGTGTTGACCCTGAAGACTGGAAAGATCAAAATGCCAATATTGTTGCAAAAAGAATTATAAAGAATACAAAACCGGGAGATGTTATTTTATTGCATGATATTTTTAAGACGTCGGTGGATGCGGCGCTTATTGTTATAGATGAATTGCAGAGCAAGGGTTACCAGTTCGTAACTGTGGATAAAATGAATAACAGCAAGATCATAAGTAATAATACTTATCAAAAGGAAAATTAAAGGCAATGTTAAATTTACACAAAATACGTTGTTAAATTTGAGACACTTTGTTATACTCTATAAGGATATGGTGTTGGCAGACAACACAAAAATAAATTTTGAGGAGAGATTATGAAATATTTAATAGTGTTTTTAGTATCAATGGTTCCAATAGTAGAACTTAGAGGAGCGTTGCCAATTGCAGCAGGTTTTGGACTTCCGATGGTTAGATCATATATTATCTGCGTAATTGGAAATATGTTACCGGTTCCTGTTATTTTCTTCTTTGCAAGAAAGGTACTCATTTGGGGCGCTGATAAAAAATA
The DNA here is from genome assembly GCA_900548465.1 of uncultured Eubacterium sp. Taxonomy (GTDB): domain Bacteria; phylum Bacillota; class Clostridia; order Lachnospirales; family Lachnospiraceae; genus Eubacterium_G. The sequence goes on from URKY01000005.1 coordinate 70,518, forward strand.
TATTGGAAAATTCTTTACATGGTGTCTTGACAAAGGTGAACGTGGTGGAGAAAAATTAAAGGCAAAGGCAGGAAGAGGACTTTATGTTGCCTTAATGTTATTTGTTGGAATTCCACTTCCGGGTACGGGAGCATGGACAGGAACGTTGGCAGCAAGCTTTTTAGATATGGATTTTAAGAAGAGCGTTATTGCATGTATGGGTGGCGTTCTCCTGGCAGGGATTATCATGGGAACATTAAGTGCCCTTGGAGTGTCAGCATTTAGTACTGCATTTTAGTGGTTGAGTTTGATAGCTATCAGATTTGAAATTTGTAATAGCTATTAGATTTGAAATTTATGATAGCTATTAGATTTGAAATTTAGGGCAACTATCAGATTTTAAACTTGTGAAAGCTATTAGAACTGAAATTCAGGATAGCTTTTTTATACAAAATTATTAATAATAGCCGGATGTAAATATGCATTAAGCAATTGGAGATTTTATGAGCAAGAAACAAATGAATTACAACTATATGTACAAGGGACAGAAGAATACTCAGAAGAGCAGTGGCTACGAGAAATACACGCCTACATTAGTAGGAAAAATAGCTATGGGAATTACCATCCCATCAGTCATTATTGCATTTATATCTGTAATGATTGCATTGTTTGGTGTGATTCAGGCATTGCCGGTTACATTTATCACATTTATAATTTCGGTACTGGGAAGTATTGTACTTGTTATAGATATTGTTGTATTTAACAGAAAACAGAAGAAGCTTTCAGGTAGTAGCAATGATGGCGTTAAAGAGATGGACATCATGAGAATCGTGCATATGCTAATTGGAATAGTTGTAGGTATTATTATCGGATATTTAATCTGGGGCTCAAAAAGATAGAAATAATGGAGAAGGAAAATGGACAATTTACCAAAAGACCCTATAATGCTTTTAAGCGTTGTAAATACAAATTTACGTGACTTCTATGGAAGTCTGGATTCCCTTTGCGAAGACAAAGGAGTTGTAAAAGAAGAATTGATTGCCAAATTAAATTCAGTTGGATATGAGTATAATGTGGAGCGAAATCAGTTTATTTAACATAATATAACTTTTATAATTGAAAATGTGTAAATTAGTGGTCGTACAATATTAGATTATTGTGCCGATAGACTGATTTACACATTTTTTATTAGTAGTGGTTTGAATTGCGTAAATACAAGATGCCATCCCTGTGGCAGGTCACCGAATTACACAAATATAGTTTGTAATGGTAGAATTTGCGTAAATATCCGAAAACAAGATCTGGATATTATCCTCCAAATAGAAAAATTAGCAGCGACATTAAATATATTTCCCGCTTCCACCTACTCAAGCAATTTAAAATTATTTTTATTAAATTCAATAAGCCCATCATCCCTCATCTTACACAATTCTTTCGACAGGGCACTGCGGTCTAGATTTAGAAAATCTGCAAGCTGCTGGCGGTTAAAGGGAATTGTGAAATCAGAACTTTTATTAATCATAGCCTGCTGTGAAAAATAAATAGACAGACGCTCGCGGATTGTTTTAGGAGCAGTGCAGAAACTCCTGTTAGAGAGAATTATGTTTTTGTTAGTAGCAATTAAAAGAAGATTTTTCTGAATCTTAAACAGCCATGGTTTGGTTTGATATATATCATCTAATAAAATATTCAGATTAAAAAATACAATTGTAGAATTCTCTGCGGCCACGGCATCTACAAGCATTGGCAATTTCGTATAGCCATATGATTCAGCAAAAGCCTGACCTTTTCAACAACACTTAAAATACTTCGGTTCCCCCAGATGTCATTACTTTCAATAAAAACTGTACCATGCATTACAATTCCCATTTTGGAAACAACATCCCCTGTATGAAAAATAATATTACCCTTGGAAAAATCTTTTTCCGTAAATGCACCAAGATTATTTAATTCCTGTAATTCTTCAAAAGACACCTGATTAAAAAAAATTAATTTTGAAATGTCATTAAGAAACTTTAGATTAGTCAATTTCATAGAAGCCTCCAATAAATTTTTATAAAAATAAATTTTCGTGGTTATAACAACGTAAAAGATATTACTATTCTAATATAATAACCAATGTAAAGCAACAAATGTGTTGTTTACAAAAATCAAGTCAGATAGGAGGAAAGCAATGATTAGAAAAATCATACACATTGATGAAGATAAATGTAATGGATGTGGTGCCTGTGCAGCGGCATGCCATGAAGGTGCCATAGGAATGGTTGATGGTAAGGCGAAACTTTTAAGAGATGATTATTGTGACGGATTAGGCGACTGTCTTCCAACATGCCCCACAGGAGCAATTACTTTTGTTGAGAGAGAAGCAAAAGCTTATGACCATGAGGCTGTAATGGAAAATATGAAAAAGAAGAATAATGCTTCAGGAGAAGTTATGCAAGGCGGATGCCCGGGAACAAGAATGAAAGCATTAAAGCACAATAATGATTTACAGGAGAACGCAAGCCCTGTAAAAAAGCAGTCGAGACTTGGACAGTGGCCTTGTCAGATTAAACTGGTTCCCGTTAATGCACCATATTTTGATGGGGCAAAACTGTTAATTGCGGCTGACTGTACAGCATATGCCTATGCTAATATTCACGAGGAATTTATGAAGGGAAAAATTACTCTTATAGGATGTCCTAAATTAGACAGCGTGGATTACAGCGAAAAATTAACAGAAATAATTAAAGAAAACAGCATTGAGGAAGTTACAATTATAAGAATGGAAGTACCATGCTGTGGAGGCATTGAAATGGCAGCTAAAACAGCATTACAAAACAGTGGCAAGTTTATTCCATGGAGAGTAGTAACAGTTTCCATAAATGGTGAAATGTTGGATTAAAACATAAAAAACATAAGGAGTATAAATAAAGATGGAAAATTTAAACAGCATGTTCTGTTTTCAGTGTGAACAGACAGCAGGATGCAGTGGATGCACAAAAAGCGTAGGGGTGTGCGGTAAAACCGCCAATACAGCGAATTTACAGGATAAGTTGACAGGAGCCCTTATAGGGTTGGCGAAAGCCTGTGGAAACGGTGAAAAAACAGAAAATACAGACAGAATTATAATTGAGGGCTTATTTACAACTGTTACAAATGTTAACTTTAACGATAAAACATTGGAAGATATGATAACAAAGGTTCACAATGAAAAGGCCGGAATAGTTCCGGGATGTGCCGGATGTATGTCAAGGTGTGGAAATACCGATGACTATAACATGGAAGAACTGTGGAATGCCGATGAAGATATACGTTCCCTTAAATCTCTTATTTTATTTGGAATCAGGGGAATGGCAGCATATGCATATCACGCACTAATGTTTGGACTAAAAGACGAAGAAGTAAATGACTTTTTCTATAGGGCATTGTCAGTAATAAGCTATGATTTGACTGCAGATAAATTACTGGAAACAGTTCTTAAAGTAGGAGAGATTAACTTTAAATGTATGGAACTTTTGGATAGGGCAAATACCGGGGCATATGGAGCTCCGACTCCGACAAAAGTGCCGTTAACTGTAGAAAAGGGACCTTTCATTGTAATATCAGGTCATGATTTAAAGGATTTGGAACTGTTGCTCAAACAGACGGAAGGAAAAGGTATTAATATATATACTCACGGTGAAATGCTTCCGGCACATGGTTATCCGGAATTAAAGAAGTATAAGCATCTTAAAGGAAATTTCGGTACGGCATGGCAGAATCAGCAGAGAGAATTTCACAACATTCCAGCACCGGTTGTATTTACTACAAACTGTCTTATGCCTGTAAAAGAAAGCTACAAAGACAGAGTTTTTACAACAGAGGTAGTATCTTATCCTGAAATGGTTCATATTGGAGAAGATAAAGATTTTACGCCGATTATAAATAAAGCACTGGAGTTAGGGGGCTACAGTGAAGATTATAAAATGACAGGCATAAATGGAGGCTCATTTGTAACAACAGGATTTGCTCACAATACTGTATTGTCTGTGGCTGACAAAGTAATTGATGGTGTGAAACAGGGAAAAATAAGTCATTTCTTCCTGGTAGGCGGCTGTGATGGCGCAAAGGTTGGAAGAAATTATTATACAGAGTTAGTAAAACAGACACCAAAGGATTCAATTATTCTTACCTTAGCCTGTGGTAAATACAGATTTAATGATTTGGATTTAGGAGAAATAGAAGGCTTACCAAGAATTATGGATATGGGACAGTGTAACGATGCCTTCTCAGCAATAAAAGTCGCAGTGGCACTGGCAGAAGCGTTTGAATGTGACATAAACAAACTTCCCCTGTCAATGGTTCTGTCATGGTATGAACAAAAGGCGGTCTGTATATTGCTGACACTTCTTCATTTAGGAATAAAGGATATCTATCTTGGACCAACAATTCCGGCATTTATATCACCTAATGTACTAAAAATACTGGTGGATAATTATAATCTTTCACCAATTAGTACACCGGAAGAAGACTTAAAGAAAATATTGGGAAAATAGAATAACAAAAAGTTGTGGATATTTTATTGAAATTACAATTTTCAAAATTTACCCACAACTTTTTTATTTTTTAAATATTATTTTTTTATATGAATTTCAGGAATTGCAACGGAATCAAAACTAATAGAAGGCTTTGACTTCTTTTTAGTTTTATCTTCCGAGTCTTTTTCTTCCATGGTATCTGAATTACTATCATTATTAGGAGTGTTTTCTTCATCAGAAGCCGTATGTAAATGTACTTCAGGGATTGCCAGGTTGTCAAACGATAAATCAATGCTTTTTTTCTTTTTTTTGATATTTTCTTTTTTCATGACTTTTTCCTCCGATTAAATTAAATAAAGTTAATAAAGAATGTAATAACTAAACTGTTAATAAAGTCTGCAAATAAACTTCCTATTAATGGAATTAAAAGGTAAGCTTTGATTGATGGAGCATATCTGTCACATATAGCCTGCATGTTAGCCATGGCGTTAGGTGTGGCACCCATACCAAAACCACAGGTTCCGGCTGATAAAACAGCTGCGTCGTAATCTCTTCCCATAACATTGAAAACAACAAAATACGTGAAAAGGAAAATAAGCAGAAGCTGTGCACCTAACAAAATAATCAAAGGCAGTGCCAGATCAGCTAACTGCCAAAGTTTTAAGGTAATCATGGCGATTCCCAAAAACAGTGAAAGGCAAATACCACCAAGGTCATTTATTTCACCCATATGGATGGTAAATTTCCCTGAATATTCGCTTAAGTTTCTAATAAGGGCGGCTGCAAGCATTGCACCGATGTAAATAGGGAAAGTCATTCCTGTTTTGGTTAATAACCATGAAAAAACAGTTCCAAGACCTACCGCAAGAATTGTTTGGAAAACAGCGGCTGCATACATGTTAGTATGTCTTTCATGCTTTATTTCATCTTCTACCAATAAACTGTCGTCTTCATTGGTGACGGTATCCATAAGTTTTTTCTTTTCAATAAGTTTTCTGCCAATTGGTCCACCCACAAGGCTGCCTGCAATAAGACCAAAGGTAGCAGCGGCGGTACAGATTGTAGTGGCTCCTGAAACATTTAAGTCTTCAAGGACAGGTCCAAAGGCACCGGCAGTTCCATGACCGCCAACCATTGGAATCGAGCCTGTACACAGACCGATTAACGGATCAAGACCTAAAACTTTTGAAACTCCAACGGCAAGACCGTTTTGGACAACAATAAGAAATATAACAAGTGCAAGAAAAACTATTAAAGATTTACCGCCACTTTTTAGTATTTTTAAGTTAGCCTGAAAACCTACAGAAGTAAAGAAAAATACCATACAAACTTCCCTTAAGGTATCATCAAATGAAAATTCAGCAATTCCGGTTCCGTAACATATGCAGGTAAATATTGCGAAAAGCAGACCACCTACAACAGGTGCAGGAATGCAGAATTTTTCAAGAAAATTAAATTTACTTTTTAAAAATTGTCCAAGTATCAATACAACAACGGCGATAGCCAGTGTCTGATACATATCTAATTGTACGTTCATTTCATTTCCGGTATATTGTAATTAAACTATTTGGTAGTTAATATCAAATATATTTTTTCCTTTCAAAATATTATCAACATAGGAGACATATTATTTAGCACTTGAAGAAACTGTTATTCCTTTTTCTTTGTAATAAGCACATGCTCCCGGATGGAATGGAATTGTAACTCCCTTAGTGGAATCTTCCTCATCAAAATTCAAATCCATCTGCAATGAATATTGAAAATCCTTTGCATGCTTAAACAAAAGAGAAGTTAACTCCTTAACAGTATCTTCTGACATATTATTCTTTACAAGTAATACGGATTTTACACAAAGAGTTGAAACATCTTTTGTCTGACCGGTATAAGTGCCGGCAGGAATTGTGTATGAATCATAGAACTTGTATGAAGTTTTTAATTTTTGTGCGCACTTATTGTCAATGTCAATAAAACGTATCTTATACTGCTTTGCAAGTTCTTCAATAACTGTAGTTTGGATTCCGGAAGTACAGAAGAAGGCATCAATACTGCCATTTTCCAACTGTTTTGCCGCGTCAGTGTAATCCAGATTTTTAGTCTTTACTAAATTATCCCATAAGCCACAGGCTTTAAGAATCTGAGTGGCATTTAATTCTGTACCGGAGTCAGAAGCACCTATGCTGACTGTTTTCCCCTGCAAATCATCTAATGTCTTAATTGAAGATTTGTCCAAAACAACAATCTGGCAGGCTTCCTTATAAAGTCCGGCAATAGCGGAATAGCCGGTATATTTCTGACCGTCAAAATCCTTTGAACCATAGTAGGCATCATCAATCAAATCCATTTGGGAAATCCCCATGTCAATGTAGCCTTTTGACAACAGACGAATATTAGCGGCAGAGCCGGCAGTAGATTTTACGTCAAATTTTAATTTATCATTTTCTTTTGTGGCAAGCTCAGTAAATGCCGTGCTAAATGAATAATACATTCCCCCTAAGCCCGCCGCACCAAAACGTATAGTGCCGTTGCCGTTTCCACAACCTGTAAGGGTAATGGTTACCAGGCTTAAAATAATGCATAATAATTTTTTCAAAATATTTACTCCTTGTTTTTATAATAAATGAAAAGGGTTGTATAGATTATCGCTTATTAAGAGGAATATAGTTTTCCTTCTTAGCAACATTCATATAAGCAGGTCTGATAATCTTTCCTGCATTAATTATTTCCTCAATTCTGTGGGCACTCCAACCTGCCATTCTGGCAGCTGCAAACATTGGAGTATACAGTTCATCAGGAAGTCCTAACATAGAATATATAAATCCGCTATAGAAGTCTACGTTGGCACTTACGCTCTTTGTTCTCTTATGAGATTTTGAGATTACTTCCGGAGCAATACGCTCTACATTTTCGTAAAGTTTTAATTCATCGGTACGTCCTTTTGCAACAGCCAGTTTTTTAGTGAAATCCTTTAAAAGTTCAGCTCTTGGATCTGATATTGCATATACTGCATGTCCAATACCATAAATCAAACCTGACTGGTCATATAATCTCTTGTCTAGGATACCCTTAAGATAGCTTTTGATTTCATCATCGTCGTTCCAGTCATCAACAGTTTCCTTCATGTTGTCAAACATATGCTTAACCTTAATGTTTGCACCACCATGTCTTGGACCTTTAAGAGAACCAAGAGAAGCGGCAATGGCTGAATATGTATCAGTACCTGAAGAAGAAACAACGTGTGTTGTAAATGTTGAGTTGTTACCACCGCCGTGTTCAGCATGAAGAACTAAAGCAAGGTCAAGAATTTTAGCTTCCAAATCCGTATATGAACTGTTAGGTCTTAAAAGTCTTAAAATATTTTCAGCTGTAGAAAGCTGTGGGTCAGGATTGATTATGTGTAAATCCTCGCCATGATGATAATGTCTCATGGCATGATAACTGTAAACTGAAATAAGTGGGATTCTCGCTATAAGACTTAAACTCTGACGGACCACGTTAGGAATTGAAGTGTCATCGGGATTGTCATCCCAGGAATACAGTGATAGAACACATCTTGCCAACTGATTCATCATGTCAGAACTTGTAGCTTTCATAATAATATCTCTTACGAAAGAAGTTGGAAGTGTTCTGTATTCTGCCAAAACATTATTAAAATTTTCAAGTCTTTTTTTGTTTGGAAGTTCACCGAAAAGTAAAAGATAAGTTACTTCTTCAAAACCAAAACGGTTCTCAGCAATAAATCCGTGAACGATTTCTTTTATATCAATTCCCCTGTAGAAAAGTTGACCTTTACAGGGAACGGACACACCATCAACAACGTCAAAAGAGTGTACATCACCGATTTCAGTAAGACCGGTTAAAACACCTGTACCGCCTTTTTCACGAAGCCCACGTTTTACGTTGTATTTGTCGTATAAATCAGGGTCAATACAGGAATTAGTAATACATCTGTCAGCGTATTTGTTAATCTGAAGTGAAAGATTGTCTTTTATGTCGTATGGATTGTTTGTCATGGTAGTATGTCCTCCTTATATTTTAAAATAATATTTGCTTTTGTCGTGTAATTTTACCACAAAACAGCTTTTTTCTCAACAAAGCCATAATAATAAAGAAAAAATATGTCACTATTTGTACAAATTAGAATTATTTTGTGTTAGAATAAAATAGATTGTGTGTGCATATATGGCATTAACAATAATTAATACAAAAAAGAGGTCAGATAATGGATATTTTTGACTACGCAAGAAATGTAAACAGTAAAAAAGAATCACCCCTTGCAAGCAGGCTGAGACCTAAGACACTGGAACAGGTCGTGGGTCAGGAACACATTATAGGTAAGGGGAAATTATTATATAGAGCAATTAAGGCTGACAAAATAAGCTCAGTTATTTTTTATGGACCTCCGGGAACAGGAAAAACAACTTTGGCAAAAGTTATAGCCAATACAACCAGTGCTGAGTTTATGCAGTTAAATGCCACGGTTGCAGGAAAAAAAGATATGGAGGATGTTGTTTCCAAAGCTAAAATGAATATGGCTATGAATGGAAAGAAAACAATTCTTTTCGTAGACGAAATACATCGTTTTAACAAGGGACAGCAGGATTATCTGTTACCATTTGTTGAGGATGGAACGGTAATATTAATCGGGGCCACTACTGAAAATCCATATTTTGAAGTTAATTCAGCTCTTATATCCCGTTCAATTATATTTGAACTTCAACCATTAAGCGTTGAAAATATAAAAGAACTTATAAGAAGGGCTGTTACTGACAAAGAAAATGGTATGGGAATTTACAATGCCTCAATAGATGAGGAGGCAGTGGAGTTTCTTGCTGAAATTTCCAACGGTGATGCCAGAACTGCCCTTAATGCAGTTGAACTGGGAGTACTTACAACAGATCCGGATCAGAATGGAAAAATAAATATAACATTGGAAGTGGCGGAACAGTGTATCCAGAAAAGAGCATTAAAATATGACAAAGGCGGAGATAACCATTACGATACAATATCTGCATTCATAAAAAGCATGAGAGGTTCGGACCCTGACGCAGCAGTTTATTATCTGGCAAGAATGCTTTATGCAGGGGAAAATGTTGATTTCATTGCAAGAAGAATTATGATATGTGCAGCAGAGGATGTAGGAATGGCTAACCCTCAGGCATTAGTTGTGGCAACATCAGCAGCCCAGGCAGTTCATCAGGTTGGAATGCCGGAAGCACAGATTATTTTATCTGAGGCTGTAATATGTGTTGCAACATCCCCAAAAAGTAATTCAGCGTGCAATGCCATATTCTCAGCAATAGATAAGGTTAAAAATACGGTTACTGCCAAGGTTCCCGTACACCTTATGGATGCTCATTATAAGGGCTCTGCAAAATTGGGACACGGAATAGGTTATAAATATGCACACGATTATCCAAATCATTATGTGGATCAGCAGTATCTTCCTGACGGATTGGAAAATGAAAAATTCTACAATCCGGGGGATTTGGGATACGAAAAGGAAATAAAGTCATATTTTGACATGATTAAGAACAATAAAAACAGTTGAGGTATTTTAATTGAAAGCATTAATGGAAAGACTTGCTTCAGGTAATGCGGCATATGAAACACCTGATGCACAGATATCTGAAAATAAAATAACAGTTGAGTTAGAGCAGGGAAGTTTTACAGAAGGAGAAATAAACATCATAGGAAAGAACAATGCAGCTATAAAGGGTGCTGTTTTTTCAACGGATAGTCATATTTCTTTTGAAAATAATCAGATTAACGGAATTAATAATGTTGTTAAATATACTGCCCACAGCCAAAATTTATTGCCGGGACAGATATGTAGTGGAACAATAAGTATTGTTACAACAGCCGGTGATTATGCAATTCCATTTTCGATAACTGTCAGAGAAAAAATAATAGAATCTGTTATTGGCAGAATAGACAATCTTGATGATTTCGTAAATCTTGTAAGAAAAAGTTATGACGACGCATTATGTATGTTTTTGTCAGATGAATTTTGTGATGATTTCCTTAAAGATGATACTCATGCCATAAATCTTTATAAGCAGGTAAGAAGAAATTCTACACCTCAGATTGCAATGGAGGAATTCCTTGTTGGAATGAATCTCAAGGACAGAGTTGTAATTAGTCTTAAGGAAGATTTTAAGGAATGCATGAACATTACGGAAAACTATGGTGATGCCATAAATGTTTGTCGTAGCACATGGGGATATATTGATATTGACGTGGAGGTTATTGGTGACTTTTTCTATAACTGCAGGGATAAAATAACCGGTGACATGTTTAATGGCAAAATTGCAGAATATCAGTATTATATAGACGTGGAAAAGTTACATGGCGGAAGCAACTGTGGAAAGATAATTTTCAGAACTGCCAATGAAACGGTAAAATATGACATTGTTGTAGTAAACGAAAAAAACGACAATGATGATTATATTAGAAATAAAAGAAGCGACGTAAATCTTGTTAAACGCTATCTGGATTTCAGACTTGGACTTGTAGACGGAAAAAAATGGATGGCAGAAACTTTGGATATTGCAGAGCAGAGACTGATGAAAAATAAAAATGACTCTACAGGTCTTTTGGCAAAAGCCCAGATTTCCATTTTGCAGAATCAGATGGAGCAGGCAAAAACTTACTTGGAGAGGGCTTCTAAGGTTGTGGCAATAAAAGGTGTTTCAGACATTATAAGATATTGCTATTACTTATATGTAAGATCATTGTATGAATGTAATTCTGAATTTACTGAAAAAGTTAAAAGGGAAGTTCAGAAGTATTTTGAAAGAGGATACGATAAGTGGCAGCTGCTCTGGATACTATTCTATATAGATGACAGATACAGTGAAAATCCAAGCCTAAAATATACAGTGATTAAGAAGATGTTTAATAATGGATGCTGCAGTCCAATTATGTATTTTGAAGCTGCAAGTGTTTTAAATCAGCAGCCTGAACTTCTCAGAATGATGAACAGATTTGAAATTCAGGTACTGAATTTTGCCGGAAAGTATCATATGGTAAGTCTTGATTTGGCAAAACAGGCGTCTGATATTATTAACAGAGAGAGAGACTTTAATCCTAACTATATAAGAATTTTAAGCAGAATATATAAAGATACAGAATGTGAGGATGTACTTTACAGTATTTGTGGTGCCATAGTTAACGGCAAAAAAGTAGGCCACGAATACAATCACTGGCTTGAAGAGGGGGTAAGGAGAGAATTAAAGATAACTAATCTTTATGAACATTACATTTATACAATAGATACTTCAAATTATAATCCATTGGAGAAGGGAGCATATAAATATTTTTCATATGGTACGGAAACATTAATGTTTAACCGTGATTATTTCTATGCAAACATGATTGAAAATATTGATGAAGAAGATGAATTGTATGAGAAATATAAGGATGGTCTTGAAAAGTACGCAGCCATCCAGCTAAAACAGGGAAACAACAATCTTCATATGAGGAAGATTTACTCAAGAGTTATAGACGACAAATTTATTGATGAGGAATTAACAGAACGTATGCCGGAAATTCTTCATACATACAGAATTACCGTTAACAATAAAAACGTAAGAAATGTTATTGTTAATCATAAGGAAGTGACTACAATACAGTCAGAACCTATCGTAAATAACGAAGCATATGTTGTTCTTTATACGGAAAATCCGGTTATTGTATTTATGGACAATAACGGAAGGGTTTTAGCTGATTTAGAGTATAAATTAGAACCTATGACAATAGACTGTAATGTTGTGGACAGAGGTGAAAACCTTATGACTAAACTGATGTATATTGAGAAAATCATGAAAACTCCGGCTGACTATAAGGGAAAAATAAAAGAATTAAAGGAAATTGTTGAAGAGCCTAAACTGACAGAAGAATTTAGAAGTCAGTTAAGGGAATTTATAGCAGATTATTATTTCAAAGGACTGGATTTGGGGTGTGATGACAATTATCTTTTGGAAATTAAGTTAGATCTCTTATCCCAGGAGTCAAGAATAAAATTAATAGAGGTATTAATAGACAGAAATCTTATAGAAGAGGTCTATCCATATCTTGCAAAATACGGCTATACAAATATCAGAAAGGACATGATACAACAGGTTTGCCTTAACCTTGTTACCAAAACTGAATATGCAGGTAATCCGCTTGTAACTGAAATGTGTGGCGAAATATTCAGAAACGGATGCAGGGATGAAAAGGTACTTAAGTATCTTGGAAAGTATTACGAGTCAGGAACACCTGAGTTATATCAGATATATCTTGCAATAGAAGAAAAAGGAATACAGGATAATACAATGGCGGAGAATCTCCTTGTTCAGTATATTTTCGAAGGAAATATAAATGAGAAGATTTATAAAATATATGAATCTTATTTGAAAGGTGCCACTGCCACGGTAATAAGAAAAGCATTTTACACATATGTATGCTATAACTGTTTTATTAAAAAAATTCAGTGTCCTGATATTGTATGGGAAATATTAGAGCAGGAGTATGACAACCGACTGGCAACGTCTTTGGTATGTAAACTTGCATTTATTGAAGAAATGTCAAAGAGAAGTAATTTGACGGAACGTCAGGTTAAAATTACTGAACGTCTAATTACAGGGCTGGCGGAAGACAATATAAACTTTGAGTTTTACAAGAAGTTCAGTAAGTGGTTTAACATACCGTATAATCTGGTAGACAAAACAATAATTGACTTTAGAACGAATCCGAAACACAAAGTGGAAATAACATATGTTCTTACGACTTCAGAAGGTAAAAAAGCTCCGGTAACAGTGGAGATGGAAACCAACTATAAGGGAATTTTCACAAAAGAATTTATAATGTTTTATGGTGAAAAAATTGACTATCAGATAAAGGAATATTCAGACGAATATCCATATGGAAAAGTAGTAGATAACAGTTCAATAAGAATATCCGACAAAAATGCTTACAATAATGAAAGCCGTTTCGGAATGATTAACGGAATGCTTATTTGTAAGGATTTAGGAAAAGATGAAGTAGCAAGAGAAATGATGCAGTCTTATCAGTTATGTAAGACGGCAGGCAGGGAAATATTTAGATTATTATAAATACAGCCGTTACGGGAGGAAACAAAATTGAAGAAGGAATTAATTCTTGGAATAGATTTTTCCAGAGACTATTCGCAACTTGCATATATTGATAATAGCGGAAATCCCCAGTCTATCAGTATGGGAACAAAGGACAACTACCTGATACCTACAGCGGTCTGCTATAACAAAGATTTAGACGAATGGTCTGCCGGAGAAGAGGCAATAAACAAAAGCCGTTTGGAAAACAGCACATTATATACGGATTTACCTGAAATGTTTACTAGTGGGACAGACAGGGAACTGTTAGAAAAAATTACTTCGGCATTTATGTCATATTTAATAAAGCTGGCAGTAAATTACAGTAATGGACGTTTAATAAAAAACGTACTCGTTACGGTAAACGAAGTTAATCCTGAAATATCTGATGGAATTATGAAAGTGTTTACTGACCACGGATATAATGGAGATGACATAAGGGTTATCAGTCATTCAGAAAGTTTTGTATATTATGTATTAAATCAGAACAGTGATATATGGATTAACAAAGTATATTTTCTGGAATTAAACAGACATGAATTTTTGCTAAGAAAGCTGGATGTTGTAAAGGGTAGAGAACCACACGTTGCAGATGTAACAGTGAAAGACATAAGCGATATGCTTACATTAGATGTGGCATCTAAAGATATGGATTATGCGGACAATACCCTGGCAAAATTTTTAGAAGAAGAATTAAAGAAAAATGTTGTGTCAGGAATATATTTATCAGGAGAAGGTTTTTATCTTGAAGGCTGGCACAAAACCTTGTCAACAATCTGCAGAAACAGACGTGTATTTAAGGGAAATAATCTTATAGTAAAGGGAGCAGGTTATGGCGCAAAAGAAAACTTCCTGCCACCTACTCTTGACAGATATTTAATTTCCTGTAAAGGAAGAACAAGGGTAAGGGTAGTAATGGATGTAAATTACAAGGATAAAGACAGTACAGTTACCCTTTCAAATATAGGTGAATATTGGTATCAGGCAAAATCAAAGGTTGAATGTATAATGGAAAAACCTACTGTGGCGGTTTTCGAAGTACAGGATTTAATTAATCATACAACGGAATCATTTAAGGTAGATTTAAGGGATTTTCCGGAAAGAGAGCCTAATACTACAAGAATTGAAGTTAAATTCAGATATATAACTGAAAACAAAATAGAAGTTCAGATAACGGACTTAGGATTTGGAGAATTCTTTGAAAGTTCAGGAATATCCGTCAAAAAAGAGGTTGTATTAAGTGAACTGTAAGAGACAGACAAGAAACATACAGGAGGTGGACGATGAATAGTATTAAGTTATGTACGATACACACAGACAAGCCTTATTATATTAAGGAAGTAAACAAAAATATTTATTCAATAGAAGAACTTAGTTACTATTTATATAACTATTTATATTTGGTAGATGATCAGTTCTTTAGTGAAGAGTTAATTGAATATATTGAAAAAGATTTAGACCAGCCTAATATAGCTGCCGGCATAAGACAGAGTATTGCAAATGAAGGTGAAATTGGTGAAAAAATTTCCTTTATAATAAAAAATTCAGGATATTATACGGAAATAATGGAAGAAAAATTAGGCAATCATTTAAAGGGGCTTAATTCAAAAACTTCCGCTGAAAGAATGAAGGCTAAGGCAGACATACTTATGGATACGGCAAAATATAACATGGCAATAAATTATTACAGCACAATATTAAATAAATCCTTAAATAATGAACTGCCGGAGCGTTTTTATGGAGATGTTTATAATAATCTGGGTGTGGCCTATGCAAGACTTTTTGAATATGAGCATGCAGCAGCAGCCTTCAGATGTGCCTACAGATTAAATAATGCCAATGAATCATTGGAATCAATAATTATGTGTGACCTTCTTTCAGATAACGAAAAAAGACTAAAAATTGACAAAGACAAATATAGCGTAAGTGATACAGTTATAAACCGTCTACGTGCGGAAATAATCAAATTAAAAGTACAGATACAGTCTAACTGGGATAATAACAGAGATTTAGATTTTATAAGACAGTGCCAGAAAGAGTATATTGTGGAAATAAACAGTTAATTGTTGGTAGTTGACAAATAAGTTCAAAATCTTTATGATAAATAAATAGGTTTAAATGCGTTACAGAAAAGGAGTAGCAGATAATCTTCCATAGAGAGAAAGGGATGGTGGAAGCCTTTCGAAGCAGTGTCTGTGAAGGTAGTTTCTTAGCAGTTATGGTGAGAAAGAGTTATTGTTACTGATTAGCCATAGCCGGTTCGTCTCCGTTATAAGATAAGATAAGAAAAAACAAAGGTGGTACCGCGAAGAAATCGCCCTTTGGTACTGCTTAACATAAGAAAAGGAGCAGTTACAGCTGCTCCTTTTCTTGTCGGTAGAGCAATTTAAAATCAATTACAGGAATGGAGAAAAAGCTATGAAAGAATTTGAAAAGAATTACAATCCGGCTGAAATCGAAGACAGATTATACGAAAAATGGCAGGAAAAGAAATATTTCCATGCAGAAGTGGACAGAAGTAAAAAACCATTTACTATAGTTATGCCACCACCAAATATTACAGGACAGCTCCATATGGGACATGCTCTTGATAATACAATGCAGGATATTTTAATAAGATTTAAAAGAATGCAGGGCTATGAAGCTTTATGGCTTCCGGGAACTGATCATGCGTCAATTGCAACAGAGGCTAAGATTGTTGAGAAAATGCGTGAAGAAGGGGTTACAAAAGAAGACCTTGGAAGAGATAAATTCTTAGAAAGAGCATGGGAATGGAAAAAACAGTACGGCGGACGTATTGTATCCCAGCTTAAGAAAATCGGTTCATCATGCGACTGGGACAGAGAAAGATTTACAATGGATGAAGGCTGCTCAAAGGCAGTAAAGGAAGTTTTTGTTAACTTATATAATAAGAAACAGATTTATAAAGGTGAAAGAATAATTAACTGGTGTCCACATTGTCTTACATCAATTTCTGATGCAGAAGTAGAATATGAAGATCAGGCGGGAAAATTCTGGCATTTAAGATATCCATTAACAGACGGTTCAGGATATGTTGAACTTGCTACTACACGTCCTGAAACATTACTTGGAGATACTGCAGTGGCAGTAAACCCAAATGATGACAGATATAAACATTTAGTAGGAAAGACTCTTACACTTCCACTTGTAGGAAGAGAGATTCCTATTGTGGCAGATGATTATGTAGGTATTGATTTTGGTACAGGTGTAGTTAAGATTACGCCGGCACATGACCCTAACGACTTTGAAGTAGGTCTCAGACATAATCTTCCTGTAATAAATGTATTAACAGATGATGCTAAGATTGTAGACGATTATCCAAAATACGCAGGTATGGACAGATATGAAGCAAGAAAAGCAATTGTGGAAGATTTGGACAAGGAAGGATATCTTGTTAAGATTGAAGATCATGAACACAATGTAGGTACATGCTACAGATGTCATACAACTATTGAACCAAGAGTTTCAAAGCAGTGGTTTGTAAAGATGGATGAACTTGCAAAACCTGCAATTGAAGCGGTTAAAAAGGGCGATACTAAGTTCGTACCGGGATACTTTGATAAAACATATTTCCATTGGTTGGAGAATATTCGTGACTGGTGTATTTCAAGACAGTTATGGTGGGGACATCAGATTCCTGCATTCTATTGTGATGACTGTGGTGAAATGGTTGTTACAAAAGAAGATCATGCAGTATGTCCTAAGTGTGGAAAAGAAATGAGACAGGACCCTGATACACTTGACACATGGTTCTCATCAGCTTTGTGGCCGTTTAGCACACTTGGCTGGCCTGATAAAACAGAAGAAATGGATTATTTCTACCCAACTAATACATTAGTAACAGGATATGACATTATTCCATTCTGGGTAATGAGAATGATGTTTTCAGGCCTTGAACATACAAAACAGGTTCCTTTTGACACTGTTTTAATTCATGGACTTGTTCGTGACTCACAGGGACGTAAAATGTCAAAATCATTAGGAAATGGTATTGACCCATTGGAAGTTATTGATAAATACGGTGCTGATGCATTAAGATTTACACTCATTACCGGAAATGCACCTGGAAATGATATGAGATTCTACTGGGAGAGAGTTGAAGCATCACGTAATTTTGCAAACAAAGTATGGAATGCTTCAAGATTTATCCAGATGAACCTTCCGGAACAAAATATTGATTTAAACAATAAACCTGAAAATCTCACTGATGCAGATAAATGGATATTGTCAAAAATTAACACATTAACAAAAGATGTGACAGAAAACCTTGATAAATACGAATTAGGTATAGCAGCTGACAAAATTTACAACTTCATTTGGGAAGAATTTTGTGACTGGTATATTGAAATGGTTAAGCCAAGATTGTACAATGATAGTGATGAAACAAAATATGCTGCACTTTGGACATTGAAGAAAGTTTTAATAGATTCACTTAAACTTCTTCATCCATATATGCCATTTGTTACAGAAGAAATATTCTGCAATATGCAGGACGAAGAAGAGTCTATTATGATTTCAAAATGGCCTGAATATAAGGAAGAATATAATTTCGTAACAGAGGAAGCAGCAGTTGAAACCATCAAAGAAGCAGTTCGTTCAATCAGAAATATCAGATCTGAAATGAATGTAGCACCTTCAAAGAAGGCAAAAGTATTTGTAGTTTCAGAAGATGAATCAATTAGAAACATATTTGACAACGGAAAAGTATTCTTTGCAACATTAGGCTATGCAAGTGAAGTATTTATTCAGTCTGATAAATCAGGTATTGATGATGATGCAGTATCTGTAGTTATTCCAAAGGCAACAATTTACATGCCTTTTGCAGAACTTGTTGATATTGCAAAAGAAATTCAGCGTCTTACAAAAGAGGTAGGAAGATTGGAAGGTGAATTAAAGAGAGTTAACGGAATGCTTTCAAATCCAAACTTCGTAAGCAAGGCACCGGAGAAGAAGATTAATGAAGAAAAAGAAAAGAAAGCTAAATATGAACAGATGATGGAACAGGTAAAGGAACAGTTAGCAAGACTTTCATAATTGGAAGCAAAATGGAGGTAAACTACTATGATTAATTTCGAAGAAGAAATCAAAAAATTTCATCCAAGTCTTGAGATAGAAGAGGCAGAAGATGCCATTTATAACAATAACATTTCAGATATTACTGATGTTATGATACAGATGGTTAATGAACTAAAGTCAGAAGAATAAAGGGCAAAGGATGGACAAATAAATGATATGTTATAATTGTGGAAATGTCCTTACAAACAGTGATTTTTGCAGTCACTGTGGTATGGATGTAAGCGTTTATAAAAGAATAGTGAGGCTGTCTAATACCTATTATAATGAAGGTCTGACAAAAGCAAAAAACAGAGACTTATCAGGTGCGGCTGACACACTTAGAAGAAGTGTTAAGTTAAACAAAAGAAACGTTGATGCAAGAAACCTTTTAGGGTTGGTATATTTTGAAATGGGTGAGACCGTTCAGGCTTTTTCAGAATGGGTAATGAGCACAAATATACAGCCGGACAATAACCCGGCCGACAGATATCTTGTAGCTATTCAGCAGGAAAAAGGAAAAGTTGATGAATTAAATCATACAATCAAAAAATTCAATGTTGCTCTTAATTATGCACAGACGGGAACTGATGACATGGCTATTATTCAGTTGAAGAAAGTACTGAATCAGAATCCGAACTTCATAAAGGCTTATCAGTTGCTGGCACTTCTTTACACTAAGAACGGTCAGTATGAGAGAGCTAAGAGAACAATTAAGAAAAGCATGAAGATTGACAAGTGCAATCCTTTAAGCATCAGATATTTAAGAGAAATAGACGAATATCTTGAGGATGAAAGAAAAAATGATCCTGACAAGAGAATGGAAAGACGTAGAAGTCTCCGTGGAGTGATGGTTGACAGACCTTACTTAAGCGGAAATGATACTATTATTCCAAAAAATGATTTCAAGGATGCCTTGACGGGAGCACAGAGTATTCTTCATATAATTATTGGTATTTTGCTTGGTGCAGCCTTAGTTTACTTTATCGTAACCCCTGCAAGAATAGCCAGTGTTACTGATAAGGTAGGAGATACCAAAGTTGAATACAATCAAAAGATGGCAATTAAAAATTCAACAATTTCAGAATTGCAGAATCAGGTTGAATCTTTGAAAAAAGAGAGAAACACCCTGAAAACAAGTCTGGCACAGTATACAGACACAGGAAATACCGTTAGTGCAAACTACAGCAATTTATTGGAAGCAGTTAATTTATATCTGAAGAAGGATTATGACAAGAGTGCAAAGGCTTTCCAGAAAGTAGATTCAAAAATGAAAATGGATTCTACGTCATTTACGGCAGTGTATGAAGCCATGAGCAATCAGCTGTCAGGAAAGATTGAAAAAGGTGCTTTTGATGACGGTATGACGGCTTATGAAAGCGCCGATTATAAGAACGCCATTGAGCAGTTTAAGAAGTGTGTTGAAGTTAACAAGAATAATGATGAGGCATTGTACTATTTAGCATATTCTTATCAGAAGAACGGAGATTCAAAAAAGGCAGAGGAAACATTTAAGAAATTAGTAGATGAATTCCCTGATTCGGATTTCTACACAAAAGCCAAAAATCAGTTGCCGGATAGTGGTGATAATGGCGACAACGGTGACAACGGCGGTAACGAATAAAAATCATAAATTATATTTACGAAAGAGAAGGACAAAGGTTCTTCTCTTTTTTTATAAAAGGGGGTAATGATATATGGAAGTTTTATACGAGGTAAGAGGAGAAAATCTGTTTATTTATTTGCCGGAGGAATTGGACCATCACAATGCAAAGTCTATTACGGAGCAGTCTGACTGGTACATAATTTCAAATCAAATAAGAAACGTTATTTTTAATTTCAAAAGAACTAATTTTATGGACAGTTCGGGAATAGGCGTCATAATGGGTAGATATAAATTAATAAAAACAAGAGGCGGTAATATTACGGTTACAAACATCAATAATGCAGTAGACAGGATATTTACCATATCAGGGTTATATAAATTAGTTATAAAGACGGAAACCGCCAGTCTGACAAACATATAGGACTGTAAATGTTTCCGACGAACAGCCACCGACGGAAATCGGGGGCAATACATATTAGAGAGGTGAATTATGGATAATAATATGAGCATAATTTTTGATGCGAAATCCCAAAATGAGGGATTGGCAAGAATTGCCATTGCAGCATTTGTAACTGAACTGGACCCAACAGTGGAAGAGATAAATGACATAAAAACAGCTGTATCAGAAGCAGTTACAAATTCAATTATACACGGTTATAATGAAGGACCGGGGAAAATTTATATGAAATGCAGCCTTACAATTAATGAAGCAGGTAAGGATGCATTGTTAAGAATTGAAATAAAGGATGAGGGAATTGGAATCGAGGACATAGATAAAGCAAGAGAGCCGCTTTTTACTACAAAACCTGAATTGGAACGTTCAGGAATGGGATTTATGTTTATGGAGATGTTTATGGATGATATTCAGGTGGCATCTCAAAAAGACAGAGGAACAACAGTAATTATGACAAAAAAAATAAAAAATAATAAATCGAGGTAGTATGGATACAATAACTCTAATAAAGCAGGCTCATTTGGGAGATAAGAAGGCAAGAGATAAATTATTAATCGAAAACACCGGGCTTATATGGAGTGTTGTCAGAAGATTTTTAAACAGGGGACATGAAGGAGAAGATTTATTTCAAATAGGATGCATAGGCATGTTGAAGGCAATTGACAGATTTGATCTTGATTACAAGGTTGCCTTTTCAACATATGCAGTTCCATTAATAACAGGTGAAATAAGGCGTTTTTTGCGTGATGACGGCATAATTAAGATAAGTCGTACAATTAAGGAAAATCAGGTGAAGATTATAGGAGAAACTGAAAAATTTAAAGAGAAAAATAAAAGAGAACCTACAATAGAAGAAATTGCAAAAGGATGTAATCTGTCAAAGGAAGACGTGGTAACAGCAATTGAGTCCTTAAGGGAGGTGGAGTCCATATACCGTGAAACAGATTCCTCAGATGGAAAAACTACAAATATAATTGACAAAATTGAGGCTGAAAATAAAAGTGAAGATATTGTAGTTGATAAAATGTTTGTGGAAGAGATACTGGATAGTCTTAATGAAACGGAAAGAAAAATTATTGTTTTAAGATATTTTCAAAACAAAACCCAGGCACAGATTGCAGAACTTATAGGAAAAAATCAGGTTCAGGTTTCAAGAATGGAAAAGAAAATCCTACTGAATTTAAAGGAGAAGTTTTTTAAATAAAAATGGAATATTACATAAGTTACTGGTTATACTGACAATATTATATAAAACAAATTAAAAATGGAGTGTATAATATGAAGTTTGTGAAATGTTTTTTAGTAATATTAATGTTAGTAGCAATAGCAGGTTTGGGATTGTATATGTGCTCTAATTCAAAGGAAACCGGGAAAAATGAAGCGGCAGTAATGATATAGGTGATAAGATGAGCGATACTTTATATATTAATATGAATCAGTGCGTTGAGGTAACTACAGATTATGTAACAATTGCAGATGTGGCAACCCTTGAATGTAAAAATAAAAGTGTAGTTAACAGGCTAAAGCCCATTAAGTTACTGACGGATAATTCTCATGGAAAGAACCGTTATATTGTTTCCATAATGAAAATTTTTGAAATTGTTGATAAGGAATTTCAAAATGTAGATGTTCAAAGTGTGGGAGAAACTGACTGTGTAATTGAATTTAAAAAGGCAAACAGTGATGTAAAGTGGCTGGAGTTTCTTAAGGTAGCAGCTATTTGTATTATTCTGTTTTTCGGAGCAGGATTTTCAATTATGTCTTTTAACAATGATGTATCTGTTGGTGGAATGTTTGAAAAAGTATGCAAACTCCTGACAGGGGATAAGAACACAGGTAAAAATCTTATGGAATTATGCTATTCATTGGGAATGGGAGTCGGAATTCTTATTTTCTATAATCATTTTGGACCTAAAAAGTTGTCAAAAGATCCTACTCCAATTGAAGTTGAAATGAGAAAGTATGAAATGGATGTAAATCAGACATTAATTACAGGTCATAACAGAGATGACGGAAAGTTGGATGTGAAATAATGATAATAAAATATATTGTAATGGCATTAACCGCTTTTGGCGGTGGTGCCGTTATTTCAGCGGCCGTATTTGCCCTTATCGCATCAACAGGGGTAATAACAAGAATGGCAGGGAAAACCCACACTGCAAAGCATGTAAGGACATACGAAACAGCAGTTGTAATAGGCGGAATATTATGGAATGTCATATGGGTTTTCTCAGTAAGAATTCCCCTCAAGGCAGAAATTTACCAGAGCCTTCAGTTTGTTATGAGTCTTGCCCAGGGGATTTTTGTTGGCTGCCTTGCAGTGTCTTTGGCAGAGGCGCTTAATGCAACGGCAATTTTTGCACGAAGGGTAAAACTAAAAGTGGGACTTAGTTTTGTAATACTGGCAGTAGCAGTAGGCAAGGTTCTGGCATCAGTTATTCAGTTTACAAATAACTGGGTAAAAAAATAAAAATGGAAGATTAAATGATTAGTCTTGTGGGGGAAAACAATGGAAAGTGAAAAAAAGAAACAGGAATACAACGAGTATGTAGAGCGAATAACACCAAACAACAATCTCTGGAAAGATATGTTTAATGCTTTTTGGATTGGTGGACTGATTTGTCTTATGGGGCAGGTGTGGCTTGAAATTTTTACCTATTTTGGAATGGGAAAAGAGGACGCTGCTGCATGGACAACCCTGACACTTATATTGGAAAGCGTTCTTTTAACGGGATTTGGTTTATATCCGAAAATTGCCAAGGTTGGAGGAGCGGGATGTCTTGTACCTATTACAGGTTTTGCAAACGGAGTAGTTTCCCCGGCTATTGAATTTCAGGCGGAAGGCCAGATTTTTGGTGTAGGAGCGAAGATATTTACAATTGCAGGTCCCGTAATACTATACGGAATATTTTCAAGCTGGATAGTAGGCATTATATATATGCTGTTACAGACAACGGGTCTGGTTAAATAAGCAGAAAATTAATATGTACTAAAAAAAATGGAAAAATGTATATTAACTAAAACATTGAAAATTTGATGGAAATGCGATAAAATCCTTTTGGCAAGATAAAAATTATGTAAAGTGTTCTTTGCCATAAAGGAGTTGAAATGAAATCTTTATTTAATGTTATAAATGCGAAAAAAGTACAATTAAATAAAAAAGACACGGCAATAATAATTGGAAAAGTAATGCTGGTTATTTTATTTTTTGCCATGTATCTGCAGATTTTTACGCAAAAGCTTTATATACACCACGAAGTTGTAGAGGCTGACAGAATTATTGTGGCAACACTTTTATTTATTTTTCCGTCGGTTTTATTATTTTTTAAATTTGATATACCAAAGCTGTTAAATAATATTTTACTGGCGGTTATGGCTATTATTGTTGTCTTTGAAAATTATGCAATGATGCACATTGCTTCTAATTGCGATTATAAAACATTTACTGCAGAGGCAAGAAATTTTAATCTTTATATTATGTTTATGATTGCAATTATTTTCTATGCTATATTCAACAGCTTTAAAGCGTCAGTTATAGGAATAACAGTGGTATCTACAGTGTTTGCCGTGGCAAATTATTTTGTTATTTTATTTAGGGGCATAGGCCTATTGGCAGTAGATTTATTTACAATGCAGACAGCGGCAAATGTGGCTGAGGGCTACAGTTACACTTTAAAGTGGAGAGTATATATTTTAATTATTGTTTCCATAGCAATATGTTTCCTTGTAACAAGGCTTGGAAAATGTACGGCTACTCCTAAGTGGTGGAGAATTGTTCCTGTGTTGCTTGCAGTTGTAATGGTATGGAACGGATATAATAAATTTTTTGAAACAAATATACATGATAAAGATTATAAAATTAAATATTTTAAACCACAGGAAACATACAAGACAAACGGTATGTACATTACTTTTGTAAAAAGTATAAAGGATTTGATTGTAAAGAAACCTAAAGGATATTCAATTGCGAAGGTAAAGGAAATAGCAAAAAAATATACGGCAACAGAAAAGGATAAAAATAAAAAATCACCTAATATAATAGTTATTATGGATGAGGCGTTTACTGATTTTTCGTCATTTTCAGATATTAAACTTAATAAGGACAATGCACCGTTTTTTAACAGTTTAAAGGAAAATACTATAAGAGGTCAGTTATGGGTTTCAGTTTTTGGTGGTGGAACAGCTTCAACTGAGTTTGAGGCCTTGACAGGAAATTCCATGGCATTTGTGCCAAACGGAATAACAGCATATACCACATACATTAATGAACCAATGCAATCAATGGCATCATTGCTGAAAAAACAGGGATATGGGGGAATTTTAGCAATGCATCCGTTCAAACCTTCAGGCTATAGCAGAGATAAAGTTTACCCACTGCTGGGATTTAATAAGTTTTTGTCTATGGATGATTTTGAAGGGGAAAAGCATTTAGGCAATTTTGTTTCAGATGAAGGAAATTTTGATAAAATTATTTCAGAATATGAAAATTATAAAAAGAAAAGTGATAAGCCATTTTTCTTATTTAACGTGACTATGCAGAATCACAGTCCCTTTGACTATGATTATGAAGGCCTGTCAAAGGGAGTTGAGTTGGACTCAGACAGTAATGTTCCGGAGGCAAGACGTTATCTGAATTTAGTTAAACATACAGATGATGCATTAAAAATGCTTGTTCAGTATTTTAAGCAGGTTGATGAACCAACAATTATTCTGTTCTTTGGAGATCATCAGCCCAAAGTTGAAGACAGTTTTTATGATGAAATCCAAAAGGAAAGCAGACTGGATAAGGAATATTCGAAACTGGCAAAGAGAAACACTCAGTTTATATTGTGGGCAAATTATAATATTGAATCTCAAGAAAATCTCAATATAAGTGCAAACTATTTAAGTTCATTAGTATTTGATGTGGCAGGTCTTGGCAAAAGTGGTTACCAACAGCTAACATCTAAGGTATATGAACAGGTTCCCGTACTTACAAAGCACGGATATATAAGTAAGGAAGGTAAATTCTACAAGGTAAATGACAAAGAATCGCCATATTATGAACTTTTACAGAAATATAATATAGCCGAGTACAATAATGTATTTGACACTGAAAACAGAGTTAAAGAGCTTTATGAATGTAAGTAAAAATGTTGCCTTCCGAGCGTGAAATAGCAAAAAGCATAGGAAAGCAACAAAGAAGCCCAAAGATTGACTAAAAAAAGAGTGCCGACATAACAAAAGTTATGCGACACTCTTTTTTTACAAATTAATATATCATTTTATATAGATTCAAATTCTTTTACAATTTCTTCATCAGGTGCTTTAGTCAGATGACTGACTACAACAATAAATATGCTGGCAACAATAAATGCCGGAAGAAGTTCGTAAATATCAAGAACTCCGCCCATTGGACGAACAAGGAATTTCCAGATAAATACCATGGCTCCGCCGGCAACCATACCGGAAATTGCACCATATTTGTTTGAACGTTTCCAGAATAAAGCGAATATCATAACAGGTCCGAAAGTAGCACCAAATCCTGCCCAGGCAAATGATACAATTTTAAATACATTGCTTGAAGGGTCGAGGGCTAAAAAGATAGCTACAACAGATATTGCTATAACAGAACATCTTGCAACAATAACATTAGCTCTTGGTGAAAGCTTAATTCCGAAGACGCCACCCATTAAATCCTCAGTAATACTTGAAGAGGCAGCTAAAAGCTGTGAATCTGAAGTTGACATTGTTGAAGCAAGAATTCCTGCTAAAATCACACCGGCAACTATAGCAAATAATAAGCCGTGAGAGCTTAGCACATGGGCTATGGAAACAATAATAGTTTCTGAATCGCCAAGTGAACCGATAACGCCGGCTGAAGTCATGGCGTGACCGATAACACCAATTAAAAGTGCTATAGCCATGGCAATTACAACCCATATACTTGCAATTCTTCTTGAAAGTTTAATTTTATCTTCGTGTTCAACAGCCATAAATCTTAATAAGATATGTGGCATACCAAAGTATCCAAGTCCCCATGCCAAAGTTGAAATAATTGTTATTATTCCATATGGTGATGCGGAATTAGATGTGGCATCATATGATGAATTCAAACTTAAATATCCCGGAAGATCCTTAACGTGTGAAATAACAGCATCCATTCCCCCAACAGAAGAAATACCGTAGAATATTACCGTGATTAATGCAACAGACATAATTATACTTTGAATAAAGTCTGTTATACTTGCGGCAAGAAATCCACCAAGTGAGGTATACGCAATAATTACAATAGCACTTATTACCATTGCTGTAACGTAATTCACTCCAAACAGTGAATGGAATAATTTTCCACATGCTGCAAATCCTGAAGCAGTATATGGAACAAAGAAAATAATAATAATTATTGCAGATATAGTTTTTAAAACTTTTTTGTCACGATATCTGTTGGCAAAAAAGTCAGGAATTGTAATAGAATTTCCACATACAGCAGAATATTTTCTAAGACGTTTGGCAACTAAAAGCCAGTTTAGATATGTACCTGTTGCAAGACCAACAATAGTCCAGAATACATCGCAAAGACCTGTAAGATATGCAAGTCCCGGAAGTCCCATAAGTAAGTAACTGCTCATGTCGGAAGCTTCTGCACTCATTGCCGTTACAAAAGGTCCAAGTTTTCTTCCTCCCAAATAAAAATCCCCTGAGTCGTTGTTTTTTTTGGCATAATAGATTCCAATTAAAATTATTGAAAGCATATAGAAAATAATTGAAATCAGAATGCCAATTTCTGAAGTTTTCATAAAGTTCTCCTTTTTTATATTTTTTGTCCATTATATTTTATAGGAATATTACAATTTAATCAAGTAAAACAGAAAAGTGTAATAATTGCTTAAAATATGCAAATACTAATATTGACTAAAATTTGTAAATAAAAAGTGTAAACAGAAATTGTCAGAGGTGGAAAAATGGGAAGAATGATAGGAAAGCAAAGTCTGGTTTTCGATAAACCTCCTTATATTATAGAGGGAGCATCAATAGTCGGACAAAAAGAGGGAGAAGGACCTTTAGGAAAATTATTCGATGTTGTGGAACAAAATCCAATGCTTGGGCAGGATTCGTGGGAAAAGGCAGAAAGTCTTTTGCAAAAAGAAGCCATACAGAAAGTATTATTTAAATCAAACATAAATAAAGAAGACATCCGATATATTTTTGCCGGGGATTTGCTTGGACAGTTAATTGCATCCACGTTTGGTATATTGGAATTTGAAATTCCCTTCTTTGGACTGTATGGGGCATGCTCAACTATCGGGGAGGCACTTGGGATAGCAGCCATAACTGTGGAAGGAGGAAATGCTGACAATGTTATAGCGATAGCTTCCAGTCATTTTGCAAGTGCTGAAAGGCAGTTTAGATTCCCGTTGGCATATGGAAATCAGAGACCATATGCGGCTACATGGACTGTTACAGGAGCCGGAGCAGTAATAATAGGAACAAAAAAAGGCTTTGCAAAAATCACAGGCATAACAACAGGGAAAATTGTGGATTATGGTGTAAAGGATGCACAAAATATGGGAGCATGCATGGCACCGGCAGCTGCAGATGTAATATACAGACATTTTAAGGATTTCGGAACTACACCACAGGATTACGACAAGATAATTACAGGGGATTTAGGTGTAGTTGGGAAAACTATATTGTTTGATTTGTTAAACGAGAAAGGTTACGATATTTCAAAAGTCCATATGGATTGCGGAATAGAAATGTTTGATGCAGGTATGCAGGACACACATGCAGGAGGAAGTGGCTGTGGCTGTGCAGCAACTGTACTTACGTCCTATGTATTTAAACAGTTAAGAAAAGGTGCTTATAAAAAAATTCTTTTTATACCAACAGGAGCATTAATGTCACCCGTAAGTTTTAATGAAGGAAACAGTGTTCCGGGAATTGCGCATCTGGTTCAAATTGAAAGTTGTTAATTTATGAAGAAAAAATAATTAATGGGGGAAATTATGATTTTTATTAAAAGTTTTCTTGTAGGCGGGGCAATTTGTGCAATTGTGCAAATATTTATAGACAAAACAAAACTGACGCCAGGAAGATTAATGGTAAGCCTTGTGTGCATAGGAGTAGTACTTGGAGCAGTAGGTATTTATGAACCCTTTTCAAAGTGGGCAGGATGTGGTGCAACAGTGCCGTTGCTTGGCTTTGGAAACAATCTCTGGAAAGGAATGAAAGAGGCAATTCAGGATTATGGAGTATTGGGATTATTTAAAGGTGGGTTCACGTCAAGTGCGGTAGGAATATCCGGGGCTTTAATCTTTGGTTATCTGGCATCACTTATTTTTAAGCCCAAAATGAAATGATAAAAAATGACATTTAGTAGTTGAAAATAAAATATTCATCTCATACTTAATAAAATAAAGAAAATTTATTATTTGCCTTACAAAATTAAGTTTAGAAAAAGCAAAGGTTGTAATAATAAGAAATTTACTATATAATCTCTTTAGTGCACTAAAGTTATGAATATCAAACAAAGGTGATGCACAAGATTAAGAAAAATATATTAAGGAGGGCTACAAAATGTCATATGTAGACGAGGTATTAGCAAAAGTTAAAGAAAAAAATGCTAGTGAACCGGAATTTTTACAGGCAGTTGAAGAGGTATTAAATTCACTTAGACCTGTAATTGATGCAAACGAGGAGAAGTACAGAAGAGAAGCTTTACTTGAAAGAATCTGCGAACCTGAAAGACAGTTTAAGTTCAGAGTTCCTTGGGTTGATGATAAGGGACAGGTACAGGTTAACACAGGATACAGAGTACAGTTTAACTCAGCTATCGGACCATACAAGGGTGGTTTAAGACTTCATCCATCAGTAAATATTGGTATTATCAAATTCTTAGGTTTTGAACAGATTTTCAAGAACTCACTTACAGGACTTCCAATTGGTGGTGGTAAAGGTGGTTCTGATTTCAATCCTAAGGGAAAATCAGATAGAGAAGTAATGGCATTTTGCCAGAGCTTTATGACAGAACTTTGTAAATATATCGGCGCTGACACTGACGTACCAGCAGGTGATATCGGAACAGGAGCTAGAGAAATCGGATATATGTTTGGACAGTATAAGAGAATCCGTGGATTATATGAAGGTGTTCTTACAGGTAAGGGACTTACATATGGTGGTTCTTTAGCAAGAACAGAAGCTACAGGCTACGGATTACTTTACTTAACACAGGAATTAATGAAAGACCATAATGAAAGCATGGAAGGCAAGACTGTAGTTGTTTCAGGTGCTGGTAACGTTGCTATCTATGCTATTCAGAAAGCTCATCAGATGGGAGCTAAGGTTGTTACATGTTCAGATTCAACGGGTTGGATTTATGATCCGGAAGGAATCGATGTAGACCTTCTTAAAGAAGTTAAGGAAGTTAAGAGAGCAAGACTTACAGAATATGCAGCTGCAAGACCTTCAGCAGAATATCATGAAGGACGTGGAGTATGGCAGATTAAATGTGATATCGCTCTTCCATGTGCTACACAGAATGAATTACTTATTGATGATGCTAAGCAGTTAGTAGCTAACGGATGTAAAGCAGTTTGTGAGGGTGCTAACATGCCTACAACAATTGATGCAACAGAATACTTACAGGAAAACGGCGTATGGTTCGTTGGTGGTAAGGCTGCTAACGCTGGTGGTGTTGCTACATCAGCTCTTGAAATGTCACAGAACAGCGAAAGACTTTCATGGACATTCGAAGAAGTTGACGCTAAGTTACAGACAATTATGGTTAACATTTATCATAACATCAGTGATGCTGCTAAGAGATACGGATTTGAAGGTAACTATGTAGTAGGTGCTAACATTGCCGGATTTGAAAAAGTAGCAGAAGCTATGGAAGCACAAGGCGTTTGCTAATTAAGAAATGAATATATAATATATATGAAAAGAGCTCTTCCAAAAGGCATTGTACTTTTGGGAGAGCTTTTTTGAACGGTACTTTGTAAATGCAGATGAAAATACAAAGCAATAAATCAAAATATAAAAAATCCTTCCAATCAAAACTTTGAGTGGAAGGATTTAGTGTTATCTATATAATATTATATATTATTATTCATTGCTATTGGTAGTTTTTTGAGCTGAATTCTTAGTTTTGGCTTTAGTTGTAGGCTTTGTGCTACCTGTAGCTGCTTTTGTTGGCGTTTTATTACTACTTTTAGTTGTAGAAGATTCGCTGTTGGTTTTGCTATTGTATTTGCTGTTACTACTATAATTACCATTGTTATAGCTTGAATGATAACTGCATTTAGCAGGTTCAGTACCTTTTTTGTAATACTCAGTGTGAGTCTTTGGACAGACACCTTTAATAGCAGTTTTTCCGGAAGTATCACAAATCTGTACGGCTTTTACGTTTTCGCCCTTGTTAAATCCTTTAGGCTTATATTTCTTTACATCATCTATCTGGTCCATTATTTTAGCCCATAATCTTTCGTGGTATGCCTGATCTCCGGAAAGAGATTTGTTTTCGTCATACCCTGTCCAAATAGAAGCAGTCAGGTAAGGTGTATAACCGCAGAACCATAAATCATATTCGCTTGATGTTGTACCTGTTTTACCGGCAGCAACCATTCCGTTTGATAATTTACATGCAGTACCGGTACCTTCAGTAACAACGCTTTCCATTGCCTCTGTAAGAAGAGCTGCAGTTTCTTTTTTTAATACAGTATGAGTTGTAGGTGTTGTATTATCCAAAATAACACGACCGTTACTGTCTATTACCTGTGAATAAAAGGTAGGTTTTGTATAAGTTCCCTTGTTGGCGATGGTAGCATAAGCAGCTGTCATTTCAAGGTTTGTAACACCATCTGTAATACCACCCAAAGCAAGTGGCTGGTTAATATCAGAAGATACTGAGCCGTCTTTTTCAACACGCTTGTCAACTAAAGTGGTAATACCAAAATTGCAAAGGTATTCGTAACCAAGCTGTGGTGTG
Source organism: uncultured Eubacterium sp. (assembly GCA_900548465.1). GTDB lineage: Bacteria > Bacillota > Clostridia > Lachnospirales > Lachnospiraceae > Eubacterium_G. The sequence goes on from URKY01000005.1 coordinate 102,211, forward strand.
ATTTCAGTTAAAGTCTTTACTGCACAGACGTTCATTGACTGGGCAATTGCTTTCTTTACGGTAACAGTACCACGGTATCCTGAATACCAGTTGTTAACAGGTCTGCCGTTGGAATATCTGTAAGGTTCGTCGACAATTGTAGTAGACAATGTGTAACCCATAGTATCAATGGCGGGAGCATATGTGGATAAAACCTTAAAAGTAGAACCGGGCTGACGCGTTGAGTCAGTTGCACGATTGAGTGACATATTAACATTTTTCTTACCTCTGCCACCGACAATGGCTTTTACATATCCGGTGCGCTGATCCATTACCGTAAAGGTTGCCTGAGGCTGTGGGTTATAGTACAGAGTTTCGTACTGGGCGTATCCATTTTCCTTCTTCAGACCTTTTTTATAGTATTTCTTTTTCAAATGTTTTTTGTATGCTTTAATTTCAGCCTTCGCAGAATCTTTAGAATAATAGATTAACTGATAATCCTTTTCTCCTAAAACAGATCTGTGATATTGTGCCATATCGCTTTCATCATAGTTATCAACTGTTCCGTCAGGATTTTGTACTGACCATGCCCAGTTAATGGAGTAAGAAATATGGTAAGGGTAATTTGAATCATCGGAAACTTCCTTATCACAAATCTTTTGAATCTGAGAATCCTGAGTAGAGTATATCTTTAAACCACCACTGTAAACTGCATTGTAAGCCTGAGTATATGAATAACCTTTTGTTTTCTGAAGATCCTCCATAACCTGCTGAATCAATGCGTCAACAAAATATGAGTTAACGGTTTCAGTACGTTTTTCAATTTTGTTGTTTACTTTCTGAATTCTTGAATAAACGTCATCCTTTATGGCCTCTTTGTATTGTGCCTTTGTAATGTGGCCTGCATCACGCATATTCTTTAAGATTTTCTTTCTACGTTTCGCATTATTTTTCGGATTGATAATAGGATCGTAGAAAGAAGGATTCTGGGTTATGGCTGCTATAACTCCTGATTCGGAAATCGTTATTTTGCTTACATTTTTATTAAAATATCTAAGGGAAGCTGCCTGTACACCAAGAGTATTTGAACCTAAGTTAATGGTGTTTAGATAAGCCTCTAGTATAGTGTCCTTTGAAGTTACCTTTTCCAATTGTAATGCAAGGTACTGTTCCTGAATCTTTCTCTTAAGAGAAGAAATAAAATTATTTTCACTTGTCCAGTCGGTAAAGACGTTATTCTTTAAAACCTGCTGGGTAAGAGTACTGGCACCTTCAGTAGCATGCATTGTGGTAACGGCAATAAGGGCGGCACGACCAATGCCTTGAATGTCAATTCCGTTATGTTCATAAAATCTGGCATCTTCGGTATCAATAAATGCCCAACGAAGATGAACCGGAACCTGATCAAGGCTTACCTTTATTCTGTTAGAACCTGATGTTATGAGTTTCGCAATCTGTTTATTGTTTATGTCATACACTGTCGTAGAGTATGAGGAAGGTACGATGGAAACATCATTAATATCAGGTGAATTCTTAATTATTCCATGTAAAATACCAAGGAATAAAAAACTCACTGTAATTACTAAAAGTAAAAGTATATATAATAAAACTTTTAATGTACCGACTAAGGACTTTGAAACAACCTTTTTCTGAAGGGAAACAAGGTCTTTTTGTTTGTCCATAGTTTCTTTGTAACCAAAATTCATGAAAAACCTCCTATTCCGTTCAATTATAACAAAATTAAATAATTAAATAAAGGGGAAAAATGTCGAGGTTAAAAGGATAAATTTAAAGGATAAGTAACTAAAAAAACTCCACCTTACCGGTAAGTAAGAGGAGTAATTTTAATCCAAATCAAGAAGTTTATGAATGGCTTCATGCAATTCAGGGTGTTCACGATATTTCTTTATCAATTCCTGTTCTGATTTGGTTATTGTAAAACTTGCCCTGTCAGTATAGCCAAACTCTTTTAAAACATCATTTATATGGTATATGTCACATAAAATCATAAATGTGTCAGCATTGGGTTGCGCCTGTCCGCTTTCCCATCCGTAAATAGTTTTTTCTGCCACATTCAAAGATCTTTCTTTTAGCTTCTTTGAAACTTCATGGACGGATAAGTCATTCTGTTTTCTACATTTCTTTAGCACAGGGGCTATTTTTATATTTGCCATTTTTATATCCTTTCAAGGGTGTTCTCCTTGTATTTTATATTAACAATTTTTATGCGTCAACAAATTCTCGATACACAAGAAAAAACAGATTGTAATTCTTATTAAATAAGAATATAATGGGCTTATATTAGGAAAATTCTGGGAAAATGGGAAAGGATTTGGGTATGGGAATATCTGAAAATATAATAAATTATATAAAAGAAAATAAAATCTCCATTCCGGATATATCAAAAAGTACAGGAATATCGGAAGAAAAATTAACGGATACTAAAACTGTATTTTTAGCAGGAGAGTTGTTAGAAATATGTAGTTTTTTAAATATTGAACCAACCCGGTTTTTTAAGGAGAAAAAATGATTATTAGAACTGACAGGAGTAAAGAAATACCTTTATTTATACAGGACGAAGACAGGGAAATCGTTAATAATTTTGAATTTCCATGTAGCTTTATAATAAATGGAGGCACATACGTTATTCTAAAAACTTTAGAAATAACCCATAAGAAAAGATTTGACTTGATTTTTTTATATAAAAACAGTAGTAAGAGAGTTATGGAAGAAGCAAAGAAATTATTATCAAAAGAGGGAGTGTTAATATATAAGGAAGAAATTCATAATAATGAATATAAAAAATATATAGAAAACAGCAATAGGAATGCCATAATTTTAGATGTGGACTGTGAAGATGTAATTATAGGAGAAATAACAGACCGGCTAAACAGTAATGGGGCAGAAAGGAAGTTTGTCCTGTGTGGTAATTTTGAAAAAGAACAAAATATATATATCAAAATACGGGAGGCTGTAGAGAAGAATAAGACATTAAATTTAAAATATTATGACTCGCAAAAGATTCATACCCGTGAAGGATTAGAAAATGTTGAACAGACAGTAAAATTATATCTTGATGAATTAATATGTCTGGATAACCATAGAGAAATCCTTGATAAAGTATTTACGGTGTTTAACAAAACAGAGGCAGAAATCGGCATATGTAATAAGATGCCGGACAATGCAAAAGTATATATATGGAAGAATGTGAAATTAAACGAAAAGCAAAAACAATGCATCAGAAAAAAGAATTGCGAATTAATTCAGATTCCTGATGCATATTTTAAGTTAATATAAGTAATAATTATTCAACGATAGTGTTAAGCCATGTTCCGCGTTTTACTAAAATAAATCCGATAATTGCCTTTAACACATCTAACAGACTTATACATAAAAACATCCATACAATGGGCATTGTAGTTCCATGGGCAAGCAGCATTGCCACAGGCACATTTACAACCCAGATAAAACCGCTGTCAAATATAAAGGTCATTATGGTTTTGCCACCACTTCGAAGAGTGAAATATGCAGCATTGGTAAATGCATTAAAAGGCGTCGCTACAACAAAAGCAAGAATAAATCTTGTGGCAAGATACCTTATTTCTCCGGTAGTGTTGTACATTCTTGGAAAGAATATGGAGGCGAAAACAAGAATTGCCGAAACACCCAGAGATATAAGCAGTGAAAAAACAATCATCTTTCTATCAGTATCTTTTGCTTCTTTGACTTTTCCTGCACCAAGAAGCTGCCCTACAACTATGGAAATTGCAACTCCCATAGTTAGAAATACTGTATTTACTACATTGTTAATAGTATTTGCAATGTTAAGACCGGCAACAGCCGCAAGCCCTCTGGTGGATAATGCCTGAGTTTGCATTGTTATGCCGGCTGCCCAGAGAAATTCATTGAGAAGTAAAGGGGTACCTGTAATTACAACCTTTTTTACAAGAGATGCAGGGACATAAAGACTTCTATAAACTCCTCTAATAAATTTATATTTATCAGAATGGCTGTGAGTATAGAAAATCAGGTATCCGCATTCAATAAATCTGGAAAGAACCGTGGCAATGGCAGCACCGGCAACCCCTAACTTTGGAAATCCCAATAAACCAAATATCAAAAGAGCATTAAAAACTAAATCTACAACAACTGCAATAATTCCGGCAACCATTGGAACCATAGTCTGTCCGGCTTCCTTTAAAGTGGTGCTGTAACAGTTTGATATTACAAAAGGAATTATGCTTAATAACATAATGTACAAAAATTCTTTAGCATATTTGTAAGTTGCATCTATGTTCCCAGAATTTCCCCCTTCATGTAAAAACATATTGATAAGGGGATTATGCAATATAATAAAAGTAGAAAGACTGACTACAATTATTAACAGTCCGATTATTAATTTCATTCTAAAAACATTACGTACACCTTTGTCATTCTTTTGTCCAAAATACTGGGCAGAAAAAATTCCGGCTCCGGACATCCCACCAAATACCGCAAGATTGAAAACGAAAATAAGTTGGTTGACGACAGCCACGCCTGTCATCTGGTCAGTTCCTACTTTACCAACCATTACATTGTCCAATAATGCGACTATATTAGTAAAAAGACTTTGTATAACAATAGGAAGAGCAATGGCAAGAATCATTTTGTAAAAATTTTTATTGCCGAAATACTTTGTCCTTATATTAGATTTCATGGTAAACCTCCTAATTTAAAGTGGTAGATAGTAGGATAACATATTTGGTATAAAATACACAATATTTAGTTCACAAATTATTTACAAATCTTTTTAAAATAAAGTGTTGACAAAGTGGATTAGGAGTGCTAGATTAGTCCATAGATAAGATGTTAGCACTCGAAAGAAATGAGTGCTAATAAGCATCAAAGCCATAGAAAGGAGAAGTCTATGGAACTTAGTGAGAGAAAAGAAAAAATTCTTGATGCTGTTATTAGAAATTATTTAGAGACAGGAGAACCGGTTGGTTCAAGAACAATTTCTAAATATACAGATCTTAATTTAAGTTCTGCAACAATCAGAAATGAGATGTCAGACCTTGAAGAGATGGGATATATAGTTCAGCCCCACACATCGGCAGGACGTATTCCAACAGATAAAGGCTACAGATTCTATGTCGACAACATTCTGAAAGAAAAAATGTCAGAGCTTGATGAGAGAGAAAAGAAGGTAACAGAAAAAGAGGATCTTCTTATTGAAAAGGTAGATAAGGTTGAGACTTTACTACAAAATATGGCGAAGGTATTGGCAAACAATACGAACTACGCAACAATGGTATCCGCACCAAAGTCTCAGGAGAATAAAATAAAATTTATTCAGTTATCTATATTAGAAGAAAAACAGCTTCTTTGTACTGTGGTTTCAAACAAAAATCATGTAGTTAACAAAATTGTCAAAGTCAATGAAGAGGTCAGTCAGGAGATGATTGTAAGAATTAATGTAGCACTTAATACAGCTCTTGCAGGACTTACATTAGAAGACATTAATCTTGGAGTTATATCAGCACTCACTTCACAGGCAGGAGAATTTGAAGGATTGGTCAATGAAGTTTTGAAAGCAATTACAGAGGCCATATCAACAGAAGCACAGATGAAGATTTATACATCGGGTGCAACGAATATTTTTAAATATCCTGAATTAAGTGACAAGGAAAGAGCAAGCAGATTACTTACTACTCTTGAAGAAAAATCACAACTTACTGAACTTATCAATGAAAGTGATGAGGAAACAGGAATTCAGGTTTACATCGGTAGTGAGAGTCCGGTACAGTCCATGAAAGATTGTAGTGTTGTAACGGCAACTTATGAACTGGAAGATGGATTTAAAGGAACTATCGGAATAATAGGACCTAAGAGAATGGACTATGAGAAGGTTGTTGAAACACTAAGAACTGTTAAGGAACAGTTAAGTGATAACTTTAGTGATAAAGATGACAATTAAAATATAGAAAGGATTATCCAATGGAAAAAGATAATATAAATCAGGAAGTTGAAAAAGAAAAAGAGGCAACTGAAGAAACTGTTGAACAGGAAGATATCAGTAAGGATGAAAAAACTTCAGAAAAAAAAGTTGAGACTAAAGAAAATCCTGAAAACGATAAAGAAGATAAGAAGAAAAAGAAGGGCTTCAAAAAGAAGGATAAAAAAGACGAACAAATCGAAGAATTAAATGATAAATATCAGAGATTGTTTGCAGAATTTCAAAACTTCAGAAACAGAAGCGAAAAAGAAAAAACGGCAATGTATGAGACAGGAGCAAGATCCATTATAGAAAAGATTTTGCCAGTAGTTGATAACTTTGAAAGAGGTGTTGCCGCACTTAGTGAGGAAGATTTAGATTCACCTGTTGGACAGGGAATGAATCTTATCTATAAACAAATGCTTCAGACTCTTGAGGATATGGGAGTTGAGGCTATTGAGGCAAAGGGAAATGAATTTGATCCAATGCTTCACAACGCAGTAATGCACGAGGATAACGATGAACTTGGTGAAAACATTGTATCCGAGGAATTACAAAAAGGTTACAAATACAGAGACACAGTTATAAGGCACAGTATGGTAAAGGTAGCGAACTAAAAGCTATCAGGTGTTTGTAAATTAAAAATAGATAGAAAGATGATTTAGGAGGAAAATAAGATGGGAAAGATTATTGGTATTGATTTAGGAACTACAAACTCATGTGTAGCAGTTATGGAAGGTGGAGAACCTACAGTTATTACAAATGCAGATGGAGCAAGAACAACTCCTTCAGTTGTTGCATTTAAGAAGGATGGAGAAAGATTAGTTGGTGAACAGGCTAAGCGTCAGGCAGTAACTAACGCAGAAGGAACAATTTCATCAATTAAGAGACATATGGGAACAGATTACAAGGTAGACATTAATGGAAAGAACTATACACCACAGGCTATTTCAGCTATGATACTTCAGAAGTTAAAAGCAGATGCTGAAGCTTACTTAGGTGAAAGCGTAACAGAAGCAGTTATAACAGTTCCTGCTTACTTCAACGATGCACAGAGACAGGCAACAAAGGATGCAGGTAAGATTGCAGGACTTGATGTTAAGAGAATTATCAACGAACCTACAGCAGCTGCATTGGCTTATGGTCTTGATAATGAAAATGAACAGAAGATTATGGTATACGATTTAGGTGGTGGTACATTTGATGTATCTATAATTGAAATCGGTGATGGTGTAATTGAAGTTTTAGCAACAAACGGTGATAACAAACTTGGTGGTGATGACTTTGATAAGAAAGTTATGGACTACATGGTAGCAGACTTCAAGAGCAAAACAGGAATTGACCTTTCAAATGATAAGATGGCTATGGAAAGAATTAAAGCTGAAGCAGAAGATGCAAAGAAGAAACTTTCATCGTCTACTCAGGTTGAAATCAACATTCCTTTCATTACAGCAAATGAACAGGGACCACAGCATTTGAATATGACATTAACAAAGGCTAAATTCGATGAATTAACAAGAGACCTTGTAGAAAGAACAGCAATCCCTGTACAGAATGCTTTAAAGGATGCAGGAATTACAGCATCAGAGCTTAGCAAAGTATTATTAGTTGGTGGTTCTACAAGAATCCCTGCAGTACAGGATAAAGTAAAACAGTTAACAGGTCATGAACCTTCAAAGAAGATGAATCCTGATGAATGTGTAGCAATCGGTGCTTCAATTCAGGGTGGTAAATTAGCAGGTGATGCAGGTGCCGGCGATATCCTTCTTCTTGATGTTACACCACTTTCATTATCAATTGAAACAATGGGTGGTGTTGCTACAAGACTTATCGAGAGAAATACAACAATTCCTACAAAGAAGAGTCAGATATTCTCTACAGCAGCTGATAACCAGACAGCAGTTGATATTAACGTAGTACAGGGTGAAAGACAGTTCGCAAGAGACAATAAGTCACTTGGACAGTTCAGACTTGACGGTATTCCACCGGCAAAGAGAGGTGTTCCACAGATTGAAGTTACATTTGATATTGATGCAAACGGTATTGTTAATGTATCAGCTAAGGATCTTGGAACAGGAAAAGAACAGCACATTACAATTACAGCTGGTTCAAATATGTCAGATGAAGACATTGATAAGGCTGTAAAAGAAGCAGCTGAATATGAAGCAGCTGATAAGAAACGTAAAGAAGCAATTGATGCAAAGAATGAAGCAGAAGCAATTATCACTCAGACAGAACAGGCTATGAGCGAAGCCGGTGATAAGTTATCAGATAGTGATAAGCAGGCTGTACAGGCAGACATTGATGCATTAAAGGCTACAGTTTCAGCAATTGGAGAAAATGAACCTACAGAAGCACAGGTTGAAGAATTGAAGTCAGGAAAAGAAAAACTCATGAATTCAGCACAGCAGTTGTTCCAGAAGATGTATGAACAGGCACAGGCAGCAGGTGCACAGGGCGCAGGTCCTGACATGGGAGCAGGTGCAAATGCAGGATCAAATCCGGGCGATGATGTAGTAGATGGAGACTTTACAGAAGTTTAAAATATAAGTGGGCAAAAGAATGATTTTTGCCACATAAATGGTGAAATCCCGCCCGTGGTGAACGGACGGGTTTTGCCGTGATATAATAGATACTTCAGAATAGATGTTTAGAATAAATGTTTATTGTATATAAACGAAAGGTATTGTTATGGCAGATAAGAGAGATTATTATGAAGTGCTAGGTGTTGACAAAAACGCTGATGATGCAACAATAAAAAAAGCATACAGACGACTGGCTAAAAAATACCATCCGGACGCAAATCCTGATAATGAAGAAGCAGCAGCAAAATTTAAAGAAGCTTCAGAAGCTTATGCAGTTTTAAGCGATGCTGAAAAAAGAAAACAGTATGATCAGTTTGGTCATGCTGCATTTGAAGGTGGAGCAGGTGGTGCCGGAGGATTTGACTTTAGTGGATTTGATTTCGGAGACATTTTTGGTGGCAGTGGATTTGGCGATATTTTTGGTGATTTATTTGGTGGCGGCAGTAGAAGACGTGGACCAAGTAATGGACCAAGACGTGGTGCTGATGTAAGATACGGAATTACAATCACTTTTGAAGAGGCAGTTTTCGGATGTAAGAAAGACGTTACAATTAATTACAAAGAAACATGTAAAACATGTGGTGGTAACGGAGCAAAACCGGGAACCTCACCCCAGACATGTCCAAAATGTAACGGTGCAGGACAATATACAACACGTCGTCAGACAATGATGGGAATAATGCAAAGCACTCAGGTTTGTCCTGACTGTGGAGGAACCGGTAAGATTGTAAAAGAAAAATGTCCTGACTGTCACGGACTTGGATATAAGCAGACAAGGAAAAAGGTTACTATAGAAATTCCAGCAGGAATTGATGATATGCAGAGAATCCGTAAAACAGGCGAAGGAGAACCGGGAACTAACGGAGGCCCAAGAGGTGACTTGTTAGTTGATATCAGAGTTACTCCAAGTAGAGATTTTGAACGTGATGGAATGAATTTATATTCAACAACTTCAATATCCTTTGCTCAGGCAGCTCTTGGTGGAGACATCAGAGTTAAAACTATTGATGGTGACGTTAAGTTTAACATTAAGCCGGGAACTCAGACAGGAACAAGAATAAGACTTAAAGGTAAGGGTGTTTGCAACGTTCATAATCAGAGTACAAGAGGTGATCAGTACTCAACATTAGTTGTAAAGGTTCCTACAAAGCTTACGGCGGAACAGAAAGATTTAATTAAGAAATTGGATCAGGTTTCAGGTGATACATTAAATGAATTTAACGAGAAGAAATCCGAGCCTGATAAAAAAAGAAAGAAGAAGTTCTTTTAATTAAAATAAAAAAGCAGGAAAGAGACAAAAATCCCTTTTCTGCTTTTCTTTTAATTTGCCAAAATCTATTGTGTATGTTATGATATTTCGGTTAAAGAGTACTTTATAAATATGCATATTACAAAAAAGTAAATGGAGAAAATATATGAAGTGGAATAAATATACCCTTAAGACAACAACTCAGGCAGAGGATTTTGTCAGCGGAGTTTTAATGGAACTTGGCATTAATGGAGTTCAGGTGGAAGACAATGTTCAGATAACAAAAGAGGAGAAAGAAAAACAATTTATTGATTATCTTGCAGACCTTCCGGAAGATGATGGAACAGCTTATATAAGTTTTTATACGGAAGAAGATGCCGATGATGAAAAGCTATTAGATGATTTAAGGACCAAGTTAAAAGAAGCAAAAGACTTCATTGATATAGGTGAAGGAAGCATTACTAAAGGAATGACTGAAGATGTGGACTGGGTAAATAACTGGAAGAAATATTTTAAGTCATTTACAGTTGGTGATTTCTTTATAAAGCCTACATGGGAAGAAATGGACGATAAGCATAGGGGAATGAAGATGATAGAGATTGATCCCGGTACTGCTTTTGGAACAGGAAAACACGATACTACCCAGTTATGCATAAAGCAGCTTATAAAGTATGTTAAGCCGGAAGACAAGGTATTGGATCTTGGATGTGGAAGCGGAATTTTGTCAATTGTGGCAAAAAAACTTGGAGCATCAGAAATTGACATGACTGATATTGACCCTGCTGCAATTGAAGCAGTATATGATAATTTCAAGGTAAATAATCTTTCAATGGATAAGGTTGAAGTTATTGCGGGAAATGTTTTGGAAGATGAGGCAATGCAGGAAAAATTCCAGAATAAAAAATATGACATAGTTGTGGCAAATATTCTGGCAGACGTTATTATTCCAATTACTGCCATTGTAGACAAATTCCTTGCAAAAGGTGGTGTGTTTATATCATCGGGAATTATATATATGAAAGAGGATGATGTAAAAGAAGCAATTGAAAAGAATCCTAATTTACAGTTAAAGGATGTTGTAAAGCAGGGTGACTGGAGAGCAATTATGGCAGAGTTGTCAAAGGAGTAATATGTACAGATTTTTTGTTGAACAGTCCCAAATTGGAGAAGAAACAATAACCATAACAGGGGAAGATGTAAACCATATAAAAAACGTCCTTAGAATGAAAGTTGGAGAAACTATTCTTGTAAGTGACGGTGAAGACAGGGAATATATTTGTAAAATATCAGATTTTAGCAACGACGAAGTGCAGGCAAAAATCGAGGACATTAACGGAGAGACAAGAGAACTGCCTATAGAAGTTACATTGTTTCAGGCGCTTCCTAAAGGAGATAAAATGGAAACCATTATTCAGAAAATGGTTGAACTTGGAGCCTGTGAGATAGCACCGGTTTCCACAAAGAGATGTATTGTGAAGTTGGATGCGAAAAAAGCAGAATCAAAGGTTAGAAGATGGAATGCCATAGCAGAAAGCGCTGCGAAGCAGTCGAAACGTGGAATTATTCCGAAAGTTTTAATGCCGGTAAGTTTTGCTCAGGCGCTGGACAGGGCGAAAGATATGGATATGGTACTTATTCCTTATGAAGAGGCAGAAAATATGTCTGTAACAAGAGAAGTTTTTTCTGAAATAAAGCCCGGAATGAAAATAGGAATTTTTATTGGTCCGGAAGGAGGCTTTGCGGAATCAGAGGTTGAGGAAGCAAAAAAAATCGGGGCCCGGGCAATTACATTAGGCAGAAGGATTCTTCGTACTGAAACGGCAGGAATGGCTACAATGTCTGTTTTAATGTATTTAATGGAAGAATAAAATATAGATAAAAATGGAGATAGAAATGGAAGCGTATTTTGATAATTCAGCGACCACCGTAGTTACTGAATCGGTAAAAGATATTGTTGTAAAAGCAATGACAGAGGATTATGGAAACCCATCCTCTATGCATATGATAGGGGTAAACGCCGAAAAATATGTAAAAACTGCAAAAGAAAATATTGCAAAGATTTTAAAGGTAGATGTGGGAGAAATATATTTTACATCAGGTGGAACTGAAGGAAATAACATGGCGATTATTGGAAGTGCCAATGCAAACAAAAGAGCAGGAAATAGAGTAATAACTACAAAGATAGAACATTCCTCCGTGGCTAATCCAATGAAATATCTTGAAAAACAGGGCTTTGATGTTGTTTATCTTCCTGTTGATAATAATGGAATTGTCGATATGGAAGTATTGAAAAAGGAAATGACAAAAGATACAATTCTTGTTTCCATAATGAATGTTAATAACGAAGTTGGTGCCATTGAGCCTGTAAGTGAAATTGGAAAATATATAAAGTCAGTAAACCCTTCAGTGGTTTATCATGTAGATGCAATTCAGGCTTTTGGAAAAATGGAAATACGCCCAAGAAAAGAGAATATAGATATTCTTACGGTAAGTGGTCACAAAATTCACGCTCCAAAGGGTAGTGGATTTATGTATATAAAAAAGAACACAAAGGTTAATCCTATAATTCTTGGTGGTGGACAACAGGAGGGCATGCGCTCAGGAACTGAAAATGTGCCGGGGATTGCAGGAATTGGACAGGCAGCTAAAGACTGTTATGATAATCTTGAAAAGAATGTGGCTCATATGACGGAGTTGAAGGATTGTTTGATTGATGAATTGTCAAAATTTGATGGAGTGACAATTAACAGTCAGAAAGGAAATGTCGGAGCACCTCATATAGTAAGTGCAAGCTTTGAAAATGTAAGAAGTGAGGTTCTTCTTCATGCATTGGAGGACAAGGGTATATATATATCCGCAGGAAGCGCCTGCTCTTCCAACAGACCGGCAGTCAGTGAAACACTGAAAGCCATGGGAATAGATTCGAAGTTACTTGGCTCAACAGTAAGATTTAGTTTTTGTGAACTAAACAAAAAAGAAGAAATAGATTATTGTATTGAACAGTTAAAGGTAATGCTGCCAGTACTTAAAAAATATGTAAGACGATAATACGGGAAAGGAAAAT
>URKY01000006.1 GCA_900548465.1 uncultured Eubacterium sp.
ACAGTGGGTGGAATTTAGTCTTTCATACGGAATTTACTTTTACAAGTCAGCTATTATTTCCTCAATGCTACATTACAAACTAAACAACTCCATTGCATTGTTATAAGTTTCCTCTATAACCTTTTCTATGGGTATACCTTTAATATTAGCTACCTCACCTGCAATTAATGTCAAAGACTGCGGTGTATTTATTCCCTTCAATTTCCTGTGACCGTTTTTTTCATATTCTCTTATAAAGTCAGGAGGTATGTAAGCCTCCGGTTGTAGGTAGGGAGAATCAGTTTCTAATACAATACATTTTAACGAAAGATCTTTAATCGTATTCCTAAGTGATACATCTGTGAAAATCTTTCCACCTACCCCAAAGAAATTAATACCTTTATTTATAACTTCTTCTGTCTCTTTTAAATTTCGTCCGTTACAACAGTGAATTACTGTTTTGGGGGTTTTTAAATTCATATCGTCAAGTTTCTTTATTATTGCTTCCCACTCAATCAGAAACTGCGACCAGGCATCCCTAATATGTAAAATTAGCCCTAGATTAAGCTCTGCTGCCATAATTGTAAGTCTTCTAAAAGACTCAATCTGATGTTTAATCTGCGCTTCCTGAAGTTTAGTCTTACTAAAATCCAGTCCCGTTTTAATAGCGACAATGTTTTGCTTTTCTCTATATAAGTCCAATAACTCTTCTTGTTTCTTATTAGTTAATATAGTATTTATGGCTTCCTTGGGGTGAAGTCCAATAGCCTGAAATATATTTTCTTCATATCCTTTAAGCAAATCCGCAATCACAAAATTGCTGTCAAAAGATATCGGCGGCACTACTATTTTTGAAATATTATTTTCTATACAACTTTCGCATATTCTATAAAAAACTGAATTATCATCTGAATTTGCAAAAAAATCAAGATGAGCGTGAGTTTCAAAAATCATAAATTTCTCCTCTAATATAACAATATACATTTTTAAGTACAAGAATATATGTCTTTATTATCCATTCTAGGTCAAATTTTTTGTTATTAAAACAAAGACTTGATTCTATTTTAATTCTATCATTGTTTTTTCCAAAATCTACTGCTAAAAAAACACTGTTGTAACTTCTTTCAAATCCCAACAGTTTTCTTAATTCATTACCCATCCTGTCAAGTACATCCTCAATTTCGGCAAGATCTACATAACTTATTGTATAGCCTAGATCTATTCTCATATCAATATATACAAAAGTTTTATTATTGTTGATTCTATCTTCTGTGTCTTCAAAGACAATGGTCGCATACATATTTTCAAATTCTATAACATCATCTTCACCACTTGGGTCTATTGCAATATTATAAATGCGGGCATTATTTTTGTTTTTTATTTCGGTAATATTCCAACTGTTGTAAAGAGGAAAACTACTGCCCGGAACATTTTTTATAACTTTGTCAATCACATCGTTAATATTTATTTTTTTACTATATCTATTCACCATCGCTTCGATAAAAAATACCTGTAGAGAGACTTCTGTAAGTTGTGTTGCAATAGAGTAGGAAATCCCTTCTTCATTTGGATCTATAGTTTCAATATATGAAAACTCTAAAAAAGAGTCGTTCACACAAAAAATTGTAGGATTTTTACTATTTTTTACCATGTTAAGCTTGTTTAGTAAGTTAATTGTGTCATAGATTTTTCTGCGATTAACACTATTATTAAATTCTAAGATTCCACTAACTTTATACGTAAGACTGTTATTTAACCCAATTATGCTTTTTGTAGATATTACCTCAGCTAAAACTTTCATTAAGTTTCCCATCGGACTTTTCTTACGGCAAATTACCCCTTTTTTTATATTTGTTATATTCTTAATTGATTTATTATTAAAATAAAGCATTCCATCTATTAGTATTTTTGTAGCCCTAAGCAAAAGCCGGTTATCTCTGATACGCTTGTCATTATTTGAAAAAATAGCCTCTATTTCGTTGTTCTCTAATTCAAAAAACTTTTCATCCATGTTTAACCTCATTTTCTTTATTTACTTTTGCCAGTCGGAAAGCAATTGCCATTAAGGGCAGATTAATTTCGTTTCTGAAAGTATTTAAAACACAATATGGGACGTACTCCATTTCAGCCAGAAGACGATAACCATTCGTTAATGCAAATAAAAGGGTTACCCCAAAAATAATTGTTCCTCTCCATTTGCTTATCTTATATACATTTCTGCTAAGTTTGTATCCAAGAAGCACAATCACAACCATTTCTATAAAAAAAGCAATAAGCCCGACTTCTGACTCCAAACGCCAAATCATTTCGAACGCTTTATTTTTTGGTTGTACTGATCCTAACCGATAAGTCTGAATCCAGTGTATATATTTGTTTATGTGACCTGTAAAATAAGCTGTAATCGTAAGTAGCAAAAGCCCTACAGCAAATGATATATACACACCTCTTTCATTCTTGCCTCCCTTAATCATTAAGTAAATGCTTATATAGTATATTAAGAACATGATACAGCTAAGGCAAAACTTTCCACTTAATAAAATAATCATCCCGATATTAAAGTACACAATAATACTACACAGTATTATCCCGGTTACCTTTTTACACCTTTCTAATAATAATTTGATAATTAAAAATGGAAACATGAAGTTTAAAATCAAAATCAGATGGTCGCTCTGCCCCCAAGCCATATTATTATTACATATATATAAATACAGAAATATACTTCCTATAACATTTGTTAGGAACAAAAAAATGATTTTTTCTCTTTGCACTGTTATTTGGGGTTCCACTGCTTTATGTGATTTAGCAATGTCAGTTATTCTCCTGTCAATAGCCTTAATTATTTTCTCATATGGAATCAAATATATAATTATTCCAATTAGTAGTGCACCAATATGAAAAGAGTATAGGTAATTTTCTATGCCTCCCTTCATATTTATAAAATTAAACTTTGCTGCGTAAATATTTATCCAACAAATTAAATATAATGCACCTATTAGAGCTATTCTGATTTTGTTTTCTTTGGTTATTTTCATTGTTTGCCTCCTATTATAGTTTATATTTGTTTTATAGGTATTTTTAATGTGCTTTTTTTGAGTTTCCCCACTATGCATAACTTTCACAGTATGATAAATTGTTACTGGGTATATACAACAGTGGGGGAAAAATAAAGAGGCAAAAAAAATATACTATATATTGTATAGAAATAAAAAATGGAGGTATAAATTTATGTCAACAACATTTTATCGGAGAAGATTGCAGGACTATAATAATCGTGCACAGGATTTTGACAATATCAATAATATGGGAACAACATTTTATCGGAGAAACTTGCAGAACTATAATAATCGTGCACAGGATTTTGACAATATCAATAATATGGAAACAATCGCCCTTGGAAATAGAATAGAGACAATTATAAATTTCCTATTCCAATCTAAAGGATACACTTGGAAACAAATTGCAGAACTCTGTTCTGTAAATGAGAGAACAGCCAAAAGGTGGGTTAATTTGGGAAAAGATGGTCTACGTAATGACGGTATTCGACGGGATAATTTATTATGTATTGCTGTTATGCGTGGACTATCAGCAGATGACTTCAACAACAAACTTTGTAAATATTTCGGATTTGTTCAGTTATATGCACGTTTCCCGTCTGAAGTAGTATGGATTGACATTTTAAATAATCATAGATGGGACGGAAAAGAAAGGATTTTGGAATTACATAATCGCGAACTGGAACAATTTAATTCTCAACCATACGAATCCGATTTTTGTTATAACTCTAATGATTCAAATAAAACGAGGTTTGTAAATAGAATAATTGGTTTGTCTGATAATACCAATTCTTTTAGCACAATAACATCACAAATTATCTCTTCAGGATATTTAGATTCGGGATTTGAAAAATTATCTCAACTGTTATCACAATATGGAATAGTTGAAGATGACATTAAGGACATTACTACCAAATTAAAAAAATCATTTTCAGCAACAGCAAACACAAGAAATATGAGAGAGTTAGATGCCGTTCGTCTCAAACTTATTGCTATTGGCTTATATAAGAACATAAGTGCAAATGGAATTGACGAATTATTATTAGAAGCTCATTTAAATGTTTTGTATGCCCTCAATCCCGTAGAAGCAATAATAATTTCAACTTTAGAAGAATTGTACACACATACTCCTTCAAGTTTTAGTGATTGCGAAGAATATACATTACAGGGCTACATTAGTATTTCGGACAATGTAGTTAAGAACTTAAAAACTTTTCCAAAAGTTTTTAAGTTTAATAAAGAGCAACAGGAATCTGCTGAAAAATATATTGACGCCATTCTTTCCTGGAAAAATGCTGAATATGAAAGAATCTTAAAAACTATTATTTCATAAAATTAGAGAAATTTACAAACGGAGGTAAAGCATATTGTTGTATTTAAAAGAACAAATAAGCAATCTTAAATCCTTAGATAATGACACTATAAACAAATATATTTCTACACTTACTTCAACTGGCTTTAATTCAAGCGAAAAAAACAACGAAGTAAAACAAATGTTAATTGAGCATGTTTGGCACTATTGTTATTTCAATATTTTATATACACCTAAAGTATTATCATTATTAAAAAGCGAACAAAATCTACCTGATTCCTTACAAAGTCTTATTTTGTTTTTTATGGACAATTTTGAATCTATTTTGACATCGTATACGCCTGCTAGAGCCAGCTTTAATACATACATATCAACTATTTTTAAAAATAAACTCTCTGAATATATTACAACAAATGCATCTAATGATAACATTTGGAGAAATCATTCCTTAGCTACAGTTCGAAAAATTAGAAAAGCCATAACTCTTTTTGAATATTATACCCGCAAGGGATTGGATTACCATGAGCGTCTTGAAGCAATTGCTAAAGAATTAAATATAAAGCATACTGCAACAATAGAAAGATATATAACTCTTTATGCTCCGCACCATACTCATTCATTAGAAGAAAAAATACATCTGGGAGATGATGATTTAGGAACGTTAAAAGACTACATTGCCGGCGAAGATCCGTCTCCTGAAGACATTGCTATTACAAATGAAAAAGACACTGTACTTAAAACTTTTTATAAAGAATTTATTTCAATATTGAATATTGAAGAGAAAAGAGTATTTATTGCCTACTTAAAAAATGATCCTATCAAAAGGGAGTCTATGCCTTTACTTCAAAGTGCCCTTTTCAAACTAAATAATATTTCGACTATAGCTCTTCGTTCTTATTTAAAAAATTAGCGTAATAATAAACGGAGGTGTTACATATATGAATACATTCGAAAATTCAGAATTAACTGAAATACTTGGTACTGTTCAACATCACATTGATTGTTCAAGTAACTATTCACATTGGAAAAAAGGGGATCGTATAAAAAATGTTATCGGTTCAGGAGCTTTTGCCATTGTTTGTCCCTTATATAATGAGTTTACATCTTCTGATGATTCAGTTTTAAAAATAATTAGTTTAAATCATTTTTTAAATGCTTCTAACGAAGTGATTAATAGGGAAGATTTAATTAATTATATTCAACGTGAGATTAAGACCATGGAAAAATATTCAGGTGAAAAAAACTTCGTTAAGATACATTGGTTTGAATCCTTTGAGTACATAACATCCAAACATGAAAAAAA
The DNA here is from genome assembly GCA_900548465.1 of uncultured Eubacterium sp. Classification (GTDB taxonomy): domain Bacteria; phylum Bacillota; class Clostridia; order Lachnospirales; family Lachnospiraceae; genus Eubacterium_G. The sequence goes on from URKY01000006.1 coordinate 5,651, forward strand.
CACTTTGGTTATTATAAAAATGGAACGTTTAATGCCTTTATCTAATTATTTAGATAATATTGACTTTTTAAAACACTCTTTTTCAACGACCTCTTATTATATTGAAAAATTAGTCATAAACATATCTGTGCAAATATTAACGGGCTTAAGCCTTATGGCCCAACAGGGCGATGTACATAGAGATTTGAAAGTTGAGAATATTCTGGTAGATACAAGAAACGGAATGGACAAACCAATATTTAAAATTGCTGATTTCGGCATTGTCACCAATACCCATTCAGGGACCAAATTTTGGGCAGGTACTGAACAAACACTTCCTTTAGAAAATATTGAATGCCAAAGTACACCTTATCAGGATCAGTATTCTCTAGGTGCTATTATGTTCTATTTATTAAACGATTGCCAATATATTGACATGAGAGTTCATGTTAATAATTTATTACTTCCACCAAAGCATGGAATTCATGCATTACAAGAAATTGTATTGAAAGCATTTGATGCCAATCCTAACAGGCGTTTTAGAAATATTACATCTCCCACTTTTAATTCAGCAATAGATGAATATACTTCTAAAAGCAATATTAAGATTATAAAAACATGGGCTGATTGTATGAAAGATGAATTGTTGAAATTAAACAAAGCTATAGATGATTATACATCGCATAATGATTCATTATCAGAAAAAAACAATACTAAACTAACAAATTCTTCTTCAGGAAGACATGGTGGTTCAGGTGCCAAAATAATTATTGCCATTATATTGATTGCTATTTTATCAATATATGTTTACAACAACTGTTCATCACCGGTAGTTACAACCACACAGAATAGTACAACAACTCTAGTAGCTGATAACCAGAACGATGTAGATACTACTTATTCCAGTTCTGAATACAGTGCTTCTAATAATTCAAATGGCGAAAACACCGATACAAACGTTTATATGTTTGAAGATTTAACACCTTATAAGGGAGATGAAAGTGAATTCGGAGCATATTATAACTCTAACAATCGCACAGATAATAGAGGAAAATCAGATTATAGTTACATTTTTATTATCTCTAACTATCAGGATTGGGATGAAAAGAAAAATACTTTGATCTATGACCTTGACAATCAATTTAAAACATTGACTTTTACACTTGGATTATCTGAAACTTCTAAAAATACTGAACAGCACGTGTATTTTGTTTTCTATGGTGATGGGAAAAAAATAGGTCAAACGAAAACCTTTACTGCCGGCGTAAAATCACATAAATACACTCTTAATGTAAGTGGCGTTAAAGATTTACAAATTATCCATAAATTTGATGGAAGCTCATACTCAATTGATTCTATTGATCTTGTAGGTAAAGGATTTATTTTAAAACGATAGATTTTTCGAAAGATAGCAAAACTACTGTGAAAAACAAAGAGTTTTGCTATGTCTGGGAGCAAGTAAGCGAATTACAACATAAATTCACTTACTTGCTTTTTTTGTGGCAATCCGGCTTCTTAATTCAGTATGAAATGGTTCAATTACAACATGAAAAACTAAATTCAAGCATCTGTGTTGCCTTTCGCTTCCGAATTTTCTGTGGAGAGTCCAAAATTACAACACGGGAAGCCAAATTCAAGTATCTGTGTTGCTTTTCTGTCTGGAAAAGTGTTTTGGGCAGACGAAAAGTCACAGGAGAAAGGTAATCAAGAAAAAATGTTGCTCCCAGGGCCTACCTACTTAAAATCCGTCGTCTTTTTACATAAATTTAATATAACCCATTCTTACAATTTAACATTCCACATATAGAATAACAATCGATAAGCTTATCAGAAAAGAATTAAATTGAGAAATGCACAGACTGTAGAGTGCATGTTTGGAAGGACCGTAATGGCAGAAGGAAAAAACTAAATGAGAAAAAAGAACATTGCAGGGATGGCAGCGATTGCTATGGCAGTGACGATAGCAGCTACATAAGCATCAACGAATGTATTTGCATACGGAGAGACAAGTGGAAGCAGTACATTATTTACTGATACACATAATATATCAGATTATAGTGATTGGAAAGATAAAACATGGAATATAAAGGATTCAGAAGGAAAACTTACAAGAGAAGGTGAAGCATATGATTCATCAAAGATTATTCTGACACCGGGAGAAAATGCTAAAGGGCTTAGATTTGCATGGTATTCATTGGAAAAAGGAGCACCGGCAGTCAAGGTTGGTAAGAAAGCAGATTTGAGTGACGCAAAGGAATTTAAAGGGACAGGAACAGATGGTGATGAAAACAGCAGATGGTCTTCACAGTTTAGTGATAACCAGTGGATCTGTTTAGATTTAGGAAGCATAAAGGATGTTTCAAAAGTTGTTTTAAAATGGGAAGCAGCTTATGGAAAAGAATATAACATTCAGGTTTCTGAAGACGGAAACGTATGGGAAACAGTAGCTGTTGAAAATAATGGGGACGGAGACAGTGATACATTATCATTTAAACATATTAATGCCAGATTTGTAAAAATGCAGGGCATAAAGAGAGCTCTTGGATATGGATATTCATTGTATGAATTCGAAGTATATTAATAATTAATACTAAAAAATGGCACGGGAATCGTTAATTCGGTTCCCGTGTATTTAGTTTACATAATTCAAACTGACAGTTACAATAAAATAAATCTTTCCCTAAAAGGGGGAGATATTGTATAATTGTCTTTATGATAATAAGGAAGGAAATTATTTTAATGGAAAAAAAGAGGGATGGTTTTAAAAGCAGGACAGGGTTTGTAATTGCCTGTATTGGCTCGGCAGTAGGAATGGGAAACATATGGAGATTCCCGTATATGGTTTCAGATTGGGAAGGTTTGACCTTTCTGATTCCATATGTTTTGTTTGTAATTCTTATTGGAGCTTCAGGAGTAATTGAGGAGATGGCACTTGGACGTGCCGCAAAAGGCGGACCTATTATTGCATTTGGAAAATGTACTGAAGTAAGAACGGGTAATAAAAAAATAGGTGAGGGCATAGGGCTAATTCCTGTTGTAGGCTCACTGGCATTGGCAATTGGTTATACCGTTGTAGTAGGATGGATTTTTAAATACACATTTCTTGCATTATCAGGTCAGCTTGCAGGTATGGGAAAAGATATGAATGACATAGGTGGGATGTTCGCGGACACAGCCACAAAATTTGGAAATAATCTGTGGCTTATTATTGCAGTAATTGTTACAGTAGTAATTATGGCATTTGGTATTGCAAGTGGTATTGAGCGTGCCAACAAAATTATGATGCCGTTACTTTTTGTTCTGTTTCTTGGTCTTGGAATCTATATTTTTACACTTCCGGGAGCAACAAACGGATATAAGTACATATTTACTATTAATCCTAAGGGATTGTTAAACCCACGTTTATGGATTTATGCATTTGGTCAGGCATTTTTCTCATTATCCATAGCAGGAAACGGAACGGTTATTTACGGTTCTTATTTGAGCAAATCAGAAAATGTGGTGACTTCAGCCAGAAATGTAGCAATATTTGATACTTTGGCAGCATTACTTGCAGCTTTTGTAATTATTCCGGGAATGGCAGTTGGAGGAGCAGAACTTTCTTCAGGTGGTCCGGGACTTATGTTTATATATCTCGTAAATGTATTTAATGGAATGCCGGGAGGAAAAATTGTTGGTATTATATTCTACATCTGCGTGCTTTTCGCAGGCATGAGTTCATTGGTAAACTTATACGAGGCTCCAGTAGCAACATTGCAGGAGAAGCTTGGGCTTAAAAGACCTATGGCTGTTGGGTGCATAGGATTAATAGGCTGTATTGTAGCTCTGGTTATACAGGGGATTGTTTCAGGATGGATGGATGCAGTTTCAATTTATATTTGTCCATTGGGAGCAATGCTGGCAGCAATTATGTTTTTCTGGGTTGCAGGAAAGGACTTTGCCATTAGCGCAGTAAATGAAGGAAAAAATAAACCGATAGGCAGATGGTTTATACCCCTTGGAAGATATGTTTTGGTTCCATTGGCATTTATAGCCCTTGTGGCAGGAGCCATACTTGGTGGAATCGGATGATAAAATAATAAAACCTGCATTTGGTATTATGTCAAGTGCAGGGTCAGTTTACCGACGAACCGTTTTCTACTATACTCAAGTCAGAAGTTGAACGAGTTAAATCGAGTGTTGAATGGAGGACGGAGTATATGCGTTTAAGTGAATGGATTGAAGACGAAATAGAAATGGGAATAGAAGAAGGACGACAAGATATTAGCAAATAAATAACAAGGGTATTGCCAAACAGAAAGAAAAAAATTATAATTTCTTGTGGAAAAAGTTTAAACCATATTACAGTTTGCAGTATGGGATTATATGAGATTTAAGTAAAGATATTTAAGAAGGAGACTGAAATGAAGACAAGAATAGGTATTTTAGGTTATGGAAACCTTGGAAAAGGTGTTGAATGCGCTGTAAAAGAAGCAGCAGACATGGAGTTAGTAGCGGTATTTACAAGAAGAAATCCAAAAGATGTGACAATTCTCACAGAAAACGTTCCGGTATGTAATGTTGATGAAGCAGCAGACTGGAAAGACAAGATAGATGTTATGATTTTATGTGGTGGTAGTGCTACAGATCTTCCTGTACAGACTCCGCAGTTTGCTTCAATGTTTAACGTAATAGATAGTTTTGATACTCACGCAAGAATTCCTGAACATTTTGCAGCAGTAGACAAGGCTGCTAAAGAAGCAGGAAAGGTTGCAATTATTTCAGTAGGTTGGGATCCGGGAATGTTCTCCCTTAACAGAGTATATGCAAATGCAATTTTGCCAGATGGAAAAGATTACACTTTTTGGGGAAAGGGCGTAAGTCAGGGACATTCAGATGCAATCCGTAGAATTAAAGGTGTAAAGAATGCAAAGCAGTATACGATTCCTGTTGAAAGTGCTTTAGAGAGAGTAAGATCTGGGGAAAATCCTGAACTTACAACAAGAGAAAAACACGAAAGAGAATGTTTTGTCGTATTAGAAGAAGGCGCAGATGCTGCGGCAGTAGAAAAAGAAATTAAAGAAATGCCAAACTATTTTGCAGATTATAATACAACAGTTCATTTTATTAGTGAAGAAGAATTAGAAAAGAACCACAGTGGAATGGCTCATGGTGGATTTGTAATCCGTTCAGGAAAAACAGGAATGAATAAAGAACATAATCATATTATCGAATATAGTCTTAAGTTGGATTCAAATCCTGAATTCACAACAAGTGTATTAATTGCATATGCAAGAGCGGCGAAACGTTTATATGATGAAGGCCAGAAGGGGTGTAAGACAGTGCTGGATATTGCACCGGCATATTTAAGTGAAATGAGTGACGAAGACCTTAGAGCACATTTATTATAATATATGTAAATATAAAGAACTTTATAATATTATGTTTTTATGTTAAAATCGAAATATACTTTATTGGCACGATTTTAACATAAAGGGGACAGTTATATGAACGTAGAAGAGAGTTATTAGAGAAGTCAGATTTTTCTAATGACTCTTTTTGTTTTCATCGTTCAATTATAGAAAGCGAGGTAGAAGTTGAAAAGAATATTCAAAACAATTGTAAGTGTGATATTATCAGTGATACTGATAGGAACGTCTATGCCTACAATGGCAGCAAAAAAAGTAAATAATCAGAAAAATGATGAGAAGGTAACACTAATTGTCAGATTAAAGGATGGTGCAGTATTGGAGAAGGACGATATTGCCAATGGGGGAAAAGAATATCTTAGAACAAAGAAAGGATTAAAGGAATCCAGAAAGATATTGAGAACCCAAAGCAGTGTTCAAAGTACCATTAAGAATGATATTAATGAATATATAAAATTAAAATATTCGTATACTGCAGTAATTAACGGATTTGCAATTGAAGCAAAGAAGTCGGATATAGAAAAGATTAAAAGGCTTCCAAGTGTTAAGGCTGTTTCAGTTGCAAAAAAATTAAAACTATATTCAGAAAACGAGGGTAGTGTATCAAATGAAATGTCAATATCTGATGATTGTTGTAATATGCTTGGTATCGATGCTTTAAAGAAGGAAGGATACTTGGGACAAGGGATGACAGTGGCAGTCATTGACAACGAACTGGATGTTGAGCATGGAAATTTTTCGGGTCAGCTGGAAAATCCAAAGTATTCAAAAAATGATGTTAAAAATATGGTAAACAATATGGGATTAAATGCTTCATCAACAGTAAACAGTGTTTATCATTCTTCAAAAATTCCGTTTGCCTATGATTATTCAACAAAAACAGGCAATACAAATAATGATGAAGAGTGCCATGGTACACATGTCAGTGGGATTGTTGTAGGAAGTGGAACAACGCCGGATGGAAAAAAGACCATAGGTGTGGCTCCTCAGGCACAATTGTTTTTCTTTGGAATATCGGATATGTCAAATGCAGCAGCCATAGCAGCAATGGATGATATTGCAAAAATGGGAATTGATGTAGTGAACTGTAGCTGGGGAATGGATTACGCTGCTCTCGAAAATGATTTAGAAGAAGCGATAGAAAATCTTACGGATGCAGGTACATATGTATCGTTTGCAGCAGGAAATACTGCCAGAGGAATTGCAGGAAATACTCCTGAAGTGGAAATGATTGATTATTCAACATCGGGTAGTCCGGCTAATAGTAGTAGAGTAAGTGCTGTGGCATCTGCTGATAATATTACATATTGGAATGGTGGCAAGGAAAATTATTCTGATGGAAAGACAGTTAGCGATTTTTCATCTTATGCTGCAGGTGATGACTTGAGTTTAAAACCTGACATAACGGCAACAGGAGGGGGAGTTTATTCTTCAGTATCAAATGGCAAGTATGCAGTATATAGTGGAACTTCCATGGCATCCCCACATGTGGCAGGTGCAGTATTACTGTTGTCACAATATTTAGGAGATAAATTCGGAAAAGATGCAATACAAAAAAATCAAATTATGGAAAGTCTATTAATGAGTAGTGCAGAAATTCTTTATAGAAATAAGACAGATAAAATACCATATGCTGCACGATTACAGGGAGCAGGACTTTTGAATTTAAAAGCTGCAACAGAATTATCAAGTTATTTCACTGGTGATAATGGAAAGGCAAAATTAAGCCTTGGAGATGGAATTTCTGAAAAATTTACATTGAAATTCAAAATCAATAATATTACAGACCATGATGTAACTTATCAAAGTACTAATTTGAATATAGTTACGGACGGTTATGATGAAGATGAGAACACCGGAAAAGTATATGTGGCAGATGAGGTGCCACTGGAAATAAAAGATAGCACACTTCCAAAGACCATTACTGTTAAGGCAGGAGAGAGTAAAGAAGTTTCAGTTGATGTTTCGTTAGACAAAACATGGCTGGAGAAAAACAGTGAAGTGTTCATCAATGGATTTTATATTGATGGATTTATTGAGTTGACGAATGCAAATGATTCATCATCAGATATAAGTATGCCATTTATGGGATTTTACGGAGATTGGGAGTCGGAACAGATTTTTGATTCAACGTATTATAGTGGAGAGTCAAAATTGTCGGAAACATTTCTTGGAAGTTTTTATGATCAATGTACAGGAGATTACAATGAAGAGGGAATCTTTGTGGACAATTGTCAGAAATTGGGAGTAAATTATTATACTGAAGATGACACATATGATAAAGAAGAATATGTTGCTATTTCTCCTAATGGTGATGATATGCAGGATAACCTGTGTATAAATATTACACCGATTCGTAATTGTAAAGATGTGGTATATACTATTAAAAATGAAAAAGGGGAAGTTGTAGAGCCTGATGCGGATTACTTTGAAAAATATGAAGAAGAGGTTGAAAGCAATGCAATTTTAAGCAAATTCACCGCTGGCTGCATGGATTTATATAATGACTATTTTACTAATTGTCTGGATGGAAAGTATTATGCAGAGATAAGCGCTAAATTAGATTATTTTGGTGCGAAAAAGACTCATACTATAGTAATGCCATTTATTATAGACAAAAGTGCACCAAGAGTGTCAGGTTTAAAATACAGCACAAGTGCAGGAAAAGATTACCTTGAAATGACATTGGAAGATGACAATAACTTAATGGGATTTAATGTTTATGAAAATGATGATACAGATTATAGTAATATTAGTGAACCGCTGGAAGGTTTAAGTAAAAAGAATATTAAAGTGGATGTGTCAGGAATGAAGCGTAACCGTTTAGAAGTTTTAGTTATGGATTATGCAGGAAATAAAACAGTAATTAAAGTAGAAAAAGAAATGAACCGTCCAACCAATAAGCCCACTACAGGGACCACAATGGAGACTCCAACACCAACTAAAGGTACGCCGGAAATAAAAACCACCGTGGCAAATGATGTACAGGCAAAGGCGACAGCATTAGGAAAGACAAAAATAACAACTATAAAAAGTAAGAAAAAGTCTTTACTTATAAAATGGAAAAAAATATCAGGTGAAATTTCCGGCTATGAAATACAGTATTCTACAAGCAAAAAATTTGCAAAGAAAAATACTAAAAAAATTACTATAAGAAGTCCTAAAAAAAATTCAAAAGCAATTAAAAATCTTAAAAGTAAAAAGAAATATTACGTGAGAATACGTACATACAGAAAAGCAGCAGGAAAAATGCTTTATTCTAAATGGTCAAATAAAGTATCTAAAAAAACTAAATAATATTTAAATTATTAAAAAGTGCTATTACATCAGTGTGAAAAATAATAATGATGTGACAGCACTTTTGCATTTGTACAAATATAAAAATGATACCTTACTAAAAAATGACACCCTTAATATGAAAAAATATAGTGGTAAAATGATATCGGTTTGTAAAAAGGTTGAAAGGAGAAAGATAATTATGAACTTTAGCAAATTAACTAAAAAGATTTTAGCCTATGTTTGTGTTGCTGCGATGGTTTTCGCAAGTTTTACAGAATATCAGGCTAACGTTAAAGCTGCTATTCCTGAAGGAATGACAGAAATTGACAACACAAAGGATGCTTATAAACCTGACGGAACTGAATGGCAGTTCTATTTTGGAGGAGCAGGTGGAACCGCTGGTACAGGTGCATTTAAGGGTGGAACATCATTAACAGATCCGCTTGATTTATATGTTGAAAAGACATCAGGAAATGATTGGGGAATTCAGGTTATCTCACCTGAAATAACAGGTCTTACAGCAGAAACTAAATATCAGTATACAGTGAAGTTTACAGCCAGCAAGGAAGGCACTTTATATTCAAAGGAAAACATTTCTAATTCAGATAAATTAGATCATGCTTTCAAAGCCGGCGAAAACACAATAAAAGGAACATTCACAGCTGGTGGTGCCACAGCAGTTGTATTATTGGATATGAAGGGTGTTGAATCTGATACATTGTTTAATATTACAGAAGTATCAGTAACAGATAATTTTGTAGAAGAAGCAACAACACCACAGACAGTTGACAAAGATGGCTACTATTTAACTAAGAAGGGTGGCTGGACAACAACATTACCATGGCAGTTCTATACAGCTAATGGTAATACAAAGTATAAAGGAACTGCTGAAGGCAACACAGTAACTGCAGACTTTAATTTTATTGCAGCAGGTGGTGGGGATTGGCAGACACAGGCAAGAATTCCCGGTGAAAGCAAATTAATCGGACCTTTAGAAGCAGGTCCTGAAGGAACAGCTTATAAAGTTAAAGTTGAATATACAGCATCAAAAGAATTTTCAGCAAACCTTCAGTTAGCTGGTGCTGACAATAAAGTTACTTTTGAAGAAGGAACACATAGTCTTACTGTTGATTATTTATCAAAGGTTGACTATCCAACAATCTTTATGAATTTAGGAAGCGTTCCGGAAAATACAATATTGAAATTTACATTAACATTTGAAAAAGTTGCTGTAGAAGAAACAACAACACCAAGTGTAGAAGAACCAACAACACCAAGTGTAGAAGAATCAACAACACCAAGTGTAGAAGAACCAACAACACCAGGTGTAGAAGAATCAACAACACCAAGTGTAGAAGAATCAACAACACCAAGTGTAGAAGAAACAACAACACCAAAGGCAGAAGTGCCAACAACTACTGCAAAGAACAATGTAACTACAGTACCGACAACTACTGTAGGAAATCAGGCAAAAGCAACAGTTAAGGTGCCTGGTCAGGTTAAACTTGCTAAAAAGATTACAAAGAAAAACGCTGCAAAGAAGATTAAAATTACATTTAAGAAGGTAGCAGACTCAAAGGGATATGAGGTAAGAATTTCTACAAGTAAGAAATTTAAAAAAATAATTGTAAAGAAAACATATAATAAAGTTAAATTTACAATTAAGAATAAGAAGCTTGCTAAGAAGAAAAAACTTTATGTTCAGGTTAGAGCATATGCACTTGATGGAAAAACAAGGGTATATGGTAAATGGTCAAAGGCAGTAAAAGTTAGAGTTAAATAAATTTTAATATATTAAAGAGGCATCTCCCGATAGATATTTATATATTATTTGGGAGATGTCTTTTTTTACATAATTTTTTACAAAATTGAATGGTAAAACCCATAAAAGTGTGGTACTCTTTGAAGTGAATAAAGGCATAAGAAAGGAGCTGATATTATGGGATTTTTAGCAGGAAAGACCGCTATCATAACAGGTGGAGGAAGAGCCGTTTTAAGTGATGGAAGTTGTGGCTCAATTGGATACGGAATAGCTACAGCATATGCGAAAGAAGGAGTTAATCTGGTTTTGACAGGTCGTAATGTTAAGAAACTGACGGATGCAAAGGAAGAATTAGAAAGTAAGTATGGAATTAAAGTACTTCCTATACAGGCGGATGTAAATTCCAAAGCAGATAATGAAAAGGTAGTTGCAAATGTTGTAAAACAGACAATAGATGAATTCGGGCGCATAGATGTACTGATAAACAATGCTCAGGCATCAGCTTCAGGAGTAACCATTGCCGATCATACAACAGAACAGTTTGACCTTGCTATGTATTCAGGATTATATGCGGCATTCTACTATATGAAAGAATGCTACCCATATCTGAAAGAAACAAAGGGAAGCGTTATCAATTTCGCTTCAGGTGCAGGTCTGTTTGGTAACTTTGGTCAGTGTGCTTATGCAGCAGCAAAAGAGGGCATAAGAGGATTATCAAGGGTTGCAGCTACTGAATGGGCTGCAGATGGTATAAATGTAAATGTAGTATGTCCACTGGCATGGACGGCTCAATTAGAGAACTTTGAAAAAGCATATCCGGACGCATTCAAGGCAAATGTAAAAATGCCACCAATGGGACACTTTGGAGATGTAGAAAAAGAAATCGGACGTCCGTGTGTACAACTGGCATCCCCTGATTTTAAATACATGAGTGGTGAAACAATCACCCTTGAAGGTGCAATGGGACAAAGACCATAAATAAAAATTTTGGATATAAAAAAGCAGATAATATTGTTTTAAAAATATGTTGTATTTCTACCTTTGCTGCGCCGCCTATGAGCCATCGCCTACGCAAACTTGCTGCTTTGCAGCTTCGAACAGTGCTTCAGCAATGGTCGCTATGCTCGCAAAGCTAACGAAATACTGCCAATCATTTTTATAAACAATATTATCTGCTTTTTTATATTCAAAATTTTTATTTAAGACCTTTGTCCAGCGTATTCATGTCGATTATGACAGACACGTCAGGATCCAAAAACTGGTCTGAATCGCTGGTGTAAATACTGCGGTTAACTGCCTCAAAAGTAAGATTTTTATCGTTAGAAAGAACTGTGTACTGGCTGGCGCAGGTAGCGTTTGGACTTCTTTCAGTAAGTATAAGTTTGTATTTATAGGTTTTGTTATTATGGGTCAGTCTGTCAAAACAATTACAAAGGTAGCAATAATACCGATAAGTATATTTCGCTTATTTATCTTTCTGTTTTTTTCAAAAAATCAATATCAGCAGATCCATTTTCAAGGAAAATTTCCGGTTCCCTCATCCTGATTAAGACCTCGCTGCATTGTGAACAGCTATGAATGTGGTCCTCTATGGCACCGTTAGTAACATCGCTTGTCAGGTCATCTATGTACAACGGAAGTAAATCTTTAACAACTTCACAGGATAAATCATTTTTCATTGTCAGAAAACTCCTTTCTATAGGTTAATGTAAATAAAGTTCATTTCGTTACAAAAAAACAAAATAAAAATTAATACAAGTAAGTATACCATATAATTATAAAATTCAGGTGCATCCTTGTATTGAGCACGGAAAAGGGATATGATAACATTCAGACAAATATAAACGAGGTAACGGAATTGGAAAAATATTTGGATAATATTAATAGTTTGATAGAGAATGATGAGGCGTTGATACCTGAATTATACGATTATTTTGGAAAAAAGGTTATATTTATGACACAGTCAGTTCCGTGGCTGGAAATAGAGTTGGCACTGGATGAGATACTTCAAAAAAATGATTTTGGGAGGCAGTATTTGAATGATAAAGAGCAGAATTTACTACCTATCGCAAAGTCCATGCTGTTTTTGCCGGATTATTTTCAGAATATGGTGATGTCCGGGGAAGAAGAGGAAGAGGTTCTTAACTACATAGAAAAAAATGGAACAGAGAAACTGTTAAATCTGGCACAGGAATATTTCCAGTCTATGGGAATAAGTGAACAAGGTAATATGCCTGTTAATGAAACAGACAGATATGAATTGGTTGAAATGTTTGCTGAGGAACTTAATAAAAGAGAATCAAAAGGAATTTATAAGGCACTATATAATGATTTAAAGGATGCATCTTCCCAATATCCTTCAAAAAATGTTGGTGAAGAATATAAGAAGGACATAAAGTATATTGAAAATTATTTTAATGAGAATGGATATGAAGGACAATATCCTGAATTTAAAAAGATAGAAAAGAAAAAAATATTAATAATCAGATGCTTTGAAAGTTATGGTGAAGCAGATGAATATGTAACAAAAGTTAATAGGCAGTTTTTGATTGTTAAAATGTCTGAAAAAGAATATAAAAGGGAAGACATTAAAGATTTATTTGATTTGTATTGCAGGAAGTCCATAAAAAAATTAGTGGAAGTGGAGTCTTATAATGTAGAAACAATTTGCACGAATGTTCTTAAAATTTCTTCAGGAAAGAGGCTTGGGAAGAGCGGGAAGAAGCGCGTTAGAATCTCAAAAGATGAAAAATTATCAGCTATTCTTATTAAGGCGTATTTTATGGTGGCAGGTGTGTGCGGAAGTCTGTTTACACTTTTTGCCCTTTTAGTAATGCTGGTAATGGAACTAATCGTTTCAATAACACAGAATAAATCCTTTGAATGGTCAGTTAGTGGAGCGCAGATTGGAAAATTCTTTTTAGGTTTTGGTTTTGGAACTGTAACAATTTTGGCAATAATCATTATTATATTTATTTTAATAGGCAATATATTAAAAAAATAAATGTATAAAGAAACAGATTTTATAATTTGTTTCTTTTTTTGTTGACTTTTTAATTTTATAGGTGTAATATAGTTAACACTATTAATAGTTAACGATATTAATAATTAATAGTGTTAGTAAATATTAGAATATAAAATATGAATTGTACATATGTTAAGGAGAGATACTATGGATTATGAAGAGAAAGCAAGGGAATTAATGGATTTTCACATGAAGACTAAAGAATCGGAAATGAGTAACAGACTTCATAAGATGGCTCACGGAGAGACTATAATGCTGGAATGTATTGCTCATTGTGAAAATGGAATTATGCCTAACGAAATAGCAAGAGATGCAGGGGTCAGCGCAGCCAGAGTTGCGGCTTTTTTAAAGGCAGTTGAAAAAAAAGGCTATATTGAAAGAAAGAATTATGAGGGTGACAGAAGAAAAATTAATATAGTTTTAACTGACATTGGCTGGAATAAAGTAAATGAAAAGCGGCAGGAAATGTTAAAGAGGACAGCATGGTATTTAGAACAATTAGGAGAAAAGGATACTGAAGAACTCCTTAGAATTCTAAAGAAAAGCAGGAAAATAATGGAAAAAGAACGTGAAAAGAAAGGAAAACAATAATGAAACATATTTTTGGAAACCTCAAAAAATATTGGTATTTTGTAGTGTTAATTGTTGCATTACTTGTAGTGCAGGCATATTGTGACTTGTCTTTGCCGGATTATACATCGAATATAATAGATATAGGGATTGTTAACGGTGGAGTGAATCATGAAGTTCCGGAATATATTACCGGTGAAAGCTATAATAAAATAAAAATGTTTATGAACGAAGAAGAACTTTCAAAATGGCAGGATGCTTATGAAAATATTGAAAGTGATAACACTTATAGGTTAAAGAACACAGATAATAAAAGTTGGGAAAAACTCGATAACGAATTTGGAAATGTTGTTGCAGTTTATTATATGATGTCTTCTCAGAAGAATTCTCAGTTTAAAAATATGGATACTTCCAATGTGAAGAACAAGACACCTGAAGAGAAAAAAGCAATGGCTGATAAGCTTACTGAATTTGGAGTAGATCCAAAAAGTGACACTCTGATGTATGATCTCAGAAAAGTTTTTGAAAAGAAATTATCAGGTCTTGGTGATTCCACCATAAGTTCATATGCTAAAAGCTTTGCGAAGAAAGAATATAAAGCCTGTGGCATGGATGTGGATAAGTTACAGACGGATTATATGTTAAAGACAGGTGGAAAAATGATTTCCATGACTTTACTTATGGTTATGACTGCAATCCTTGTAGGATTTTTTGCATCAAAAGTTGCTGCCGGTGTGGGACGTGACCTTAGAGAAAAAATATTCACAAAGGTTATGAAATTTTCAAATGCAGAACTGGACAAATTTTCTACAGCCTCATTAATTACAAGAAGTACTAATGATGTGCAGCAGATACAGATGGTTACGGTTATGTTGTTAAGAATGGTGCTTTATGCTCCAATTCTTGCACTTGGTGGTGTTATTAATGTAGTAAATTATGGCTCAGGTATGGAATGGACCATAGTGGTGGCTGTTGCAGCAGTTATCTGCATAATTGCAGTGCTTATGGTAGTGGCGATGCCAAAATTTAATATAATGCAGAAACTTGTAGACAAAGTAAATTTAGTCTCAAGGGAAATACTTACAGGACTTTCAGTTATCAGAGCTTTTAGTAGAGAGAAAAAAGAAGAAGAGAGATTTGAAGAGGCTAACAGTAATTTAACAAAGGTAATGCTGTTTACTAACAGGGCGATGTCATTTATGATGCCTGCACTTATGATAGTAATGAATGGCGTTTCAGTATTGATTATATGGGTTGCTGCTAAAAAAATCGATCAGGGTGTAATGGAAGTTGGCGCAATGACAGCGTTTATCACATATTCCATGATGATTATTATGGGATTCCTGATGCTTACTATGGTATCTATTATGCTCCCAAGAGCAGCTGTTGCAGCTAACAGAATTAATGAAGTTCTTACTACTGAAATAACAATAAAAGATAAAGAAAATGCAGTTACTGCAAAAGCAGACAGAGCAGTTATTAAATTTAATCATGTTAATTTTAAATATCCGGATGGAGAAGAGAATATATTAGAGGATATTGATTTTGAGGCAAAACCGGGAGAAACCATAGCCATTATTGGTAGTACAGGAAGTGGAAAATCCACTCTTGCAAAACTTATACCGAGATTTTTCGATGTAACTGAGGGCTCTATAACACTTGATGGAACTGACATTAGAGACATATCAGTTGAAACATTGCGTTCACAGATAGGGTATGTTCCACAAACAGGAATTCTTTTCTCAGGAGACATTAATTCAAATATTGCTTATGGAGCTCCGGGAATTGATGAAAAGGGAATTGAAGAAGCAGCGGAGATTGCACAGGCTACGGAATTTATTAATGACAAACCTGAAAAATATGACAGCCCTATATCTCAGGGAGGAACTAACGTTTCCGGTGGGCAAAAACAGAGACTTTCCATAGCAAGGGCAATAGCCAGAAATCCAAAGATATATATTTTTGACGACAGTTTTTCCGCTCTTGATTTTAAAACAGATACGGAGCTTAGAAAGGCATTGAAGCCAAAAACCAAAGACGCAACAGTATTTATCGTGGCGCAAAGAGTAAGCACAATTCTTCATGCAGATAAGATACTTGTTTTGGAAGATGGAAAGCTAGTAGGTAAAGGAACACATAAAGAACTTGTCAAGTCCTGCGAAACATACATGCAGATTGCAAAATCACAGCTTTCTGAAGCAGAGTTTCAGGCAAGCCTAGAAGGAAAGGAGGACTGATTATGCCTAGAATGAATCGTAAGCCAGGTGAAAAAGCCAAGGACTTTAAAGGAACATCAAAAAAATTAATCAAATATGCCGGAAGATATAAAATAGGGATTTTTGCGGTAATGTTATGTGCCGTTGCCAGCGCAGTGTTCTCTATTGTAAGTCCTAAAATATTAGGTAAGGCAACGACAAGACTGGCACAGGGACTAATGGCAAAGATTTCAGGTACCGGTGGCATTGATTTTACCTATATAGGAAGAATTTTACTTATCGTTTTAGGATTATACCTGATAAGTTCGTTATTTAACCTTGTACAGGGTTATACAATGTCCACCATAACACAGAAATTATGCTACAGACTCCGTAGGGAAATTGTTGAAAAAATTAATCGGATGCCAATGAAGTATTTTGAAAGCAGAACTTATGGTGAAGTATTGTCAAGAATTACAAACGATGTGGACACATTGGGAAATGGTTTAAACCAAAGTGTAACACAGCTTATTACTTCGGTAACAACAATGATAGGTGTTGTTATTATGATGCTGACTATTAGTCCGCTTATGACTTTAATCACATTGTTAATACTTCCTGTAAGTCTGGTTTTTATAAGTTTTATAATGAAGCGTTCACAGAAATACTTTAAAACCCAGCAGGAATATCTGGGACATATTAATGGTCAGGTTGAGGAAAACTATTCAGGGCATCTTGTTGTAAAGGCATTTGGAAAAGAGCAGGATGTAATTGATGAATTTAAAAATACAAATAATGTTCTATATGCATCTGCATGGAAATCACAATTTTTATCAGGAATGATGCAACCTATAATGACCTTCGTTGGAAATTTAGGATATGTGGGAGTGGCAGTTTTGGGAGCATTCCTTGCTATTAACGGAACTATAACTATTGGTGACATTCAGGCATTTATAACATATGTTAAGAACTTTACACAGCCAATTCAGCAGATAGCACAGGTTACCAATATGATGCAGTCAATGATGGCGGCAGCAGAACGTGTTTTTGAATTTTTAGATGAAGCGGAGGAAGATCAGATAACAGAAAATGCTGTATCAATTAATAATGTTGAGGGAATTATTGATTTTGAACATGTACATTTTGGCTATAACGAAGATAACATTATAATAAATGACTTTAATGCACATGTTAATAAAGGTCAGCAGGTGGCAATTGTAGGACCTACAGGGGCCGGAAAAACTACCATGGTTAAATTGCTGATGAGATTTTATGATGTTAATTCCGGTGAAATTAAGCTGGATGGACATAACTTAAAGTATTACAACAGAAATGAACTTCGTAATGCTTTTGGAATGGTACTTCAGGATACGTGGTTATTTAAGGGTTCAATTATGGAAAATATCAGATACGGACGATTAGATGCCACAGATGAAGAGGTTATTGCAGCAGCTAAATCTGCTCACGCACATCATTTCATAAAAACATTGCCGGGAGGATATAACTTTGAATTAAATGAAGAGGCATCTAATGTTTCTGCAGGTCAGAGGCAGCTCCTTACTATAGCAAGAGCGATACTTGCAGATAATCCGGTTATGATTCTTGATGAGGCAACATCTTCCGTAGATACAAGAACAGAGCATAGAATTCAGAGAGCCATGGATAATCTCATGAAGGGAAGAACAAGCTTTGTTATAGCTCATAGGTTGAGTACTATCAAAAATGCAGATATAATACTTGTTATGAAAGACGGAGATATAATAGAGCAGGGAACTCATGATGAGTTAATGAAGAAAAACGGATTTTATGCAGACTTGTATAATTCACAATTTGACATTGTGGCATAGAAAATAAGAAAATGAGGATTAAGTAAATGAAGAATATTGAAAAGTACTTAAGAGAAAACGGATATGCAGACAGAGGATTAAATGAAAAATTTGAATTTAGAGATATCCATAAGGATGAAGCAGATCAGGCAGTGGAAATAGAACAGATATGTTTTCCGCCTCACGAGGCATGTTCAAAAGCCCATATGAAGGACAGAATTGAGAAAGTTCCGGAACTGTTTTTGGTTGCAATAGACAAAGAGACAGGAAAAATGGCAGGTTTTTTAAATGGCATTGCTACAAATGAAGGAAAGTTCAGAGATGAATTTTTTACTGAGGCAGATTTAAACGAACCTAATGGGGAGAATGTTATGCTGTTGGGGCTTGATGTTCTTCCTCAATATAGAGGGCAGGGACTGGCAACAGAAATAGTATTTAATTATTTGTGCAGAGAAGAGGAAAAAGGCAGAAAGAGATTAATTCTAACATGTCTTGATGGAAAAATTAAAATGTATGAAAAAATGAGATTTGTGGATCTTGGTATATCAGATTCCGTATGGGGCGATGAAGAATGGCATGATATGTGTTATACTATAAATGTTGAAGGAAAATAGTATTTTTTGAAGCATTTAATTATTATGTCAGAATGGAGAGAAAGTTATGAAAAAAAGAAGAGTTATATTATTATTGGCTATGGTTTTGGTTATAACAGGGGCAATAAGTGTAATGGTGATGATTGGAGAAGATAGCAGTAATTTGAATCTGGTTAATGCTACCGTCAATAGCACAACAGCTCTAAAGGAAACTCAGGTTGTAGAACAGACTACAACAGTAAAGGTAAATAATAAGAAGACAGCCGGACGAAGCAGGGAAGGCATTAACTTTGCAAAAAAAAAGTCAGATATTAATTTGGCAGCTGACAAACATAGCAGTATAAATGTTGTGTGGGCAAAAATAAAGAATGCTGACGGATATCAGATACAATACAGTACTCAATCTGACTTTAAAAAGTCCAAAAATAAGAATGCCGGGAAAAATAAAAAACAGACAAAAATAAATGTTAGTAAGACAAAAAAGAATTATTACATCAGAGTCAGAGGATATAGGAAAATAGGAAAAGACAAGTACTTTTCATTATGGAGTCCAAGTGTGACTGTTATCAGATGGAATCCAAAATGGGAGTTTGCCAAATTCTCAAAAATACATACAGGTTCAGCTATACTATACAGATCACAGGGAAGCAAAAAAAAGACTGTATGTGTAAATGCAGGACATGGAACTTCAGGAGGAGAGAGGCAAAAGACACTATGCCATCCTGACGGAAGCAAAAAGGTAACAGGTGGAAGTACTGCTTCAGGGGCTGTGACAGCTACATCAATAAATGGTGGAACTTCATTAAATAATGGAAAAAGTGAGGCTTCAGCAAACCTTGAACTTGCTCTTATAACAAAGAAGAAATTACTAAAAGCGGGTTACAATGTGTTGATGGTAAGGGAAACATCTGATTCCAGACTTGATAACATTGCAAGAACCGTAATGGCAAATAACAATGCTCATTATCATATTTCTATACATTATGATTCATCAAGTTCAAATAAAGGAGCATTTTATATTGGGGTTCCAAATGTAAGTTCCTACAAAAAAATGTATCCGGTGTCAAAAAACTGGAAAAAGCATGAAAAACTGGGAAAAGGCATTGTATCTAAAATGAAATCTTTAGGTGTGAAAGTGTATGGAAGCGGACGTATGGGCATAGATCTGACCCAAACATCATATTCTACAATTCCATCCGTAGATTTAGAAGTCGGGGACAAAGCAAGTAATTATTCAAAAAAGAGTTTGAATAAGATTGCAACAGCAATTTCTAAAGGAATAAATAATTAGAAAAGAGAATGACTTAAAATAATTCACAATTTTAAAATACTGTGAAATTTGTTGATTTTATCGGTCAAATATGTATAATACAAAGGTAGGAGTTAAGGTCTTTTGATATAAATTGACAATATTCCTAATATGTATAATTAAATTGATATAATAATCCTAATTCTTAGGAATTCATTATATTACTATATTTAGAAGAAAAGAGGTTTGAGAACAATGGCAGAAATCAATTTAAGCAAGTATGGTATCACAGGTACAACAGAAGTTGTATACAATCCTTCATATGAAACATTATTTGAAGAAGAAACAAAACCAGAACTTGAAGGTTATGAAAAAGGACAGGAAAGTGAACTTGGTGCTGTTAATGTTATGACTGGTATTTATACAGGTCGTTCACCAAAAGACAAATTTATCGTTGAAGACGAAAATTCAGAAAACACGGTATGGTGGACATCAGATGAATACAAGAATGATAACCACAAGGCAAGTAAAGAAGCTTGGGCTGCTGTAAAGGACCTTGCTATTAAAGAACTTTCAAATAAGAAGCTTTATGTAGTAGATGCTTTCTGTGGAGCAAACAAAGATACACGTATGGCAATTCGTTTCATCGTTGAGGTTGCTTGGCAGGCTCACTTTGTAACAAATATGTTCATTAAGCCAACAGCTGAAGAACTTAAGAATTTTGAACCGGATTTCGTTGTTTATAACGCTTCAAAAGCAAAAGTTGAAAACTATAAAGAATTAGGACTTAACTCAGAAACAGCAGTTATGTTCAACATCACAAGTCGTGAACAGGTTATTGTTAATACATGGTACGGCGGAGAAATGAAGAAAGGTATGTTCTCAATGATGAACTACTATCTTCCACTTAAGGGAATTGCTTCAATGCACTGTTCAGCAAACACTGACTTAAACGGTGAAAACACAGCAATCTTCTTTGGTCTTTCAGGAACAGGTAAGACAACACTTTCAACAGATCCTAAGCGTCTCCTTATCGGTGATGATGAACACGGTTGGGATGACAACGGCGTATTCAACTTCGAAGGTGGATGCTACGCTAAGGTTATCGACTTAGATAAGGATTCAGAACCGGATATTTACAATGCAATCAAGCGTGATGCTCTTCTTGAAAACGTAACACTTGATGCTAACGGAAAGATTGATTTTGCAGATAAGAGTGTAACAGAAAATACACGTGTTTCTTATCCAATTAACCATATTAAAAATATTGTACGTCCTATTTCATCAGCACCTGCAGCAAAGAATGTAATTTTCCTTTCAGCAGATGCATTTGGAGTATTACCACCGGTATCTGTACTTACACCTGAACAGACACAGTACTACTTCTTATCAGGATTTACAGCAAAGCTTGCTGGTACAGAACGTGGTATTACAGAACCAACACCTACATTCTCAGCATGCTTCGGACAGGCATTCTTAGAGCTTCATCCAACAAAATACGCTAAAGAATTAGTTAAGAAGATGGAAAAGAGTGGTGCTAAGGCATATTTAGTAAACACAGGATGGAACGGAACAGGAAAGAGAATCTCAATTAAAGATACTCGTGGAATCATCGATGCAATCTTAAATGGTGATATCTTAAATGCACCAACAAAGAAGATTCCATTCTTCAACTTTGAAGTTCCAACAGAACTTCCGGGCGTAGATCCTGCAATTCTTGATCCTAGAGATACTTACGCTGATGCTTCAGAATGGGAAGCTAAGGCTAAGGATTTAGCAGAAAGATTTAACAAGAACTTTGCTAAATACGAAGGAAATGAAGTTGGTAAGGCTTTAGTTTCAGCAGGACCACAGATTTAGTCAGAATGTGAAATAGAACTTTTATAAGTTAAATATTAGCAGGTGCAGATTTTGCACCTGCTTTTTAATACAAAATTTTTTGTTATAATTAAAAAATAATATCGGAGGTTGATATGCTGAGAGATCAGGACATAAGGGAACCGTTATTTGAGTTTCTGGAAGATAAATTTGATAAAATCAGAATAATTGAAGAAAAGCAGATTGCAAAGTCCAGGGCAGATGTAATGGTAGTGCTTCCTGACTCTCTGGTCGGAATAGAAATTAAAAGTGACGCAGACACATATGCAAGACTTGAAAAACAGGTAAAGGATTACAATCGCTTTTTTGACTTTAATTATCTTGTTGTAGGTTCAACCCATGCAAGGCATGCGGCAGAAAATGTTCCGGATTTTTGGGGAATAATATCTGCTGAAGAATTGGAAGCGGGAATTGATTTTCTGGTGTTAAGAGAACCCTCCGAAAATAAAAAGGCACAGAAAACCTATAAAATGAAACGAAAATTAAGCTTATTATGGAGACCTGAGCTTGCTCATTTACAGGAAATCAATAATATGCCTAAATATAAACAGAGAAGTAAGAACTTTGTTATTAATAAAATTATGGAGAAGGTTGACTGGAATACACTCCACAGTCAGATAAGTGAAGAGCTGTTTGAAAGGGATTATAATACCATTAACGAGATAATCGCAAAATATAAGCATAAATAGCTTTTTTAATAAAAGATTGTTAAAATATACACAAACAGATAAAAAAACGAAAGGAGACATGAAAATGAAGCAGATTGACACAGTAGCAATAATAGGACTAGGGGCAATAGGAGCATTTTTTGCAGACAGCCTTTTGCCGGCATTGAATGATGGATTGAGAATTATAGCAGGCGGAGAACGGGCAAAGGCTCTTAAAGAAGAAGGAATGGTTATTAACGGAACCCGTGAATTTTATAACGTAGTGGCACCGGATGAAAAAACTGAACCTGCAGATTTGGTTATTATTACTACCAAAATGACGGAATTAAAGCAGGCACTTGAAGATATCAAAAATCAGGTCGGACCGGACACAATAATTATGGCTCCGCTAAATGGTGTGGAAAGTGAAGGTGTAGTGGCAGAAAAATACGGATGGGATAAAGTTCTTTACTCATTAATGAGAGTAAGCAGCGTAAAGGATGGAAATAAAGTCAGCTTTGATCCTGATAATTCATTTTTGGAATTTGGTGAGAGAACAAATGATTTAGAGAAACTTTCAGATAAAGTCAAAACAGTACAGGGAATTTTTGAAGAGGCAGGCATAAAATATCAGATTCGTCCGGATATGAACAGAGCTATTTGGGAAAAATATGTATGCAACGTTAGTGAAAATCAGGTTGCGGCAATTCTTGATATACCATTTGGAGCATGGGGGTCATGTAATGATGCCAATCAATTAAGACTTATGGTGGCTGATGAGGTTATTCAGATAGCCAGAAAAAAAGGCATCATGATTGACCCGGATTATGCTAAGGATCATTTGGAATTTTTGAAGGTTGTGCCGGAAAAGAATAAACCATCTACTCTTCAGGACATACTGGCGGGAAGAAAGACAGAAAAAGATATGCTGGCAGGAACAGTCATCAGACTTGGAAAGGAAACAGGTGTGCAAACTCCTTTAAATGAATTTCTGTATCATGCAATAAAGGTTCTTGAAGATAAAAACGATGGCAAAGTGAAGGGGGTTAATTAATATGTGTACAGCAGCAACGTATAAAACAAAGGATTTCTATTTCGGAAGAACATTAGATTATGAATTTTCTTATGGTGATGAGGTGACTATAACTCCGAGAAATTATAATTTTAAATTTCGACATACGGATAAAGTACAGCAAAAATATGCTATTATGGGAATGGCACATGTGGTAAATGATTATCCATTGTATTATGATGGAATAAATGAAAAAGGTCTTGGAATGGCAGGACTGAATTTTGTGGGAAATGCAACTTATATGGATGTTGAAAGTGCAGATAATGATACTGATAAAGTGTGTCAGTTTGAATTTATACCATGGATTTTGGGGCAGTGCGAAAGTGTGGATGAGGCAAAAAAGATGCTTAACAGAATCAGTCTTGTAAATACACCATATAGTGAACAGCTTCCTGTTGCGCAACTTCATTGGATTATAGCAGACAAAACAAAATCTATTACTGTAGAATCAATGGCTGACGGGTTACATGTATATGACAATCCTGTGGGAGTATTAACTAACAATCCACCATTTCCACAACAGATGTTCCAGTTAAATAATTATATGAATTTGTCACCGAAACAGCCGGAAAATACTTTTGCCAAAGACTTAAATCTGAAAACTTATAGCAGAGGCATGGGAGCATTAGGACTGCCGGGAGATTTGTCATCGGCATCACGTTTTGCAAAAGTTGCCTTTACTAAAATGAATTCCAAATCCGGTGATGGGGAAGAGGAAAGTGTAAGTCAGTTTTTCCACATTCTTAACTCTGTTGATCAGCAACGTGGATGCTGTGAAGTAGACGAAGGCAAATACGAAATAACTCTATACACGTCATGCTGTAATGCTACTAAAGGCATATATTACTATACAACTTACGATAACCATCAGATAACAGCAGTAGATATGCATAGGGAAAATCTTGAAGGTACAATGCTTACAAGATATCCATTAATAACCGGCGAACACATCAACTGGCAAAACCACTAACTCACAACCAATAATATTTAATATTTACACAATTATGGTTATAAAGGAAGTGTTAACAAGCGTATATATTCTGGAGAAATTCATTATCTATTTTTTGACCGGAAACGGAAGTGAATGATATAAAGTGACATTATCTAAGAGTTACGAATATTTATAATGCAAAAAAACTATAAATTCACATGGGGAAAAAGTGATTACCAAATCACTTTTTCAGATGCACTGAGTGCAGAATTCATAAGGAATTCTGCATGAATTGCATCGGTACCATATAAATTTATAGTTTTTTGTATTAATAAATATAGTAACTCTTAGCGAATGTCAATTAAATCTCATTCACTTCCGTTTCCAGACACAACTATGACAAACGAATTTTAGCGTATGCTTCTATTTCTTCCACGCACTTTTCGAATCCCAGTTTTCCGCTGTTTAAACATAAGTCGTAGTTTCTCGCATCAGCCCATTTGCGGCCTGTATGATAGTAATAGAAATCAGAACGATATTTGTTAGTACGGTCAATATACTTCTGCATTTCCTTTTCTGTCATACTGTTCCTTTCCATTGAACGTTCCAGACAAAATTCTTTGTCTGCGTGGATAAATACACTTAAAACGTTTGGCATATCACGCAGAATATAATCGGCACAGCGACCTACAATAATACATGACTCTTTTTCTGCAAGTTCACGGATAATTTTGGCCTGATAATTGAATAAATTGTCATCAGACACAAATTCCTTGTCTTCCGGTGGAATAAGACCACCGTCATAAGGATGACTTAAAGTATGAAACCAACCGGCGTGACGTATTTTTTCATCAGACATGCCAAATAGTTTCTCATTTATACCGCTGTCTTCAGAAGCCATACGAAGAATGTCACGACTGTAAACATTAATTCCAAGCTTTTTTGCAAGCATAGCAGCAATAGTTTTTCCACCACTGCCATATTGACGGGAAATTGTGATAACAACGTGTTCCATAGAAATCCCCTCCTTTATATATTTATTCACCAAGATAAGCCTTCTTGATTGAATCATTCTCTAATAAATCTTTTGCATTGCCTTCCAAGACAATTTTGCCTGTTTCCAAAACATAAGCACGGTCTGAGATTGAAAGGGCTTTTTTTGCATTCTGCTCAACAAGAAGAACAGTAGTTCCACTTTTGCTGATAGACTGAATAATATCAAAAATTTCATTTACAAGTATAGGTGAAAGTCCCATAGAAGGTTCGTCCATTAAAATAATAGACGGATGCGACATTAAGGCACGTCCCATGGCTAACATCTGCTGTTCACCACCACTTAATGTACCGGCAGGCTGATTTTTTCTTTCTGCCAGACGTGGAAATCTCTCATAAACATTTTTTAAGTCTTCTTCAATTCCTGATTTATCTTTACGTGTATAGGCTCCAAGCTTCAGGTTTTCATAAACGCTAAGTTCTGCGAAAACACGTCTTCCTTCAGGAACATGCGCCATACCCATAGATACAATTTTATGGGCAGGAATTTTTGTAATGTCTTTGCCGTTAAAAATAACTTCTCCATGTTTAGGAGCTAAAAGTCCTGTAATAGTATGAAGTGTTGTAGTTTTACCGGCACCGTTTGCACCAATAAGGGCAATAACCTCACCCTTGTTTACTTCAAAGGAAATCCCCTTAATAGCCTGGATCATTCCGTAATATACTTCTAAATCTTTTACTTCAAGCATTGCCATAACAAATTCCTCCTATTCTCCAAGATATGCCTTGATAACCTGTGGATCATTAAGTACTGTTGAAGTGTCGCCGGAAGCTAAAACTTCACCAAAGTTAAGAACAGTAAGCTGTTCACAAATACCACTGACAAGTTTCATATCATGTTCAATGAGAAGAATTGTCATGTGAAAATGGTCTCTTACAAATTTAATCATTTCCATTAATTCTTCTGTTTCATTAGGGTTCATTCCGGCAGCCGGTTCATCTAAAAGAAGAAGTTTAGGTTCAGTAGCAAGAGCTCTTGCTATTTCTAACTTTCTCTGCTGTCCGTAAGGAAGGTTCTGTGCTAATACATTTGCATCATCTTTCAATCCAAATACATCTAAAAGTTCCATAGCCTTTTCGTTCATTTCTTTTTCCACTTTGTGGAAACGTGGAAGACGAAGAATGCTGTCTAATGTGGAGTAATGATGTTTATTGTGAAGTCCGGCTTTAACATTATCAAGAACAGTTAACTGGGAGAACAGTCTGATGTTCTGGAATGTTCTTGCAATACCGGCTTTACTGATGTCAGTTATGCTTTTTCCCGTGATGTCCTCGCCATCAAGGAGAATTTTTCCGTTACTTGGTTTGTATACTCCTGTAAGGAGATTGAAAATAGTAGTTTTTCCGGCACCGTTTGGTCCAATTAAACCATATAACTGTTCTTTTTTGATAGTTATATCAAATTCATTAACTGCACGGAGACCACCGAAGGAAATACCAAGATTTTTTACTTCTAATAAATTATCCATTATTTTGCAGCCTCCTTTTTCTTCTTTCCAAATGAAAGATATTTTTCACGGAATTCAATTGCCTTAGGAGCCCAGTTAAAGAGCATCATTACAATAAGTACAATTGCGTAAATTAACATACGGTAATCTGACAATCCACGAAGTAACTCAGGAAGTACGGTCAGAACAACAGCGGCGATGATAGAGCCACGTATGTTTCCGATACCACCTAATACTACGAATACCAGAATGTTAATTGACATATTATAACCAAAGTTATTTGTATTAGCAGTCAGGTTTGAAAGGTTGTGTCCGTAGAGAACTCCGGCAGCACCAGCCATGGCTGCTGATATTGTAAATGTCATTAATTTATATTTTGTTATGTTAATACCAATTGATTCGGCTGCAATTCTGTTATCACGGATTGCCATAATTGCACGACCGTCCCTTGAATGAATAATATTCAAAACAATAAATAATGTTATAAGTACAAGTATGAAGCCAATAAAAAATGTAGCATCTTTTGGAGCACCTGTAATACCCTGAGGACCGTTGACAATTACTTTACCGTCAGGTTTCATATTAAGGGATAATGCATCTTTTGTTGAAAAGTGAAATCCCTTTGAATCCTTGCCAATAAATAAAATATTTACAAGATTCTTTATAATTTCACCAAATGCAAGAGTTACGATTGCAAGGTAATCGCCATTAAGTCTGAGAACCGGAATACCGATTACTAAACCAAATACAGCTGCAATAATTATACCTACCAGCATCGCAAGGAAAAATCTGAGAGATGCATTTGTGATTACGTCCTGCATTACTTTAGAAAAAAATGCACTGGAAAATGCACCTACGCACATAAACCCTGCATGACCAAGGCTTAATTCCCCTAAAATACCAACTACTAAGTTTAAGGAAATTGCCAATATAATGTAAGTACAGATAGGAACCATTAACCCCTGAAAAAGAGAAGAAATAAATCCCGCATCAATTAATATCTGTACCACAACAAATGTTGCGATTACGATAAAGTAGGTGATTAAATCATTTCTTCTTTCTTTAAAAAACTTTTTTAACATAAAATCCACCTACACTTTCTCTTGTATTTTCTTGCCTAAAAGTCCTGTAGGCTTTACCAAAAGGACAACAATTAATACGGCAAATACAATGGCGTCAGCCATCTGTGATGATATATATGCCTTACCGAATATTTCGATAATACCAAGAAGCAGACCACCGATTAAAGCTCCCGGGATTGATCCGATACCACCGAATACCGCAGCAACAAAGGCTTTTATACCAGGCATTGCACCAGTGTAAGGGGTGAGACTTGGATAGGCTGAACATAGAAGGACACCTGCAATTGCAGCAAGTCCTGAACCAATTGCAAAAGTTAGAGCAATAGTTCCGTTAACATTAATACCCATAAGTAATGCAGCACCACGGTCTTCTGACACGGCGCGCATTGCCTGTCCAGGTTTAGTTTTCTGAACAAATAACATAAGGAAAACCATAATAATAATACAAACAAGAATTGTAACTATAGTTTCGCCTGAAATAGTTAATTTGCCATCGGCAAGAGTAAGACCTTTCCATGAAATAATTGTTGGAAAAGTTTTTGCGTTAGCTCCAAAGAGCAAAAGAGCAACATTCTGAAGCAGATAACTTACACCAATGGCGGTGATTAAAACTGCTAAAGAAGATGATGCATTTCTAAGGGGCCTGTAAGCAACTTTTTCAATAATAAGTCCGAAAACAGTACAGGCAACCATAGATATTAGGATAGCAATAAGAGGTGACAATCCTGCATTCGTTATTGAAAGAAATGCAATGTAGGCGCCAATCATGATTACATCTCCATGGGCAAAATTTAGCATTTTTGCAATTCCGTATACCATTGTATATCCAAGAGCAATAATTGCGTAAACACTTCCTAAGCTTAATCCGTTAATAAGATAAGATATAAAGCTCATGTTTCCCTCCTTTTCATTTATCTAAAAGGTTTTCTAAATGCAAATACAGTCTGTACGGGTATAGTAATACTCATACAGACTATATTGCATTACAATAAATATAATAGTTTATTATTACTGTACGGCGTAAGAACCGTTCTTAACTACAACGACTGTAGGCTCTTTTGATGGCTCGCCATCAGCAGACCATGTAATCTGTTTTCCTGTAAGGGCATCAATCTTGATTTCTGTCATTGATTTCTTTAAAGCATCACAGATATCTGATATGCTCTGGTCAGGTGTAATCTTAGCCTTTTCAGC
Source organism: uncultured Eubacterium sp. (assembly GCA_900548465.1). Classification (GTDB taxonomy): domain Bacteria; phylum Bacillota; class Clostridia; order Lachnospirales; family Lachnospiraceae; genus Eubacterium_G. The sequence goes on from URKY01000006.1 coordinate 34,842, forward strand.
AGCTTCCTTGATTGTGTATACACAGTCATAAGCATCAGCTGCGAACTGAATAGGTGTATCGTTGAATTTTTCTTTGTAAGATTTTACAAACTTCTGTGTAGCATCATCTTTAGCATCAGCCGTAAATGGTGTTAAGAACATTAAGTTTTCAGCAAGGCTCTTATCGAATCCTTTAAGAGCAAGGATTCCGTCCATTCCATCACAACCAAAATACTTTGGAGTAAATCCGGCTTTCTTAGCCTGAGCAAGAATTAATGAAGCTTCCTGATAATAGATAGGAAGGAATACTAATTCAGCACCGGCACTCTGTGCTTTCTGAATCTGTACTGAGAAGTCAGTTTTACTGTCAGCTGTAAATGCTTCAGCTGCAACAATGTCTAATTTTTTTGCTTTTGCTTCTTCAGCAAACTTTTGATAAATTCCTGATGAATAAGGATCAGAACTGTTATATATTACTGCAACTTTAGTGGCAATTTTCTTGTCAGCTATATAGTCAGCAGAAGCTAATCCCTGGTTAGGGTCTGAGAAACACATACGGAATGCGTTATCATACTGAATAGATTCAACAGCAGTTGCAGAAGGTGTAAGCTGGAATAAGTTGTCATTGTGCGTATTTTCTACTACTGCAGTACAAGGATTAGATGTAACTGTACCAACGAGCATCTGCATGCCCCAGTCCTTTAAACTGTTATAAGCGTTTACAGATTTTTCAGCATCACTCTGATCATCTTCGAATTTATACTCAATTTTCTTTCCACCAATTCCACCATTTGCATTGATTTCGTCGACAGCAAGCTGAATTCCGTTCTTTACGGCTGTTCCATAAATTGCAGCATCACCGGTTGTAGGTCCAATACCACCAATTTTAAATGTGTCTGTTGAACTTGATGTTTCTTTTTTTGAAGTTCCACATGCAGTCATAGTAAATGCTAATGCGGAAACAAGTGTCAGGCTTAATGCCTTTTTCCATAATTTCATAAGAAATGCCTCCTTTTTCTTTATAATAGGTATGGTAGTTTCATTCTAAAGGTTTGTCAATAGAAAATTGAAAAATAGCCTTAAACCGAAAAAAATAAAATATTGATTAATTATATACAGCCTATATAGTAAATCGACATTATTATTTTTGGTTTCTACCTATTTATATGATACTAAAAATTATAAACCGGCAGGTTCTTTTAAAAATTCTGTTATTTTTCTGACAGAGGAACTCATGGCACTATTTTTGTTAACAACGAGACATATTTCACGTTCGGGAACATTTTGTGTGAGCTCAATCCGGAAAATCTTTTCTAAAGCAAGTGCTTCTTCGGCAAGTTCTTCCGGGAAAAAGCCAATGCCCATATTGTGCATTATCATAGGAAGAACCTGGTCGGTTGTGGCAACTTCCATATCCGGGTTAAATGGAATATTATTCCTTATATAATAGCGATTGTAAAATTTGTAGGTTCCCGTGCCTTCAGAAAGTGTTATAAGAGGAATATCAGCTAAATCATTAAGGCTATGCTCTCTTGAGGTAAGGTATTTATATTTTGGACCGCATATAAGAATCTCTTTAAAGGAAGTCAGAGGAATTTTTAACATTGTGTTCTTAAGTTTTAATGGTGTTGTAACAACGGCAAAGTCAATAAGGTTAGCTTCTAAAGAACGGATTGCCTCAGGGGTAGAATGGTTTAAAATACGAATTCTTACTTTAGGGTATTTCTCTCTGAAAGTTTCCAGTTTATTTAACAGTAGCAGGCGAAGGGCAGTCTCACTGGCACTAACGGATATTGTACCGTTTTCCAAATTTCGGTCCTGTCGTATTTCCTCTTCCGCAATGGTAAGTTGTTTATGGGCAATTGCCACGTGGCGGTAAAGCTTTTCTCCTTCAGGAGTAAGGGTAATACCACGGTTGGAACGGAGAAAAAGCTTACATTCCAGCTCCTGCTCTAAATTGTTCATGGTTCGTGTAATGTTAGGCTGGTTGTTATGTAATATTTCAGCAGCCTTAGTGAAACTCTTGTATTTTGCCACATAATAGAATATTCTGTAATAGTCATACGTAATCATAATAACCTCCAAAAAGCAAACATTTATAAAAAAATGACTAAAATATATAGTTAATATTGAATATTTACATAAAAAATCACAACTTTTTTGTTATTTTTAGAAAATAAAAAAGTGAATTTGTAAAAATTATGGTAAAAATAACCATTAAAATTCTATTTTTGATTGTTTTTACAGTAATTTATTATAACAGAAAAACAGACATATCACAATGATATAATGAGTATATCAAATATGTATTTTACATATTCCAGGATATGGTCGTATAATTACAAACGTTAAAAAACAATTATATTTGAAAGGGGTGAAACTGTTGAATGGTATAGTTAATGAATTGCTTGAAGAATTAAACTGTAAGACAGTTTTTAAAATCCCAATATTTGGAGGAATTCCTATTTATGAATCCGTTGTAGTAACCTGGATTATCATAGCAGTAATTTTTCTGATATGCGTGCTTTTAGTAAGAAATCTAAAAGTGGAAAATCCCGGTAAGAAACAGCTTGTGCTGGAAACGGCGGTTCAGGGACTCTATAATTTCTTTGAAGGAACCATAGGGGAAAACGGCAGGGCATACATTCCATATTTAATGTCAGTTGCCATATACATAGGAATAGCAAATTTAATTGGGCTGTTAGGGTTTAAACCACCGACAAAGGACATGAATGTAACGGTGGCGTTAGCATTTATGAGTATTATCCTTATTGAAGTATCAGGGGTAAGAAAGAAAGGAACGAAAGGCTGGATAAAAAGTTTTGCAGAACCCATGCCGATTGTATTACCAATTAATATATTGGAAGTATTTATTAAGCCGTTATCATTATGTATGCGACTTTTCGGTAACGTTCTTGGATCATTTGTAATTATGGAACTTATTAAAATAATTGTTCCACCTATAATTCCAGCGGTATTCAGTTGTTATTTTGATATTTTTGACGGCTTGATACAGGCATACGTTTTCGTATTTCTGACGGCGTTATTTATTAAGGAAGCAACTGATTAAAAATAGATTGAAAAAAAGAAAAAAAGGAGAAAATATTATGTCAACATCATTATTAGTAGCAATAGGAGCAGGTATAGCAGTATTAACAGGTATTGGAGCAGGTGTAGGTATCGGTAAAGCAACAGCATCAGCATGTGACGCAATTGCAAGACAGCCGGAAGCAGAAGGAAAAATCAGTAAGTCACTTCTTTTAGGATGTGCCCTTGCAGAAGCAACAGCTATTTACGGTTTCGTTATCGCATTGTTAATCATCCTTCTTTTAAAATAATAAGTATAGTAAAGAAAGGCAGGAAGGCTTATGCTTAAACTGGATGTATGGAATATTGTATTTACAATAATCAATTTGTTAGTGCTTTATTTTATATTTAAAAAATTTCTATTTAAGCCTGTACTAAACGTAATCAAAGAGAGAGAAGATAAGATTAACGGACAGTTTGAAGAGGCTAAGAAAGCCAATGAAGATGCAGACAATAAAAAGAAAGAATATGAAGATAAGTTGATTATGGCTAAGGATGAAGCTGATAAGATTGTTCTTGAAGCAAGACAGCGTGCTGAAAAAGAGAAAAATCAGACATTGGAATCAACGAGAAAAGAAGCACAGAATATTATGGATAAGGCAAAGGCTGACATTGCAAGAGATGAGGAAACTGCAAGAAAGGCAGCTCAGGCTGATATAGCAAGACTTGCAATAGCAGCAGCAGAAAAAATCATAAAAACAGGTGATCAAAGTGGCAAGGGAAGTAATGAATAGTGCAAAAGTATTATACAGGTTATCTTTTGACAGAAGTGAAGTGGAGAAGGCAGAAAAAATATATTTTCTGACTCCCGCTTTGCAAAATGCTATGGAAAATCCAATAATCCCCTATGAGAAAAAAGCCGATATTTTGGAAAAGGTTTTTTCGAAGGAAGATGTTCCGGAAAAATTAATCAGATTTTTTCAGATTATGTGCAAACATAATGAAAGTGGAGAAATGAAAGAAATTTTCAAGGAATATTACCGCTACAGGGATGGTATGGAAAATATTGTAAGAGCAGAATACATATGCACAACGTCCTCAACTAAAGAGGAAGAGGATGAGGCAAAAAAGATCCTTGCCGAAAAATATTCGGGAAGTACCATAGACTGGAAAAAGAAAACAGATGATACTTTGTTAGGCGGTTATGTACTTAAAGTAGGAAATGTTGAGTACGATAAGAGTTACAAAGGACGTTTAAAACAGCTTGAAGATAGAATAACCGGGAGGTGAAACAAGTGAGTGCGATTAGTGCAACAGACATAATCTCAATAATACAAAGTGAAATCGAAGGCTTTGATTTCAATAAGGACAGTGAAAAAGAAACCGGAACCGTAATCTGGGTAGGTGACGGAATCGCAACTGTATATGGCATTGAACATGCAATGTATGGCGAGATTGTAGTTTTTGATAATGGAATAAAAGGTATGGTTCAGGATATCCGCCAGAACGAAATCGGATGTATTTTGTTTGGACGTGATACAGGAATCAAAGAAGGAACTAAGGTTGTGAGAACAAAGAAGAAAGCCGGTGTTCCTGTAGGAAAGGGATTTATTGGAAGAGTAGTAAATGCCCTTGGAGAACCTATAGACGGAAAAGGAAGTATTGAAGAGGAAGACTATATGCCCGTTGAAAATGAGGCACCGGGAATAGTTGAACGTAAGTCAGTAGATACTCCTTTAGAGACAGGTATCCTGTCAATTGACTCAATGTTTCCAATAGGCAGGGGACAGAGAGAACTTATTATTGGTGACAGACAGACAGGAAAGACATCTATAGCAACAGACACAATTATTAACCAAAAGGGAAAAGATACAGTATGTATATATGTAGCAATTGGTCAGAAAGCTTCTACCGTTGCAAAAATTGTTTCTACATTGGGAGAACATGGGGCAATGGATTACTCAATAGTAATGTCATCAACAGCAAGTGATGCAGCATCACTTCAATACATTGCACCATATGCAGGAACGGCAATGGCAGAATTCTTTATGCACCAGGGAAAAGATGTCCTGATAGTATATGATGATTTGTCAAAGCATGCGGTTGCATACAGAGCTATATCATTATTGCTTGAGAGATCCCCGGGACGTGAGGCTTATCCGGGAGATGTATTCTATCTTCATTCAAGATTGTTAGAGCGTTCAAGCAGACTTAGTGATGAACTTGGCGGAGGCTCAATTACGGCATTGCCGATTATTGAAACTCAGGCAGGTGACGTATCAGCTTACATTCCTACAAACGTTATTTCAATAACAGACGGACAGATATTCCTTGAGAGTAACTTATTCTTCTCAGGTATGAGACCGGCAGTTAACGTAGGTCTTTCAGTATCCCGTGTAGGTGGCGCAGCACAGACTAAAGCAATGAAGAAGGCAGCAGGAAGTGTAAGAATTGATCTGGCACAGTACAGGGAAATGGAAGTATTTACACAGTTTTCTTCAGATTTGGATGAAAACACAAAGAGACAGCTTCAGCATGGTAAAGCATTAATGGAACTTTTGAAACAAAAGTTATGTCAACCATATTCTTTACATGAAAAAGTACTTATTTTACATATGGCAAACAATGGCATATTCGATGAAATACCTACAAATGAAGTAAAGGCATGCTGCTTAGATTTATTAAAATATATTGATTTACAGCATCCGGAGATTTCTAAAGAAATAGAAGAAAAGAAAGATTTGTCAGATGAATTGTCAGCAAAAATATTAGAAGTTGCAAAAGAATATATGGCAAATAAATAAAGAAATCTGATTATGAAGTAAGTGAGGGTAAAAATGGCAAACGCAAAAGAAATTCAGGAAAGAATGGCCAGTATCAATGATACATTAAAAATTACAAATGCCATGTATATGATATCTTCATCAAAACTAAAAAAATCAAAGAAGATGCTTGAAGACACGGAACCGTATTTCTATGCATTACAGTCTCAGATGAGTAGAATTTTGAGACACGTTCCGGATATGGAAAGCATTTTCTTTAAAACAAGTGACAAGAAACCTGAGGAAAAAAGAGCAGGATATATTGTAATCACAGCGGATAAAGGACTGGCAGGTTCTTACAACCACAATATTTTAAAAATTGCCGAGGAACATCTTAGAAAACAGAAAAAACATAAGCTTTTTGTTTTAGGCGAGGTAGGCAGACATTATTTTGAAAAACGTGGTTGTCACATTGACAAGCAGTTCCATTACACAATTCAGAATCCTACATTAAACAGGGCACGTAATATTACAGAAGAATTGTTACAGGCATATATCAAGGGAGAACTTGATGAAATATATATTGTCTACACAAAAATGGTTTCGCCAATTAAGGAAGAGGCAGAAATGATGCAGTTGTTGCCACTTAAGAAAGCGGACTTTCAGGTACAGATACCTGCAGATATCCCTATGGAGCAGTTATCATTCAGACCATCTCCTGAGAAGGTTATGAACCAGATTATCCCGGGTTATATTGAAGGTTTTGTTTACGGTGCTTTAGTAGAAAGTTATTCCTGTGAACAGAATGCCAGAATGATGGCAATGGAATCTGCTACAAAAAGTGCAAAAGACATGCTGCATGAGTTGGATATCCTTTACAACCGTGCAAGGCAGGCTGCAATTACTCAGGAAATTACCGAGGTTATTGCAGGAGCAAAAGCCCAAAAGAACAAAAAGTAATTACATAATTATTTATATAAATACTCTGACATTAATAAAACAGATTTATAAGATGGAGGAACAAATCATATGGAAACAGGAAAAATAGTACAGGTTTTGGGTCCTGTTGTTGATGTAGTTTTCGAAAATGGAAAACTTCCGGCTATAAAAGATGCTCTGGAAGTTCAAAATGGAGATAAGAAATGTGTTATGGAAGTAGCACAGCATATCGGAAATGACGTTGTAAGATGCGTAATGTTAGCATCAAGTGAAGGTCTTTCAAGAGATATGGAAGTAGTAGCAACAGGCAGTGGAATCAAAACTCCTGTAGGTGAAAAAACTCTGGGACGTTTATTCAATGTTTTAGGCGAGGCAATCGATGGCGGTGAGCAGGTTGACTCAGAGAAATGGGAAATACATAGAGAAGCACCAAGCTTTGAAGAACAGAATCCGGCACAGGAAATCTTAGAGACAGGAATTAAGGTTATTGACTTATTAGCTCCTTATGCTAAGGGTGGAAAGATTGGTTTGTTCGGTGGAGCCGGTGTTGGCAAAACAGTTCTTATTCAGGAATTAATTAGTAACATTGCTACAGAACATGGTGGATACTCAATATTTACCGGTGTTGGAGAACGTTCAAGAGAAGGAAATGACTTATGGACAGAAATGAAAGAGTCCGGAGTTTTGGAGAAAACAGCACTAGTGTTTGGACAGATGAATGAGCCGCCTGGAGCACGTATGCGTGTGGCTGAAACAGGTCTTACAATGGCTGAATATTTCAGAGATGAACAGCATCAGAACGTTTTGCTATTTATTGATAATATTTTCAGATTTACACAGGCAGGCTCAGAGGTTTCAGCCTTACTTGGACGTATGCCTTCAGCCGTTGGATATCAGCCGACACTTGCTACGGAAATGGGTGAATTACAGGAAAGAATCGCATCTACAAAGAACGGTTCAATTACATCTGTACAGGCTGTATATGTACCTGCAGATGACTTGACCGACCCGGCACCTGCAACAACATTTGCACATCTTGATGCAACAACAGTATTATCAAGAAAGATTGTTGAACAGGGTATTTATCCTGCAGTAGATCCTCTTGAATCAACATCACGAATTCTGGAGGAAGACATTGTAGGAAAAGAACATTATGAAGTAGCGCGTAAGGTTCAGGAAATTCTTCAGAAATACAAGGAATTACAGGATATTATTGCAATTCTTGGTATGGAAGAACTTTCAGATGAGGATAAGACACTTGTGTACAGAGCAAGAAAAATTCAGAAATTCTTATCACAGCCATTCCATGTTGCTGAAAACTTTACAGGTGTTAAAGGTGAATATGTTCCTTTGAAGGAAACCATTAAAGGATTTAAGGCAATTATTGATGGTGATATGGATGAATATCCTGAAAATGCATTCTTTAACGTTGGTACGATAGAGGATGTTAAGAGAAAAGCTGGCAGAATGGAGTAGGTTATGGCAGATACTACATTTTATTTAAAAATTATTGCTGCAAATAAAGTATTTTTCTCCGGGAAATGCGTATCTGTAATAGTACCGGAGCATGACGGACAGGAAGAAATCCTGGCACATCATGAAAATATGGTTAGCGCAGTAGAGAATGGTGAATTAAAATTTAAACCGGAAGGTGCCGATAAACATGAAACAGTTGTTGTTGGAACAGGTTTTGTTGAAAGCATAAACAACCGTGTGACGGTTTTAGTTGAAACAGCAGAACGTCCGGAGGAAATTGATGAAGTCCGTGCTAAGGAGGCATTGGAGAGAGCTGAAGAACAGCTGCGTCAGAAACAGAGCATCAGGGAGTATTATCATTCCCGTGCTTCTCTTGCCAGAGCCATGACAAGACTTAAGGCTACAAGCAGAAAATAATATATAAAATATATCCATAGAGATTTGAAAGGAAGACTGTGTGTGCGGTCTTCTTTTTTTGTTTAGCCATTGTTTGAATTTCGGGGAAAAAGTACACAAACAGTTAAATATTTTTATTGTTGTAGGGTATGTCAGCGTGGTATATTAATAGTAAAAGATGGACGGTAATTATATTAGGCAGATAAGGCAGAAAAGGAGGCGGAAAACATGCTTAATGAAAACAGGAAAAGAGAACTTATAGCTATTGCAATGGAACAACTGAAATATGCTTACGCACCCTACTCAAATTTTAAAGTTGGAGCTGTGCTTGTAACTAAAGAGGGAAAAATATATAAGGGATGCAATATAGAAAATGCAGCTTATACCCCTACAAACTGTGCGGAGAGAACAGCTTTTTTTAAGGCAGTAAGTGAAGGGGAGAGAGAATTTGAAGCAATAATTATTGTTGGAGGTCAGAATGGAGTGGTGACAGATTACACGACACCTTGCGGTGTTTGCAGACAGGTAATGATGGAATTCTGTAATCCCGATGAATTTAAGATTATTATTGCAAAAAATGAGAATGACTATAAGGAATACAGTTTAAAACAGCTTTTACCTATGGGATTTGGACCGGACAATTTATAGGAGGTGCTTTTTATGAAAAATTATTCAGAAGATTTAAATAGACAATATCACATTCAGGTGGCAAAGGGTGAAGTGGGAAGATATGTAATTATGCCGGGAGACCCGAAAAGATGTGAAAAAATTGCCAGATACCTTGATAATGCAGAACTTATAGCAGACAACAGGGAATTTATAACTTATACAGGAAACCTTGATGGAGTTAAGGTAAGTGTAACTTCTACGGGAATAGGTGGACCTTCGGCAGCAATAGCAATGGAAGAACTCCATAACTGTGGAGCAGATACATTTATAAGAATTGGCACTTGCGGCGGCATACAGGAAAATGTAAAAAGTGGTGACATAGTAATTGCTACGGGAGCAGTAAGAATGGAAGGTACCAGCAGGGAATATGCACCGATTGAGTATCCGGCAGTACCTGATTTCGATATAGTACAGTCTATGGTTTCTGTGGCACAACAGAAAAAATATCCATATCATGTAGGCGTTGTGCAGTGTAAGGATTCATTTTATGGACAGCATGAACCGGAGACAAAGCCGGTAGGATACGAATTAATGAATAAATGGGAAGCATGGAAGAAAATGGGGTGCCTTGCATCTGAAATGGAGTCAGCAGCACTTTTCATTGTTGGAAATTATTTAAGAGTAAGAGTTGGTTCATGCTTTTTAGTTATGGCAAATCAGGAACGTGAAAAGAAGGGCTTGGAAAATCCCGTTGTACATGATACGGACATGGCAATCAGACTTGCAGTGGATACAATAAAAGAGCTTATTAGGAGGGATGAGTATGAAGGAGAAAGAGTTAATTAAAATTCCTAAAATAGAACTTCATTGTCATTTAGATGGCTCCTTAAGTAAGGAATTTATTGAAAGCAGATTAAAGAGACAGGTAGATGACGGAGATTTAAGTGTGTCAGAAAATTGTGGAAGTCTTAATGAATATCTTAAAAAGTTTGATTTACCTGTTAAATGTATTCAGGATGAAGAGGGACTTAAGGCGGCAGGCTACGATGTGCTGAAAAACATGAAAAAAGAGAATGTATGTTATGGTGAAATAAGATTTGCACCACTTCTTTCAGTTACGAAAAATATGAATACAAAAAAAGTAATTGAATCCTTATTAATGGGGATGGAAAAAGGAAAGAAGGATTTTGGTGTAGAGTACGGTGTAATTGTATGTGCCATGCGTCATCACACTATGGATCAAAATTATAACATGATAAAGGCAGCCGGAGAATTCCTTGGAAACGGAGTTTGTGGCGCAGATTTAGCCGGGGCGGAAGCACAGTATCCAATGAGTGAATTTATGGAATTATTCAGGCAGGTCAAAAAACTTGGAGTACCATTTACAATACATGCGGGAGAGTGCGGAAATGCCAAAAACATTATGGATGCCGTGGAGGCAGGAGCAAGCCGCATAGGTCATGGAATAGCCATGAGAGGTAACATTGGATTACAGGAAATTATAAGAAAAAAACATATAGGTATAGAAATGTGTCCTATCAGCAACATGCAGACAAAGGCTGTAAAAAGCATAATTGATTACCCTATAAGGGAATTTCTTAATGCGGGTCTTCCTGTAACTATAAATACTGATAATAGGACTGTGAGCAATACAAGTCTTACAAAGGAATTTGAATTTATACAGAAGAATTTCAGAATAAGTGATGAAGAGATATTACTAATGACAGGAAATGCAATAGATGTGGCATTTGCAGATGATGATGTAAAAAACAGATTGTTTAATATAGTGAAGGGAAGGTGAGAACAATGAGTGTATATAACAGAGTGTTTGTTATAGTACTGGATTCTTTAGGAGTAGGAGCAATGCCTGATTCGGAAAAATTCGGTGATGTAGGGGTAGATACTTTTGGCCACATTCTGGACAGAACGGGAACTCTTGACATCCCAAATCTGACTAAGCTTGGAATGTTAAATCTTCACCCTGTACAGAAAATGAAGTGGGTAGAAAAGTCACTGGGCAGATATACCAGACTTAAAGAGGCAAGCAATGGAAAAGATACAATGACCGGTCATTGGGAAATGATGGGCATAAAAACCGAAAAGCCTTTTAAGACATTTACGGAGCATGGCTTTCCTAAGGAACTTATAGCAGAACTGGAGAAAAGATGTGGGAAAAAAGTTATTGGAAACAAAAGTGCCAGTGGTACGGAAATTATCGAGGAACTGGGAGAAGAAGAGATAGCTACAGGTGCAATGATAGTCTATACATCTGCAGATTCCGTAATGCAGATTTGTGGGAATGAAGAAACTTTTGACCTTCAGAATTTATACCGGTGTTGCAAAATCGCGAGGGAAATAACTTTAAAGGATGAATGGAAAGTAGGACGTGTCATTGCAAGACCATATGTTGGAAAAAAGAAGGGCGAGTTTAAGAGAACAAGTAACAGACATGATTATGCGTTGAAGCCAACTAATGATACAGCATTAAACGCATTGAAAAATGCCGGGCTTGATGTCATAAGCATAGGAAAAATCAATGATATTTTCTGCGGAGAAGGAATTACAGAGGCATATCGATCAAAGAGTTCAGTTCATGGAATGGAGCAGACTATTGAAATATGCGAAAAAGATTTTAAGGGTCTGTGTTTTGTAAATCTAGTTGATTTTGATGCATTGTGGGGACATAGAAGAAATCCTGAAGGCTATGGAAGGGAAATAGAAAAGTTTGACAAAAATCTTGGAGTGCTTTTGGAAAAATTAAAGGATGACGACCTTCTTATTATAACGGCTGATCATGGAAATGACCCGACATATAAGGGAACAGATCATACAAGAGAATATGTGCCATTTATTGCTTACTCTAAGAAAATGAAAAGTGGTGGTCAGATTCAGGAAGAAGACACTTTCGCAGTTATTGGAGCTACGATTGTAAATAATTTTGGTGTAAAAATGCCGGAAAATACTATTGGACATTCAATTTTGAAAGAATTGTCTTAATAAAATAAAAAAATAAATTTCAGGGTGTTCTCAAAAAGGTTCTCTTTCGTTAACTCTAATGTGACAAAAAATGAAAGGAACAAGAGAGAACATATGAAAAAGTATAAGAATCTGGGAAAGAATTCATCAGTTATAGCATTTGAAGAGGGAGAGGATTATATAAACATCCAGTTTGAAAATGGATGGATTTATAAATATTCCGCTAAAAGTGCAGGTATGTTTAAGGTGGATATGCTTAAAATGTTTGCAAACAGAGGCATGGGATTAAATGAGTACATAACTCATTTTGCATACAAAGATTATGAAAGAAAATACAGAGGAATAATAGAAGGACCTGTTTGGAGAAAGTAAAAAACAGGTCCTTTTATGGTAAATTGTGCATAAAGTCAAAAAAGATATATATTTATTATAAAACTTACATAATTAATTTGCTAAATCGTGTATTCTGGATTACAATATACTCATATGTGCTTATAGCATTATAGAACGACATAAAGACCTGTAATTAAGGTTTGTACGGGATCTTTATTAAAAAAGGAGAAAATTATGAAAGAAACACGAAAGAGATGGGGAGCTTTAAAGCTCTCAGTCATAGCATCACTTGCAATGATGCTGGTTGTTGTCTGCGCTACAGTAGTACTTGGAGCAGATAAAAAAGAGTATGTGCCATCAGCTTTTGCGTCAGCGTGGGCGTTATTACCACCAATAATAGCAATTGCACTTGCTCTGATAACAAAGGAAGTATACAGTTCATTGTTCATAGGTATACTTGTAGGTGCTGTAATATATGGTCAGTTCAGTCCTGAAAGAACCATAATGCATGCCTTTAAGGGAGGATTTCAGTCAGTACTGTCTAATTCTTACAATGTAGGTATTTTGATTTTCCTTGTTATTTTGGGAACGATTGTAGCCCTAATGAATAATGCAGGTGGTTCAGCAGCTTTTGGAAAATGGGCAAGTGAACATATTAAAACAAGAGTAGGAGCCCAGCTGGCAACAATCTTACTTGGAGTTTTAATTTTTATTGACGACTATTTCAATTGTCTTACAGTTGGAAGCGTTATGAGACCGGTAACAGATAAGTTTAATGTTTCCCGTTCAAAACTTGCATATATTATTGATGCAACAGCAGCTCCGGTTTGTATTATTGCTCCGGTGTCATCATGGGCAGCGGCAGTTAGCGGTTTCGTAAATGGTGAAGACGGAATTTCACTATTTGTTAAGGCTATCCCGTATAACTTCTATGCTATCCTCACTATCATTATGATGGTGTCTATGGTGCTTATGAAAACTGAATTCGGGCCAATGGCAAAGCACGAAAAAAATGCTTTGAAGGGAGATTTGTTCTCAATGGAGGACAGAACAAATAATGAGCCTGAGGTTCCGGATGAAACAAAGAAGGGGAAAGTTATTGATTTGTTAATTCCTATTATATGCCTTGTTGTATGCTGTGTAATAGGTATGATTTACACAGGTGGATTTTTTGGAGGAGCAGATTTTGTAACAGCATTTTCAAACAGTGATGCTTCAGTAGGTTTAGCAGTAGGAAGTTTCTTCGGACTTATTATAACAATTCTTCTATATGTTATAAGGAGAGTTTTGCCATTCAAGAAATGTATGGATTGTCTTGTAGACGGATTTAGAGCTATGGTTCCTGCCATTTTGATTCTTACTATGGCATGGACATTAAAGGCAATGACCGATTCATTAGGGGCAAAGGAATTCGTAGAAGCATCAGTAAAGGCTGTGGCAGGAGACTTTATGAACTTCCTTCCGGCAATTATATTCCTGATTGCATGCTTCCTTGCATTTGCTACAGGAACATCTTGGGGAACATTCGGTATTTTAATTCCTATTGTTACAGCAGTATTCCAAACAGACGGTGGATATACTAATTATGAATTAATGGTTATTTCAATTTCAGCGTGTATGGCAGGAGCTGTTTGTGGAGATCACTGTTCGCCAATATCAGATACAACCATAATGGCTTCCGCAGGGGCGGAGTGTGACCATGTAAACCACGTTTCTACACAGTTACCTTATGCAATGGTGGCAGCAACTGTATCATTTATTAGTTATATAATTGCAGGTTTTGTACAGAACCCATGGATATCACTCCCAATAGCCATAGTTATTATGGTATTAACACTTTGTGGTGTAAGATATATTACAAATAAAAAAGAAGATTAGTTTAGAAAAATAATATGGTGAAAATTGCATCGGCTCCAAAAGCCGGATGTAAATCAGGCTACAGGAGTCGTTTTTTTCGAAATGAAATTACTACTTCTAAAAAATAAATACTAGTCTAAAAAAAGAGTAATTACTAAAAGTCGGTAGTATTAGTATGATTAACTAAGTAGTATTGACAGGAAAAAAAGGAGGAAAAATGAAAAAGAATTATGCAAAAAGATTTATGTCAGTAGTTCTGGCTATTGCCTTAGTACTGACAACTATTGGAACAACGGGATTATTTATAGCTAAAGATGTAACAGATGTTTCGGCGGCAGCAACGGTTGTAACATCAATGGATTATTTTTCAGCAAATGATGGACCAACAATTACACATTCAGGAGTTGGTACAGTCAGCTATGGATTTGTAATGCCAAAATTTAACGGAAAAGCCAGTAGTGAACTTTCCATTGCAGATGTGGAAAAAGACATTCAGGTTTATGTTAAACAGGAAAACGGAACAAATGGTGAATGGAAGAAAATTGAAGATGTAAGTTACTTCAAGTGGAATGACACTTGGGCATGGGAATATCAGTCATGGGGTGGCTGGGTTTGCTGGATGAAACTTACAGAAACAACATATTTCCGTTTCCATGGAAAAACAAATAACATAAATCTTGATTACAAATTGGAACTTAACAAACTTTCAAAGTATAAGCTTACAAGTATTTCTACAACAGAAACAAATATTCAGGCAGATACAACAGGTGGTTCAGCTACACATTGGGGAGCATGGACATTTAATGGAGACAAGAGTATCAAGTATGAACAGATTCAGGATGATGTTAACATTACAGTAGACAACAATGACGGAAAAGGATTTGTTCAGTTTTTAGGCAATGCAGCATCAGGATTTCTGTGGGATCAGAACTTTGGATATTACTCAGATGGTGATGGTGGATATTGGTTTACAAATATCAGTTGGTCATTTACATTAAGATTTGCATCAAAGTCAAATCCAAATGTACATCAGGATGTAAAAGTTACATATACAAAGCCAACCAGATCAAATTACAAAATCACAGCATATAATGGCACATCATACGATGCAAGCACAAGTGGTACAGCATCAGTTGGTATTCCACTTCCAAAAATTGGTGGAACAGAAGCTATAAAAGATGATTTGGATTTATTTAAATACGAAGTTAAGGTAGATGGAAAGTGGATTCCACTTACAGATGTTGCAGCCTGTGGATGGGTATATGAAGGAAGTGGTTACAACAAATATTCACTAAGCAGTCAGTGGGGTTATTTTGTTGATCATGTTTATGGACTTTGGTTCCAGCCTGTAAGACAGGATACAGAAATAAAAGTCACATATCCTATTGATGGTAAAAAAGGTGGAGATGCAAGCAATAACTATGTATTGTATACAATTAAAGGAAATACATCTTATAAGCCAACACTTCCATCAGATATGTCAGATATTAAAGTAAATGACAATTCAAATGCATATACACCGGCAGGTTGGAAGATGATTTTCAATGATGAATTTGATGGTGCATCTCTTGACACAAGCAAGTGGTCATATGATGAAGGATTCTTACTTAAAGAAGACGATATTAACACAGCCGGTTGGGGAAATCAGGAACTTGAATACTACACAAGAGACAATGTATCAGTAAAAGATGGTGCATTAAATATTCTTATGAAAAAGCAGTCAAAGGTATTTACAGAAAAAGGTGATCCATCTAAGAAAGCAACTGCTCAGTATTCATCAGGAAAGATTACAACAAAAGATAAATTCTCAGTGAAATACGGACGAGTTGATTTCAGAGCAAAAATGCCTACAGGTACAGGCGTATGGCCTGCTATGTGGATGCTTCCAAATGACTCACGTTATGGTTCATGGCCATTATCAGGTGAAATAGATGTATTTGAAGGACGTGGAAGAACACCAAATATGGTATTTGGTACATTACATTATGGTGCACAGTGGCCAAATAATATTAATACATCAGATGCATTTAACATAACACGAGATGGTAATAAAAAGACAGGCATTGACGACTGGCATGTATACAGTGTTCAGTGGGATGCTGAAAATATTAAGATTTACTGTGATGGCAAATGCTATTTCAAATGTACATATGGTGAGTGGTATTCAGGTTCAGACAGAGGAAATGCATACGCACCATTTGACCAGAGATTTTATCTTATTTTGAATCTTGCCGCAGGTGGAACATTTGACAGCGGTTATGTACCTGACAGCAGCTTTACATCAGGAACAATGTTAGTTGATTATGTTCGTGTTTACCAGCGTATGGTTAAAGCAGGTGAAAATGAAGAGCCAGATAAGAATCCAGGTGTATCAACAGATGGGGCAAAGGATGGACTTTATGGAGATTACAAATTAGGAACAGGAAGTACTCCAATCGAAAAACCAACAACAGGAACAGCAGAAAATCCTACTTCATCAAATAATAATGGAAGTTCAAATATAACAAACAACAATGGAAATTCTGCGAATAAGTCAAATCAGTCGGTTCAGGGACAGTCTGGCAGCAGTAGCAGAGTACTAGGTGTAACAAGTATAAAGAAGGCAACAAAGAAAAAAGCTTCATCCAAAATAAAACTTACATTTAAGAAAGTTTCAGGAGCATCAAAATATCAGGTGCAGATTTCTACAACAAAGAAATTTAAGAAAATTCTTGTAAAGAAAACTGTAAAAAAAGTGAGACTTACAATTAAAAACAAAAAATTGAAAAACAAAAAGAAATTGTACGTCAGAGTAAGAGCTTTTGGAGCAGCAAAATGGTCAAAGATTAAAAAGGTAAAAATAAAGTAAAGATTAAAAAATGGGCAATCACATGTAATTAACATGGGGTTGCCTGTTTTTATATAGTGGAAAAAAATCGGATGAGAATTTTCATAGTAGAAAAATCTGTAGCAATAAGTTAGAATGAGTATGGAATTTTGAAAAAAATTTAAATTATAATTGTTATTATAAAAAACATGTTTTTTTGTTTATTCTTATACAGTTCCATTGTAGGATTCTTTTTTGTGAAAAAATGTGAATTTTTTGTTAAAAGGTGTTCTCAATAACGAAAAAATACGTTGGTGTCTGCAGAGGGATATGGAGGTAGAAGCATGAAAAAAGAAAATAATGATGTATTATCGGATGAATTGTTAAGGTTAGCTGCAAAGCAATTTGCTGATGAAGAGGGAGAAAAATACTATAAAGCGGCTTTGGAATTGAATACTCAAAATTTAGAAATGCCAACTGAAGTCCAATTAAGTAAATTCAAAAAAATATGTGCAAAAGAATTTAGAAAGAAAAAGAGAACAGTCAAAACCCGTTATAGAGTTGCAGTAGTTGTAGCCGTTGCTCTTTTTGCTTTCAATATTTCTGTAGTTTCCGTTCCTGCAATGCGCCAGTTTATTACTAATTTCCTGATAGAAATTACAGATACACATTCTAAAATAAAAATTTCTGACAGCGAGGCAAAGGAAAGAGAGAAAAGCCTTAAGAACAATAAGTATAGGATAAAATTTGACAAGGAGTATAGTGTTAATTATCTGCCGAAGGGATATTATGCGGTAGAGGAAATAAAGCAACCATCAGTATTGACAGTAAATTTTGAAAATGAAGAAGGGAAGAAGATAACATTTCAACAATATTTGGATCATACTGTTGCTAATATGGATAGAGAAGATGCTAAAGAAGAGTATATTGATATAAATGGAAGTGCGGCAATTTTATATACAGAAAATAATTATAGAACCATTGTATGGAAAGCAAATAAGAATTTCTTAGAAATAATGGCAAATGATATAAGTAGAGAAGAAATAATAAAGATTGCAATGAGCGTAAAATAGCTTTTTAGAGGGGAGTCAAAGCATTAACCGTTGAATATTGAAAGTCTTTATACCAAAAGTGTTCTCATTCTTGAATTGGCGACGTTATAATTTACGAATAGCAAGAAGGGAGGACAAATGAAAAAAATTATATGTGTTGTTTTATCAATAGTTTTATTATGTTCTAATGTTGTATGGGCAGATGAAATAATTGATGAAACGGGTACAATAGAAAATGTAGGTGATGTGGGAGTAAGTCCGTTATATGATAATATGAGTGCAATTCATTCAGCATTACAAATTGTTGATGGGGTAGCAACTTGCACTGGAACCTATACTATGAAGACTAATAAAACATCAGAAATAGAGTTAGTATTACAGAGAAAAAAGGGGAATAATGGTTTTTCTGATTATAAAACATGGAGTAAGAAAAATAGTGGTGATGGATTTTTTGGTTTAACCAAGATAAAAAGTGTCGCACGTGGGTATGATTATAGATTGAAGGTCGTTATAAAAATCTATTCAGGAAATAAAGTAGTGGAAGCAGGAGCCTGCTATTCACATACTGTTTCCAGATAACTAAAAATTCATAAATTGCTATTCCGTAGCCCACTGGTTATCTGCCGGTGGGCTATGTTAATGTATGAATAGAAAATATTCAGACAAAAGCGGTATCCTAGCCACACACTATGTTACTTAGGAAAAATAGTACATGTAGAGGTAGGAAACATTCAAATTAAAGCGGTAACCTAACCCCACACTATGCTACTCAGGGGAAATAGTACATGTAGAAGTAAAAAATATTCAAATCAAAGCAGTACCCCAGCCCCATACTATGCTACTCAGGGGAAATAGTACATGTAGAGGTAGGAAACATTCAAATCAAAGCGGTAACTTAACCCCATACTATGCTACTCAGGGAAAATAGTACATGTAGAGGTAGGAAATATTCAAACAAAAGCGGTAACCCAGCCCCATACTATGCTACTCAGGGGAAATAGTACATGTAGAGGTAGGAAACATTCAAATCAAAGCGGTAACTTAACCCCACACTATGCTACATAGGGCAGAAAGTACATGTAAAATTGGAAATAAAGCATTCACATGGTGTAATTACTGGTATAATAATTTAAAGAAACAGGAAATATTAATAATAAAAGGTTGCCCGTAAAGGCAACCTTTTGTTATAATACAACCATTGATTAGTCAGAGAAGAAAGGAATATATAATGTCAAAAGAAACAAGATTTACAGGAACAGATACCTATGTGGCTGCAGATGATTTGATGGCAGCAGTTGAAGTGGCAATGGAACTTCAGAAGCCACTGTTGATAAAGGGAGAGCCGGGTACAGGAAAGACTATGCTGGCGGAGGCAGTTGCTAAAGCTTTAGATAAAGAACTTCTTATATGGAATATTAAGTCTACAACAAAGGCTCAGGACGGATTGTATATGTATGATACAATTCAGCGGCTCTATGACAGTCAGTTCGGAGAATCAGGAGTAGATGACATCGCACATTATATTAAGCTTGGAAAATTAGGTGAAGCTTTTAAGAAAGATGAACAGGTTGTTCTATTAATTGATGAAATTGATAAAGCAGATTTAGAATTTCCTAATGATCTTCTTTGGGAACTGGACAAGATGGAATTCTATATACATGAAACAAAAGAAACAGTAAAGGCAAAGTTAAGACCGATAGTAATTATCACATCAAATGCGGAAAAAGAATTACCGGATGCGTTTCTTAGAAGATGTATTTTCCATTATATTACATTCCCTGAGCCGGAATTAATGAGACAAATTGTAAATGCACATTTTGAAAATCTTGAAGAACATTTATTAGATCAGGCAATGAATACTTTCTACAAAATCAGAAAGATTAGAGATATACGAAAAAAACCAAGCACTTCAGAATTAATTGATTGGATCAGGGCATTGATGATAGGTGGAATTGACCCGGATGCAATAGCAACAAAGCTTCCTTATATTGGTGTCTTAATAAAGAAAGATGAAGACTTGGAAGTAGTGAAAATGATGGATTTATAGGAGTAGAATATGTTTACACCCTTTTTTTACACATTGAGAAGCAATGGTTTGGATATATCTACCACTGAATGGATAACTTTAATGGATGGTTTGGATAAGGGGCTTGCCAATTCGAGTTTTACAGATTTTTATTATCTTTGTAGAACGATTTTAGTTAAAAATGAAGGCGATTATGACAAGCTTGACGCAGCATTTTTGGAGTATTTCAAAAATATAAAAACAGACAAGCTAAACATGGAAAAACTAAATGCATGGCTTCATAATGATAGCGACAAAGTCCGCCTGACAAATCCCGACGATTTTCAGGATACAAGAACTAAAAAAGAAGCTACGGAAATTCATAGAATGTTTCGCGAACGTCTTGGCGAGCAACACACGGAACATAATGGTGGAAATCATTGGATTGGAACCGGTGGAGGTTCACCTTTTGGAAAAAATGGCAGAGTAGCAGGAGGAATTCAGTTAGGCAATCATGCTGGAATGAAAACAGCCTTTGCAGTAATGGGTGAGCGCAGGTACAAAGATTTTCGTAGAGATAAAAAACTTACACTGAGACAGTTTCAGGTAGCATTGAGGGAACTCAGACAATATTCAAGGAAAATGGATTTACCAAAAACAGAACTTGATATAGATGGAACTATTGAGTCAACATGTAATCAGGGCGGTTATTTAAAACTTGAATTTGAACAACCAAGAAAAAATACAGTTAAACTATTACTGCTGTTTGACAGTGGTGGATCAATGTATCCTTACAGCGAATTATGCAACGAGCTGTTTCAGGCAGTTCATAAGGCAAATCATTTTAAAGATGTAAAAACCTATTATTTCCACAACTGCATTTATGCAAAACTTTACAAAACTCCGGAATGTGCAAGTGGAGATTGGGTAGATACTACATGGGTTTTTAAGAACTATGATAAAGATTACAAGGTAATCATTGTAGGAGATGCGGGAATGGCAGAAGAAGAGTTTCTGGACAAGAATGGAAACTACAGTGGACCTAATGATGGACTGTCAGGTGAAGAGTGGCTGAAAATTTTCAGAAAGAGATTTCCACATTCGATTTGGCTTAACCCTTCATATCATGGAAATATATCAAAGATGTATTGGATGTTATCGGAACAGTCAATAAAGGAAATTATTGATATGTATCCCCTGACTGTAGACGGACTTAAAGCAGGAATAAAGAAATTGATGTCAGACAACAAAAAAAGTCGATGATTGAAAACGATATTAAAATATAATTTATAAGGAGAAATGAAATGAGACACACATTTAGAAAAATTTTAGCCGGTACTTTGGCGGTAGCTATGGTAGTGCAGGTGGGGGTATTTTCGAAGCATGAAACTTCAGATGTACAGGCGGTAGATAATTGGAAGTTGGTATGGAGTGACGAATTTAACGGAACATCCCTTGACACATCTGTTTGGTCATACGAGATTGGAAACGGAAACTGGGGTTGGGGAAATGGAGAAGTACAATATTATACAAACAGAACTGACAATGTAAGAGTATCAGGTGGAAATCTTCAGATTATTGCAAAAAAAGAAAATTATGGTGGACAGGAATATACATCAGGTAGAATTATTTCTAAAGGTAAGAAATACTTCAAATATGGAAAGATGGAAGCCAAAATAAAAGTAGAAAATGGCAATCAGGATGGTGTTTGGCCGGCATATTGGATGATGGGAGAAAATATGAACGAAGGTGTCGGCTGGCCTTATTGTGGTGAGATAGATATTATGGAACATGCAAATTCAAATAATTATATTGGTGGATGTTTGCATTGGAACACAAAAGGCATGGGAGAATATTCACCGGGTTCATACGGAAGTGGATTTCAAGGAGCAGAAAAATCCTTTGGTTATTATACTGACAATGCAAACAATGGAATAAACGGATGGCATGTTTATGGATTAATTTGGGATGAGAATCATATGGAATGGCAGATGGATGGAAAAACATTCCTTACACAGGCTATTACAGACAACAACGCATATTGCTTCCAGAAGGAGCAGTTCTTCCTGTTTAATCTGGCTATTGGTGGCCCAGGTTCAGGATTTACAAATAATATTACGGCAAATCCAAACACTTTTAAAACTACAACAATGTATGTAGATTATTTAAGAGTTTACCAAAAGAGCAATGGTGCTGATCAGGAAGAGACAACAAAAACACCAACAATACCAACAACTACAAAGAAGCAGCCTACAACACAACCGGTTGAGACTGTAACAAAGGTGTCAAATGTATATACAGATCTAGTTGCAGATACAGACCGGGTATTTGAAACATATTTTGATGGATTATATGGAAACTGGGGTGGCGGAGTTACAGGCTCAGTAACAAATGCTACAAATAAAGGAATAACAATTGCACTAAATAAAACAGGAAATAACAGGTGGGCAGCACAGACATATATTGGTCCGTTAACTTATTATCCGGGATATACATACAAATATAATGCAACAATTACCTCTGACAAAGACAGAACAATTGTAGTTAAGGTTGTCGGAAATGATGACGGAATGCATGATTCACCAAAGTTAAAAGATGAGACAATTACCGTTAAGGCAGGAAAACCATACCGATTGTCAATAGATGTCACAATTCCTGATGATTACAAGTCAGAACTTTACTTATATTATGGTCTTGGAAAAGGAGATGGTGACACTATTGGTTCTGAGCAGCAAAACATTATAACTATTTCAGATGTTAGTTTTTTAACTACAAGGCAGGTTATTGAATCAGAGACTGTTCCACAGACTATTCCACAGACAACTAACAAAACAACAGGAAAGGTAACCAATCCTCAAACAACAAAGTTATTAAGTACTACAGTAGTTAAAAAGGCGACTAAAAAGAAGAAGTCAAAGAAAATCAGTCTTAGATTTAATAGAGTACAGGGTGCTAAAAAGTATCAGGTGCAGGTTGCTAAAAACAAAAAGTTTACAAAGGTAATTGCTATAAAAGTGGTAAATAAATATAAGAAAGTAACAATTTCCAAAAAAGTATTTAAAAAATCAAAGAGACTTTATGTACGTGTAAGGGCCGTAGGATGCAATAAGTGGTCGAAAGCCAAAAAGGTAAAGATAACTGTATAGCAAAATAGAAAACGTTAACAAAATTGTGGAAAATGCATAAATTTGTTAACGTTTTTATTTGATTTAAGGGCAAATTATTTGTTAAATATTATTTGCAATGGTTATATTGACATATAAATGGCTAAATGTTATTATAAGTTTAACGTTAAACGCATAAAATAACATTATAAAAACAGGAATGTCAGTGATATAAACACGTATAATTGAATTTAAGGTATAATGTTTAAGAATGTGTTTGGTTGAACGATAAACTATAACATAACTAATAATTATGAGGAGGGTTTACAATGAGAAAAAAGAAAATCATTAGTTTAGCACTTGTTCTTGCCCTTTTGGTTACTATGTTAGCCGGATGCGGTGGAAGCAAAAAAGACGATAAGAGTGGAAAGACTACTCTTAAGTTAGGTATCTGGCCTACAGAAGATTTGGCACAGGACATACCGATGTTTGAAGGATATCAGAAAACATTTGAAGAAAAATATAAGGATGTTAAGGTTGAAGCAGCACCATATGTATATGCAACTGATACTTTCGTATCCTTAGCAGAGTCAGGTAACTGTCCTACAATATTCTCATCATGGTTCACAGAGCCACAGAAGTTAATTAAGCAGGGTCTTGTAGCTGATGTTACGGACGAAATGAAAAAACGTGGTTGGCTGGATAAGATGAGTGACTATGTTAAAGATCTTTTAACGGATGAAAACGGAAAAATCTATGCAGTGCCTAGAGATGCATATGCATTAGGTTTAATGTGTAACGTAGAGTTATTTGAGAAGGCCGGTTTAGTTGATGAAAACGGTGTTCCAAAATTCCCTAAGACATTTGAGGAACTTGCACAGACGGCTTCAACTATTAAGAAGAAAACAGGAGCGGCAGGACTTTGTTTATTAGCAAAGGATAACAGTGGCGGATGGCATTTCTCTAATATAGCATGGAATTTTGGCGCAACACTTGTTAAGGACAATGGTGACGGTACATACACATCAAATCTTAATTCAAAAGAAGCTGTAGAAGCTATGAAATATGTATATGATCTTAAATGGAAATATGATGTATTAACAGATGACCCTACTACAGAAGACTGGGGAACAGGATTCCAGCAGTTAGGAACAGGCGGAGCCGCAATGTATATTGCAGGTAACGACGCAGTTGCACAGCCAACACAGGTTAACGGACTTGATGTTACAAAACTTGCAATGGGACCAATCCCTGCAGGACCAAATGGTGATCAGTATTCGTTAACAGGTGGTACACCTTACATGTTCTCAAAGGATGCAACTAAAGAAGAAATCAAGGCAGCTTTTGACTTCCTTGAGGTAATGGGTAAAACACCTGATGTTACAGATACAACAGTAAAGGGACTTGAAGCAGATGCAGCTAACAGAAAAGCAAATGGAGTTCCTGTTATAAAGGATTTCCCATGCTGGACAGATGAGGCTTACAGCAAGGCAAAACAGGATGCAATTGATGATAACAAGAACGTTGATTCAAAGATGTTTGATTCATTCTTTAATACAGTTGAAAAAGAAGGAAATCCAAGAGTAGAAGAACCTGGTGATACACAGGAAATGTATGCACAGCTTACAAATGTTCTTCAGGCAGTTATAACAAACAAGGATTGCAATATTCAGAAATTAATGGATAAGGCAAATGAAAATTATCAGAAGATTTTAGATAGCAAATTTGCAAAAAAATAGAGTAATTATTTTTACGGGGCGGGTAAGAAATGCCCGCTCTGTAAATAAAACAGGCAGGCCCCGTGCTACACGATGAAACAGGAGGGGAAGATTTTGGACAGAAAAAGTAGAAAACAGCTAAAAGCAATAAAACCAAAGAGAAAGTTTGGAAAAAGAGATTTGATGGGGTGGTTAGTTATATTGCCACCGGTTATCTTGTTTGCATTCTTTGTATGGGAACCATTGTTAGAGAGTGTAAGATTATCATTATATTCAGCAAGAGGAGTTGAATTGCAGGAGTTTGTAGGACTCCAGAACTACATAGAAGTTTTTAACGACGTAAACTTTAAGGCAGCTTTCCTTAACACCTTCAAATACATAGGATGGTCGTTGATTATAGGATTCGTCGTACCGATTATTTTGGCAATATTCATCAGTGAAACAGTCAGATTAAAGAGTTTTTTTAGATTCGCAGTATATTTACCAAATATTATGCCGGGAATGGCTGTAGCATTGCTGTGGGTTTACTTCTTTAAACCCGGCGACACTGGTGTTCTAAATATATTACTTGGAAAATGTGGAATTGCACCTAGTGCATGGCTTAACAATGCGGCCCTTGTTATACCGTTAATTGTAATAGCCCTGACATGGAAGGGAGCAGGCTCGACTTCATTAATTTACATGGCAGGAATTAGTGGAATCAATCCCGAATATTATGAAGCTGCCGCAATTGACGGAGCAGGAATTGGGCAGAGAATTTTCCACGTAACAATACCTTGTATTTTGAGTTTAGGAAAGACAATGCTTATTTTACAGGTTATAGCAGTATTCCAGATATTGTATGAACCTTTAGTATTGACTAATGGCGGCCCGAATAATGCCAGCTTGTCAATTATGTTGTTGGTATATAAATATGCATTCAATAAATATGATTATCCAAATGCAGCGGCACTTTCAGTTGTTATTTGTATAGTATTGATTTTGTTAAGTGGTCTTTATATGGCACTTACACGAAAGAAAAATGATGAATAGGAGGTGGGATGATGTTTTTTAAGAAATATGCGGATAAGACAGACGGAGCAATAAGAGGCTTCGATGTCAAATCAAAAAGAGTAAAACTTATCTGCCTTCTGATAATGCTTGTATGTATTATATTTGCAATTATCGCAATATATCCGGCGTTTTGGGTAATGGTTTCCGGATTTAAAGATATAAAGGAATTTACAACAGAGGCAACATTGCTTCCAAAACATTTTGATTTTGCAGGATTTAAGCAGACCTGGGATAAACTGAATTTCGTAGTATACTACAAAAATTCATTTATTATGGTTATAGGCTGTGTATTATGTGCAGTAGTTTTTAACGGATTACTGGCATATGGACTGGCAATTCTGAAACCTAAGGGATCAAAGATTATTAATGGACTTGTAATGTGGAGTTTGTTAATTCCTGCAACGACAAGTATTGTAGCTTTATATGTAAATATCAACAGAATAGGGCTTAATAATTCATTTATTCCTCTTTGGTTATCCTACGGATGTAACGCCTTCTGGGTTGTTCTCTTTAAGGAATTTTTCGAGGGATTGCCTAAGGAATTAATAGAGGCTGCAAAGATAGACGGGTGTAATGTATTACAGATTTTTTATAAGATAGTACTACCGCTGTCAAAACCTATAATTATGGTAATTATAATTTATTCAGTTACGGCAGCATGGTCAGACTTCCTGTTACCATATCTGGTATTAAACGGATCAGGAAAAGAAACTGTTATGGTTAAGCTGTTCTCATATTCAGCTGCCCATACAACACAAATAGATATGATAAGAGCAATTTTCTTCTCAATCATACCACCTACAATATTGTTTATATTCTTCCAAAAGAAGATTACAGACGGAGCTGCAGGCGGAGCAGTAAAAGGTTAGAGTTTTTTCGGTCGGTATCACCTCCTTTTTGCTGGCCGAAAAACAAAAAATGGAGAGTAATATGGCAAAAAAAGCAGATAAATATTTTAAAGAAGATAAATGGAAAATAATAGAAGAGGGATTTAATCCTGATTATGGAATGGTTTCTGAATCAATATTTTCATTAGCCAATGAATATATGGGAGTCAGAGGATATTTCGAAGAAGGTTACTCCGGAAATAAACTTATAGGAAGTTATTTCAATGGAATATATGAAAGAAGTGAACCGGATTACAATCACTATAAAGGTGTAGCAGACTTTACTGAATATATGGTTAATTCGGTAGACTGGTTGTATACAAGAATAGAAATTGATAATGAACAGCTTGATTTGTATAAATCAGATTTTGAAAAGTTCTACAGAGAACTGGATATGAAGACGGGAATTTTAACAAGGGAATTCGTGTGGAAAACGGCAAAAGGAAAAAGAATTGCCATAAAATTTGAAAGGTGTCTTTCTATGACTGGAGTTGAACGTTCAACTTGGCAGGCTTCAATAAAGGCTTTAAACTTTAATGGAAAGATTTATGTTACAACAGGTTTGGATTTCTCAAACATACATAGAAATTCAGGAGAAAATATGTGGAATTGTGGTGAAAAATTTATTCAGGCGGATAAAAACATTACCCTGGGAATAGAGGGAACTACAATTAACACGGGATTAAAGGTAAGCAGCAACTGCAAAATTCAGGCAGACTATGAAAGCATGGAAGAAATCATAGAAGATAAACTGGTTGCGGTTAAACTTTGCATTAATCTGGAAAAGAATAAAGAACAGAAAATCACGAAAATAATTAGAAATCTTACATTAAAAGATGAAAGCCAAAAAGAAGAATACGAAGATAAAAAAGCAAAAATAAAAGATGGCAGAGATGATGTTATTGTTCTGAATGAAGAATTAAAGGAAGAGTCCCGTAAATGGTGGGAGAATGTATGGAAGCGTTCAGACATAACTATAGACAACGATATTGAAAATCAGCAGGGAATACGTTTCTGTATCTTCCAGATGTATCAGACTTACAATGGTGCAGTTAAGGGAACAAATATCGGAGCTAAAGGTCTGACAGGAGAGGCATATAACGGAAATGCTTTCTGGGATACGGAAACCTATTGTCTTCCATTCTATTTATTTAATGACAGAGAAGGGGCGAAGAACCTTTTATATTTCAGATATAAGACTCTTGATGAAGCAAGAAAAAGAGCGGAAGTCTTAGATTGTGAAGGAGCATTTTATCCAATTGCAACTATCAGCGGTAAGGAATGTTGTAATCTTTGGCAGCACGCAAGTCTTCAGCTGCAGGCATCTACGGCGGTAGCATACGGAATATGGTTCTACGAAAAAATGTACAATGACAAGGCATTTATTAAGAACTATGGTTTGGAAATGCTTATTGAAATATCAAGAATGCTGGCAACACGTGGGGATTTTGATAAGGATGGAAAATATGGGTATTACTGTGTAATGGGACCTGACGAATTCCAGATGATGGTACACAACAATTGTTACACCAATTACATGGGAAGATTTACTTTGAAATATACAATAGAAAAAGTAAAGGAAATGAAAGAAAAATATCCGAAGGAATATGAAAAAGTTGTAAAGAAGATAAATTTTAAAGAATCAGAAATGAATAAGTGGAAACAGATAATCAAAAACATGATTATCCCATACAGTGATGACACTTTAATCTTTGAACAGCATGACGGATTTTTCAAACTTCCACATGTGGACATTGATTCTATTCCTATAAGTGATTTTCCACTTTATAATCATTGGTCATATGACAGAATTTACAGAAATGACATGATTAAACAGCCGGATGTATTGATGTTTATGTTGTTGTTTAATTCAGATTTTACAAAGGAACAGTTAAAAGCGAATTACGAGTTTTACGAACCGCGGTGTATTCATGAAAGTTCGTTGTCCCCTTCAGTTCATTCCATTCTGGCTAACCAGCTTGGAAAGGAAGAAGAAGCTTATGATTTCTTTGGATTTGCTACAAGAATGGATTTGGACAACTATAACAGAAATACAAATGAAGGTATTCACACTACATCTATTGCAGCAGCATGGATGAACATAGTTTATGGTTTTGGAGGTCTTAGAAGTGATGGAGAAATTTTATCATTATCACCTACAATTCCAAAAAACTGGGATGGATATTCATTTAAGTTAACATATAATGATGAGATACTGGAAGTAAAAGTAAACAAAGAAGAAGTAACTATAAAAACCCTTGGAAATAAACTGATTGAAATCAAAGTTTTTGACAAGGTTGAGTTAATTAATGATGAGGGATATACATATAAGTTCACATGATTGATTGGAAATTAAAAGAAACAAATTATGATGAAAACAGAATAGCTTATTTGGGAAACAAATTTCTAATAGGAAACGGTTACATGGGTGTCAGAGGGACTCTTGCCGAATACGAAAAGGAACATCTTCCGGCAATAAATCTTGCAGGAATATACGACAGGGTTGGAGATGGCTGGAGAGAACCTTTAAATGCCCCTAACGGATTTTTTACATGCATAGTTGTTGATGGAAAGATTCTTAGACTGCCGGAAATCCCTCCAAAGAACCACAGAATTGAATTGGATTACAGACATGGGATTTTTAGCAGAAGTACTACATGGAAAACAGACAGAGGAAGTATAACTGTTGAAAGTGAAAGATTTGTAAGCATGAAGAATGTACATCTTGGCGTAATGAAGTACAAAGTTTTTGCAGATTTTCATGCAGATGTTCAGGTTGTGTATGGAATTGACGCTGATGTGTGGGATATTAACGGACCACATTATGATTCAGTAGAATTTGTTGAAGATGATGTATTGGGAGTTGTGGCGACAACCCACGAAAAACACTACAAAGTAGCGGTTTCAGCAGGAGACAAAACTAATTTTCCTTGTGAAAAGAAAATTGGCACAAAGGATAAGAAAGTATTAAAGAGCATTAATTTTGTAACTGATATAAATGCATCCTACGAAATTGACAGGTATTTTAGTGTATACACATCAAAGGATTGTGGCGATTGTCTTTACGAGTCGGTGAATGACATTGATAAGTCACTGCTTTGCGGATATGAGGATGCCAAAGAAGTACATAAGGAAACCTGGGAAGCCTTATGGAAGGATTCTGAGGTAGTAATTGAAGGTGATGACTGTGCCATGGAAGCATTGAATTATTCGCTTTATCATTTACACAGCATTGCTCCGAGACATACGGACAGTTTATCAATTGCAGCAAGAGGCTTGTCAGGTCAGACTTATAAAGGGGCGGTATTCTGGGATACGGAAATGTTTATGCTGGATTTCTATTCCATGACAAATCCTGCCGTTGCAAGAAGTCTTGTGAAATACAGAATCGATTCTCTGGAAGGTGCAAAAGAGAAGGCAGAAAGTTATGGTTATAAAGGTGCATTTTATCCATGGGAAAGTCAGGAAGGTGGCTTTGATGCCTGCTCAGACTATAATGTGGTGGATGTTTTCACAAAAAGACCTATGCGTACATTTTTTAAAGACAAGCAGGTGCATATTTCATCAGCTGTAGTTTATGGAATCCGGAGATACGTGGATATTACCGGTGATAAAAGCATTTTGTCAGAAGGTGGGGCAGTAACAATTATTGAATGTGCTTTGTTCTACTACAGTTTATTGCTTAGAAGAGCCGGGGCAACAGCCTATGAGATACATGATGTTATAGGACCGGATGAATACCATGAAAGAGTAAATAATAACGGTTATACTAACAGAATGGCAAAGTACACTTTTGAAAAGGCATTGGAAATACTCAAAAATATAAATGATCTTAGTGAAGGCGAAAGAAATAAAATAAACAGTCTATATGATGTAAATAAGTTGATAGAGCAGTTTGAAGATGCTGCAGAAAATATATTTATTCCTAAGCCTGACAGAAATGGAATTATACCTCAGTTTGACGGATATTTAAAATTAGAGGATACAACAATAGATGTGGTTAAGAGCAGACTTCTTGATCCTAAAGAATATTGGGGCGGAGCTTACGGAGTGGCAAGTCAGACCCAGATAATAAAACAGGCAGATGTTGTAACATGGATTAGTCTGTTTAGTAATGAGATTGACTCTGAAATACAAAAGAAGAATCTTAATTACTATGAACCAAGAACTGAGCACGGCTCATCCCTTAGCGCATGCATGTATTCGCTTCTATATTGTAAGTGTGGAATACCGGACAAAGCGTATCCTTTCTTTATGAAATCTGCATCTGCAGATATTGCACCGGGAGGTAAAGAGTGGGCAGGATTAGTGTATATTGGAGGAACTCATCCAGCAGCAGCCGGTGGCGCGTACATGGTAGCGATTAAAGGCTTTGGAGGATTACAGTTTAATGGAGATGAAATATCTATAAATCCTAAATTGCCAAAGGGCTGGAAAAAATTAAGTTACAAAATAAAATACAGAAATAAAATATACCAAATAGATATAACAGAGGAAAAAAGTGAGATAAAGGAAATTAAATAAGGCACCGAAAACTACGGTGCCCTGAAGTAGATATTAATTGATTTTCTTTACTGAATCTCTTTCAAAAATAATAGTTGGAAGTTTGATGGATTCAGGAATTTCTGAAGGGTTTTCAAGTATTGATAACATAAAGTTAACAGCTGTCCTGCCCTTAAGATCCATATCCTGATGAACTGTTGTAAGAGGCGGAGATAAAAGATTACATATATCTAAATCATCAAAGCCTATTACTGAAATATCTTCAGGAATGTTGACATGTAGTTTATGTAGATTTGCAATAATATTTCCTGCAAGATAATCGGCTGTAGTTACAAGACCGGTAACTTCAGGATGAGATGCAATATATTCGGCTACATGTTCAGTGCCTTTTAAATTCATTCCACATTCGAAAACAAGGTTTTCATCAAAAGGAATGGAAGCGGCAGTAAGAGCAGCCTTGTATCCTAAAAGACGTTCCATCAAAACACCACCATCCTGGATTCTAGGTGATGCAAAAGCAATTTTTCTATGACCATTGTTAATTAAGTGTTCAGTTGAAAGTATGCTGCCACCGAAATCATCCAGACCAACATTACAGATTTTGTTGGAGTTGACATAGCTGTCAACGAGAACCATAGGAACACGGAGCTTTTTAATTTCTTTGAAAAAGGAATCATTAAAAATGCCGGCAAGGAAAAGACCGTCAATATTCCAGGTTCTTAAAAAACTTTTAAGATCATCGGCAGTTTCTACCGTACGGATCATAAAGTAATAGCCATGTTCTCTAAGAACATGTTCAATAATGCCGGTAAATTTGGCTAGGAAAGGATCTTCCATAAAATTGGAATCTTTATCGGTAACAACGTGGTTAATAAAACCGATAACCTTGGATGAACTGGAAACAAGAGATCGTGCTGACATATTAGGAACATAACCTAATTCGTCAATTGCCTGATTGATTTTTTCAATTGTATCAGCAGATACGCGACCGGATTTCCCGTTAATAACATTGGAAACTGTAGTTGCACTTACACCTACAGCCTGGGCAATATCCTTAATAGTAACCATAAATTAAAACCGTCCTTTCAATGGGATAATTTTTATCGTAAATAGTTAAACGTAAAACTTTAGTATATTTTATCACTATTTAGCGTTTTTGAAAATATAAAAAAGGAGGAAAAAATGAAGGGTGTAATTTTTGATTTAGATGGGGTTCTGGTGTCTACAGATGAACTTCACTACAGAGCCTGGAAGCGTCTGGCAGAAGAACTTGGAATTACGGGTTTTGGCAGGGAAGATAATGCAAGACAACGTGGAGTCAGTCGTATGGCAAGCCTGGAGGTTGTGCTGGAAAAAGGTGACAGAAAGTACAGTGCAGAAGAGAAACAGGAACTGGCAGAGAGAAAGAATAACTACTATGTTGACATGCTTCAGTCACTGGATGACAGTGCAGTTTTGCCGGGAGCGAAAAAAACACTCCTTATGTTGAGAGAAAAGGGGATTCTTTCAGCGGTAGGTTCGGCAAGCAAAAACGCACCACTTATTCTGGAAAAAACAGGGTTACTTCCACTTATTGATAAAATAAGCTGTGGACTTGACGTGACAAAGTCAAAACCTGATCCGGAAGTATTTTTAGTGGCGGCAGAAAAACTTGGATTAAAGCCGGAAGAATGTCTGGTTGTTGAGGATGCAAAGGCGGGTATTGAAGCAGCCAAAGCAGGAGGAATGAAATCCCTTGCAGTAGGACCGATGCATGAACAACTGGGTGGCGATTATAATTCAAGAACATTAGATACAGTAAACAATTGGGAGGAAATTTTATGAACAGTGAAAAGAAGTCAAACAAAAAAGCGACATTTATTATCGGATGTGTAGTTGTGTATCTTCTCATAGTGGGAATTATCTGGGGAGCAGTTAATTTACCGGGAGCTATCGGAAGAATTTCTGAAAACAGCAGCATTAAGAACAGTAAAGTAGTTCTGTATGATGGACCTAAATCTATTCAGGATGCAAAGCCGGAAGATTTATCAGTAGTTTCTGAAGCAGAAAGAGACATGACATTAAAGCACAGTGTGGATACAAAGGTTTTGGTTAATGGAAAAGAAAGTTATGTATATGAAACTAACGTAAATAATACTCATACATGGGTTGGTTCATACATGCCGGATCAGTCAAGGACTCCAATAACTTACTTCGATTTTGACGGAACAGTGGAAATTACGGTAAAGGTTCCAAATACTGATATTAAGGCAGTAACGGTAAGACCATTAAAATATGACATTAAACCTGAAATTAACACAAAGAAACATACAGTTACATTCAGGGTTAATAAACCTGACGCATACACAGTTGAATTTAATAACAGTACATCAAGAGCAGTACATATTTTTGCAAATGAAATTGAAGATCCAAAAGATATTCCAAATAAAGATGATGAGGATGTTTTCTATATTGGACCGGGAGAATGGAACATTGAAAACATAGTGTTATCAGATAACCAGACCCTTTACATTTCAGGTGGTGCAGTTGTACATGGTATCGTAAATGCAAACTTTGCTAAAAATGTAAAAGTGTGCGGACGTGGAATTATTGATAATTCAAACCTTGAAGGATGGAAGGGACGTTCGGCAAGCATTCCTCTTAAATTTGATAACTGTCAGGATTTCGAAGTAGACGGTATTATTTCATTAAATTCAAATGCATGGTGCCTTCAGGCATATGATACAATTGGTGGAAAAATTGACGGATTGAAAATGATTACATCAAGACCTAACGGAGATGGAATTTCATTACAGTCATGTAAGAGTGTAGAAGTAAAGAATTCCTTCGTAAGAGCATGGGATGATGCCCTTGTTGTAAAGAATTATGATACAAATTCAAGAAATATAAAGTTCTCAAACGTACAGGTTTGGACAGACCTTGCACAGTCAATGGAAATTGGCTATGAAACTAACAAGGGGGCACAGGAAGACTCTACTATAAGCAGTATTTCATTTGAAAACATAACAGTTCTTCACAACTTCCATAAGCCGGTATTGTCTATCCATAACGCAGATGACGCAGCAATATCAGATATTTCATATAAAAATATTGTAGTAGAAGATGCACAGCTTGGCAGAGGAGATGGAGCACCACAGTTGATTGAACTCAAAGTTCTTAAGAATGCAAACTGGTCTACAACTGATGAAAGAGGTACAATTTCAAATGTAAAGATTGACGGATTCAAAGTTATTGACGGAATTGACGGCCTTCAGGTCAGTGTTAACGGATACGATGCAGAGCATAATGTAAAAGACGTAACAATTAAGGGATTAACAATTAAGGGTGATGCCATAACAAGTGATACAAAGGGCGTTACAATTGATAAGTTAACAACATCAAATGTAAAAATAGAAAAGTAGGAGGGTTCATATGAAGAAGAAAAGCATAATAGTAGTAGCAGTACTTTTAGTTCTATTTTTAGCAATGGGAGCAATAGTTCTAATTGGAAACTCTTCTGCAGAGATGAATAAGAAAAATCTGAAGGTAGTAACAGCTCCAAATCAGGATGAAGCAATGGAAAATGAGCAGTTCACTGTTCCTGAATACAAGTCGGCTAAGGTTGAGGGAAAAAACGTAGCATTGGATGGAAAGGCAAGTGCCAACGGATATACTGATGTATATACGCCGGTTTATGCAAATGACGGTGACAGAAATACAACGTCTTATTGGGAAGGCGGTGGAACAGGAAAAGATGAGCTTACTATTGATTTAAAGAAAGCTTACAATGTTCATACCGTAAGAATTGGTCTTAACCCTGCAACTATATGGGGACCAAGAAAACAGACTTTATCAATTAGCGTAAGCGAAGATGGAAAAACATATAAAGATGTAGTTCCATCAGCTACATATGATTTTGATCCAAAGACAGGAAATGAAATTACATTACCTTTTGATGCAGTTAAGGCTCAATATGTCAGAGTAACTATTACAAAGAATACAGGAGCCAAGGGTGGTCAGGTAGCAGAATTCGAAATCTACTCTAATGATTAAGTAAAAAATTGAACTACGTAAGGTAAATTGAAACCCAAATAAACAAAAAGGAATTGGGCTAAAAACCTGTTGTATTTCTATCTTTGCTGCGCCGCATATTAACAATTGCTCTCGCGAACTCAGCCACTTCGTGGCTTCAGACAACGCTTCACAATTGTAGCTATGCTCGCAAAGATTACGAAATACTGCCAATGGTTTTTAGCTCAATTTCTTTTTGTTTATTTGGGGTTTAAAATTGTCACCCAGTAGTTCAATATTTTTTAATTATATATTAATGTTGAACTGTAGAATTTTATTATTATATGTTTGGATTAGCATAAAATAAAGTTTATTTGTCGGTGTATGTTATGTATTTTGCTTTGTTTGGTGCACCGGATGTTTTGATTAGTTTGGTGTATTGTTTTGCCTTGTTCTTTGGTAACTTAAATTTGGCTTTAAGGTATATTCCTTTGAAGACATCATCTTCCATTGTTTTTAAGTCAGTGCATTTTAGTTTGATTTTTTTTAGTGAGTCCAGTTTATAAAAGGCTTTTGACTCTATTTTCGTTACAGATTCTCCAATTATAACTGATGTTAATTTTGGACAGTTTGCAAAAAGTTTCTTCGGTATTGTTTTTATTTTATTGCCAATTTTTATCGTCTTTAAGTAAACGGCATTTCCGAAAGCATATTTATCAATGGATGTTACATCATATTTTCTTTCGTTAATTATAATGGTTGAAGGAATTGTAAGGCCTTTAATTTTGGCATCGCTATAACCTACAAATTCTACTTCCTCTTTTGAGAGGATCTTGTATATTGCCTTACCCACCGTAAATGTTCTGTTAATAATTGAATCATATTTGTATTTCCCATCATACCATTGTGGCGTTTCAAATCCCATGGATTCAGCAAAGGAAATAATCTGGGGAGCTTTACCGCCGTATTTATGGTAATAACTGTCAGGGTAAAGTACCTGATTGTTTCTCATGTATGCTTTAGTCGTATCAACTTTTGAGGATTCTCCTTTTCGAAGTTTTCTGGCAACTACTACAGTTCTGTAATTATTAACTTCATAAGAGCATGTTGAAAGCATTAGCAGCTGATCTTTTTCATTAACTGAAACAGGACAATAATAAAGTGAACGGGATTCAGCCTGATAAATAAAATTAATAAATTCTTTTTTACTTTTAAAATTTCCCTGCAGATAGTTAAATCCCGGATTATTTTTCATGTCACCGGAAACTCTTATATAGGCTATAACTTTCCATTTCGCTTCTTCATAAAGAGAATCAAAAGTTATTATAGGATGTTCCTTATAAAAATTAATATCTTTATATTTAAGTAACTGGTGAAACATCATTCCCGTAGAATCCATATTATGACCGTGGATTACAATGTTTTTAGACGGCTTTTTCACGTTGCAGTTTTTGTCTATATAAAGGCAGCCGTTTTTATCTCTGTTACCTTCAAAATCTTTTCTCAAATAGAAATCTGAACCATTGTATGCCTGCATTACAGGGTAATCAATGTTAGTGCCGGGAATATTAAGCCAGCCTTTGATGTCGGAATTGTAGTATAGCAGTTTTTCAAATTTAACCAGTACATTGTTGGAGTTTTTTTCACCTTTTTTACTTTTGTCCAATTTGACTTCCAACTTATTATTAAATTTATTTCTACCTGTTATTTTTTCAATATTGTTATTACTGTTGGAGTCGTAATATATTTCCCTATATTTTTGAGTAACCTTTCTGGAGTGGTATGGCTGTAAAACCAGATAGTAAATGAGAAAGGATACACACCCCACAAAAAGTAACACAGAGCCGACAGTTATAATTGTTCGTATCTTTTTCCTGTTCATAACTTTTACTTAGCCTTTCCGGTTTGATGTTAAACCTAGCTTTATAACTCTAAATTATAAAAATTACCTTACGATTTATCAATATAAATTGGCATAAAATACTAAAAAAAATATGCCTTGAAAGGTTTTTTTGTATATTTTAAATAAAAAAAAGCACTTTTTTTAGTCATTTCTAACCACCTAATTTAATTGACAAAGGATGGCGCAAATGATAAGATTAGTTTAACGTTAAACTTAATAAAAGTAAAGTAATATATGGAGGTAAAATAAAATGAAAAAAACATTACGAAACTTAATAACAATTATTAGTGCAATAGTTGTTGTATTGGGAATGAGCACTTCTGTTTTCGCAGCAGATGACGTTGTATTGAATGATACCGGAAGTCCTTTTATTAAGACTTTTGATCCGGGAACAAAAGGTGAATATAAGTATTTAGGATATGCTTACTGTTTTGAAGTAGGACCTGAATATAAATATTTAAAAATTACATACACAGGTGACCCAACAGCTTTTGATGAATTAAGATTAGAGTTTGTTGTTAATTCAGATCCATCAGAAGAAATTAAATTACCACCTTGCTGGTTTAGAAAAAATGATGAAGGAACAATTCTTACAGTTGACGGAAAAGAAGTTCCTGCACCATCAAGTAAGAAGCAGACAGCAATCATTGATTTAGCTAAGTCACTTAAGGGAAATGATATAAGCACAGGTATCAGAGCATTCCATATTCATGACACACCGGGAAAAGGAACATTTAAGATTCTTGATGCAAGACTTATGACAAGTGCACCGGGAGTAAAGGATTCAGGAAAGAGTGCAAGTAAAACAGATGCATCATCAACAGATGATAAGAGTGGATCATCTAATGAAGTAGCTACAGATAATGCAAAGAATACAGCAACATCAACAAGCGGTTCAACAAGTGCACCTACAACAGGTTCAGCAACATGGCCAATTGCAGTTGCATGTGGTGGAATTTTAGTGGCAGCAGGAGCATTTGGTATTACAAGAACTAAGAAGTTTAAAGAAAACTAATTAGAATTATAAATTTATAATTGAAATCAATTTTTGTGAAAAAATTAAAATAAAAAAGAAAGGAATAGGCAATCATGAGAAAAAAACAATTCTTAAAGAAAATGGTAACTTACGTTTGCGTTGCAGCTTTGACCCTGGCCGGAACATCGGGCGTTGCACCAATGGTAAGTGCTGAAGAGGAACAGCCAATAGAGGCAGCATCAAATCTTTACAAAGAGGTTGATGTACCTGCTTTAGTACGTGAATATGATCCGGGAGAAGGAGAAGGATACGGTTACATTGCAGGAATAGATTTAACAGGTGTAACTAAAGATTATCAGTATTTACAGATTAAATACACAGGAGATGCAACAGCATTTGATGAACTTAGATTAGAATTCCAGAATGGAGATGCAAAACTTGGAGTATTCTGGGCAAGAGAAAATGCAGAAGGAACTCTTAAGACAGTAGAAGACAAGGAACTGGCAGCACCATCAGCTGATGAGCAGACAGCAATAATTGATCTTGCAAAATCAGGAATTAAGAATACAGATGGAATAACAGTAATGCATTTCCACGGTACAAAAGGTAAAGGCAAATTCGAAATAAAAGATGCCAAATTTACAAACAGTGATGTTGAAGTAAAATCAGTTGAAGCAGCACCTATGGTTCAGAAATATGATCCGGGTGAAGGTGAAGGCTATAAATACCTTACAGGTATGGACTTTACAGATGTAACAAATGAATATCAGTATTTACAGATTTCATACAAGGGTGCAGCAACAGCATTTGATGAACTCAGATTAGAGATTGTTGGTGAAGATACAAATCTTGGAACATTCTGGGCAAAAGAAAATGAACAGGGAACGCTTAAGACAGTAGAAGATAAAGAACTGGCAGCACCTTCAGATGAAGAACAGACAGCTGTAATTGACCTTGCAAAATCAGGAATTAAAAACACAGCAGGAATTAAAACAATACATTTCCATGATACAGCCGGTAAGGGTGCTTTCGAAATTACAGACGCACAGTTTACAAATACACCACTTCAGGTAGCAAAAGTTCATACTGATGAACCTGATGCTTCTACAACAGCACCTGTAGTTGAGCCTACTACAAAGACACAGCCTGTAGACCCTGCAACAGGTATCAAACTTGACGGCGATGACAAAGGTCAGAGTGCAATGAATGGTACATACCATATTGACATTACACCTGCTGATGCAAAAGATGAAGTTACATACAAGTGGTTAGGCTATGCTACATTTAAGGATTTAGCAACAAAGGATTTCAAATACCTTCAGTTCACATATACAGGCGATATTTCAGGAATGAGATTACAGTTTGTAGCAAATGCAGGAACAAGCACAGAGGATAAGACAGATGTTATCTGGTTCAATCCTGAACAGGAAAAGCATTTTGTAACTAAAGATGGTACACCAATTCAGATGGTTGGTAATAACACAACAGTTACAATTGACCTTGAAAAGTCAGGCGTTGATATGGCTAAGTACAATTCAGGATTCCATATGCATGGTGAATCAACAAAGAAGGCTGCCTTTGATGTAACAATTAAAGATGCTGTTTTATATGGAGGAACACCAACAGCCAAGCCAACAACACAGCCTACAACTACTAAAGCCATAACAGCAGGAAACACAACAGTTAAATCTGCTACTAAGAAGAAATCAGCTAAGAAGGTTAAAATTTCTCTTAAGAAGGTTAAGAGTGCAGTTGGATACAGAGTACAGTTCTCTACAACAAAGAAGTTTAAGAAAGTTTTAGTTACAAAGAACATTAAGAAAGTAAAAGCAACTATTACTCATAAGAAATTGAAAAATAAAAAGACTCTTTATGTAAGAGCTAAAGCTTATATTCAGATTGGAAAGACTAAATATTATAGTGCAAAATGGTCTAAAGTTAAGAAAGTTAAAATTAAAAAGTAACATGTAGACGTTGAAATAAAACAACCTGTAGCGGTATAATATCGCTATAGGTTGTTTTCAATATATAACGAAAATTAGGTTATACGGAAAGGATAATAAAATTGAAAAGGACGGTAAAACAGGTAATCACAATTGGCGTTACATTATCAATGGTTATGGCGTCAATGGGAATAGAATTTAATACAAAGGCAGCCACTAATATTGCAGATACTTATAAGGTTCCCGTAGCAAGTAGCACAGGAACAATAGGTGCAATTATGCCGTACACAAGATATGATTCAGAGAAGGCAGAGTTGTACGGAACAGCCGTATTTTTAGAATCATCAGATTATGGAAAAATGAAAGTTGCAACACAGGCATCGAACCAGTCTTATGTAAAACTACGTGCAAAGGGTGATTATGCCCAGTGGAAAGTGACAACAGATGGAAGCGGAGTAACAATGCGTTACACAATGCCTGATACAAGCGATGGAATGGGGCAGAGTGGTTCTCTGGACGTGTATGTTAATGGAACATATGATCAGACAGTTAATTTAACTTCTTATCATATGTGGCAGTATTTTGCAGGTGGAAACCCTAGTGATGTAAACGATGGGGGAGCACCATTGTTTGCTTTTGATGAGGTTCATTTTAAATTAAACAAAAGTCTGAAAAGTGGTGACATCATCCGTATTGTAAATAACGACAGTAAAAATCTGCAATATGGGATTGATTTTATTGAAGTAGAAAAGGTGCCTGACAAAATTGAGAAACTGGAAAATGCTGAAAGCGTGCTGGATTATGGAGCAATTCCAAATGACGGAAAAGATGATTATGCAGCATTTAGAGATTGCATATACGTAGCTAACAATTTACACAAAGATGTCTATATTCCTGAGGGAACCTATCATTTAAGTAAGACTCTTACCGTAAAGGCAGAAAACATTAAAATTACCGGTGCAGGAATGTGGCACACAAATCTAAAATTTACAAGTGACCAGCAATATGGTGGAGGAATTAGTGGTAATGACTGTAAGAATGTAGAATTTTGTAACATGTACATAGATTCAAATCTAAGATCCCGTTATAAGGAAAATGCAGTATATAAATGCTTCAGAGATGTTTTTGAAAACTGTGTATTTCATGATATATGGGAAGATCATTTTGAGTGCGGATTTTGGTTTGGAGACTACGATCAGAACACCGGTTACAGTGATGGAACAAAAATTGTTAATTGTCGAATAAGAAATAATTTTGCAGATGGTGTTAATTTCTGTCAGGGAACAAGCAATGCAGCAGTATATAACTGTTCCGTAAGAAATAACGGAGATGACGGACTTGCAATGTGGAACAATGATTATTATAGCAAAGATGAGGTAGGAAATATTTTTGCCTACAACACCATTGAATTAGGATGGAGAGCAGGAGCCATTGCCGTGTATGGTGGTGATGGCCATAGAATTTATAATAATTATATTTGCGATACTGCAATGTCTGCAGGCATACATTTGAATACAGTTTTTAGTGGATATAAATTTAAAAATACGAAAGGTATTTATTTTGATAATAATACATTAATCAGGACAGGCTGTAAGGAAGATGCATGGAAATCAAAACTTGCGGCTATAGACTTGCAGGGAGAAGTAAAAAATGTTATTTTTACAAATAATAATATATATGACTCCCAGACCGATGCTGTTAGAAATGTAGAAAACAGGGGAAATATCTTTAAGGATACTAAAATATTCAGTGGTGGAACCGGATATACAATTCCGGCTTATCCGGCTGCAGGAATTTTTGATCCGCTAAGGTTGGACATTCAGCCTACTGCCACTATCTCTGCCAACAAAACAGATGACTCAAAGGGTACAACAGTTTCTAAAAATAAACTTAAAACAGTTGTTATAAAGAAGGTATCTAAGAAAGGCAGAAAGGTAAAAATTAAACTGAAAAAGATATCGTCGGTAACAGGCTATCAGATTCAAATCAGTAGAAATAAAAAATTCACAAAGAAGATTATCACAAAAAAAGTAAATAAAGTAAGTTTTGTAATATCAAGTGCTAAAATTAAAAAGTGCAAAAAACTATACGTCAGAGCAAGAGTCTATCAAAAAAATAAAGGTACAATGAGAACCGGGAAATGGTCTAAGACAAAGGTGGTTAAATAAATTGATTTGACGTATAATAAGTTAATATTATAACAAAGAAACATGGAGAGAATAATAATGGACAGAATTAAAAAAGTTGCAGTTTTAACAAGTGGTGGGGATGCACCGGGAATGAATTCGGCTATTAGGGCTGTGGTAGTTAGTGCGTTTCATTCTAATATAGAAGTTGTAGGAATTTTGAGAGGATACGACGGGTTAATTAATTGGGAAACTGTACCTCTTGACATGGAATCTGTTCGAAGTATTAGTGACAGAGGGGGAACAATCTTATATACAAGCAGAAGTGAAAAGTTTTTAAAGAAAGAGTGTCGTGAACTGGCTGCAAAAAACTTAATGGACAACAATGTAGACGCAGTAATAGCAATTGGTGGCGACGGTACCTTACGTGGAGCAATTGACTTTAGGGAAGAAGGTGTCAATGTAATATGTATACCGGGAACAATTGACAGGGATATAGCCTGTTCAGAGTATACTTTAGGATTTGACACTGCAGCCAATACAGCTGTGGAGGCAATTGATAAAATACGTGACTCTTCAGTTTCACATGGAAGATGCAGTGTTGTGGAAGTCATGGGCAGAAGGTGTGGATATATTGCCTTGTGGGCAGGAATGGCTTCATCGGCAGATGCTATAATCCTTCCGGAAAAATGGGATGGCAATTATCAGAAAGTAATT
Source organism: uncultured Eubacterium sp. (assembly GCA_900548465.1). Classification (GTDB taxonomy): domain Bacteria; phylum Bacillota; class Clostridia; order Lachnospirales; family Lachnospiraceae; genus Eubacterium_G. Next base: position 77,979 of record URKY01000006.1, read on the forward strand.
GATTCCATAAGACAACATTATGAAAATGGAAGAAACAGTTACCTTGTTGTAGTTGCAGAAGGTGTAACTGATGCACCCCAGTTGGCAGAAAAAATACGCGAAAATACAGGAATTGAATCTCGTGTGTCTGTGTTAGGGTATATACAGCGAGGCGGCAGACCTAGCGCTAAAGACAGAATGTACGGCTCCCTCATGGGGGCATATGCCATAGAAATATTAACTAGCGGAAGGTCTGACCGCATAGTTGCAATCAAGGATGATAAGCTTATTGATTATGATATAAAGGAAGCATTGGAAATAAAAAATAATAGTCTTGATGCTTTCCAATATAAATTAAGCTTAATGCTGGCAGATTAATAACCTTCGCCAATGACCACCCAGTTGTTATTTTTCTGTTTTAGAGTTATTCTGCGGTATGCGTCACTTTTAGTATCTCTACCTTTAAAGATGATTTTTTTACCATCAATTTTGTCAAAGTAAAGCTTTTTGACTTTTTGTGTGGTGGTTTTATAATAACTGTTTGCAACATCCAGTGCATTTTGAATATCTGAATCGCTGAAATTATTTTCTGTTGCTGTTAGTTGAGTAGTTGAATTTGTTTTTGAATTTGTGGTTGATTTAGATGATGAAGTAGTAGTAATAACTGAAGTTGAAATCTGTGTAGTGGTTTTGACTTCAGTTTTTTTATCTTGAGAAATATTTGAATTCCCACAGGCTGAAAAAAATAATGTTGATGCAAAAATGCAACTTATAATGAATGCTTTATTCATAGAAAAACCTCCGAAAATATATTTAGTATCAATAATATTCGGAATATGTATCTTTTTTGTATAATGATTTAAACTTAAATTACATATGAAAAAATATATGGAAAAGGGCTGCTACATTAACAGTGTGATGTCTCTATTTAGATAGTTCACTTATCTATCTGAAAAAGAACTCATTAGTTAATATAACAGCCCATTATATTAAGCATAGATTAAATAATTTTAAACTGCTTTATATCCACATTCAAATTTAGATTTAACTTCCTGCATTTTCTTTGACTCAGCAGCAGGAGTAGGGTAATATCCCATTGTGTGCATCTGGTTGAAAACATCTACCTGAATTTCATGCTCTTTAGCAAGTAAATCAAGCATAGTTTCACGTAAGTTGTCGTGGACGCACTCATTGGCACCGAGATTGTAAAGGTTAGTTGCATTTTTTTCAGTATTTAAGGCATCGCCTAAAATTTCTTTTTCAGTATAAATCTCATTCATTTTAATATCCTCCATATTATTTTACATAAGAATAGATTGCGTTGAAATGCCCCTGATGTTTTTCGGCAATTCCAAGCATCTGCTGTTTCACATTTTCATCCTTGCTATGTTCTGCAAGCATTTGAAATTTCTTGACTAACAATTCTTCTTCGTTTAATAAATCCTGAATTACTGAAAGTTCTTTTTCTGATAATTCCATAAACTAATCCTCCTAAAATAAATTTCTTAATTAGTATTTCTAATAAAGAGAAAAATATACATAGAATATTTTGGAATGAAATTTATTGCATGGACTTTCCGCAAGTGATTGGAAGTTGGAAAGCAACAGGAAAGCAAAAACCTACCGGACTATCAAGCCCGGTAGGTTATAAATTAAGCTATTAATCTGCCTGTGTATCTTCTATCATTTCTCTATTAGCAAGATATAGAATTACATCTTTTCTTGTGATGATACCAATAAACACATTGTTGTCATCAACAACGGGAACAAAGTTTTGGTTTGTTATTTTGTTAACCAGTTCATCCATTGAAATAGAAATATTTACTGCTTCAATATCTCTCTTTCTTCCAATATCAAGAATTGGTATATCCTCCATTTCCTTGAGGCTTGGAAAATCATTATCCTTTATGTACCATAAAATGTCACCCTCTTTGATGGTTCCTTTATATTTGCCATCCTTTGAAAGCATTGGAATGGCGGAATATCCGTGGTGTTCCATCTTTTCAAGAGCCTGACGAAGAGTGTCATCATCATCTAAGTGAGCAACGTTTTCTTTTGGTGTTAAGAAAAATAAAATATTCATACAAAATCCTCCGAGATTATTATGCCATCATAAGAAATGGCATATTTTCCATGCGAGGACTATTTTACCAAAAAACAAATCACTCTACCATAGAATACACAAAAAATTAACAAAAGATTTACAACTGAAAATTAACAGTTACAAATAAAAATCTTAACTGAAAATTAATTTTAGTGATGGAACAATCTTATACCTGTGAAGCTCATTACCATGTCGTGTTTGTTACATGCATCAATAACATCCTGATCTCTGATTGAACCGCCAGGCTGTGCAACATATTTAACACCACTCTTGTATGCACGTTCAATGTTATCACTAAATGGGAAGAAAGCGTCGCTTCCAAGAGTAATACCTTCGGCCTTAGATAACCATTTCTGTTTTTCTTCTTTAGTAAATACTTCAGGCTTTTCAGTGAATACTCTTTCCCATTCACCATCAGCAAGAATGTCCATGTATTCTTCACCAATGTAAAGGTCAATGGCATTGTCTCTGTCGGCTCTCTTAATGTCTGTTCTAAATGGAAGATTAAGAACCTTTGGACACTGGCGGAGTAACCAGTTGTCAGCCTTCTGACCTGCAAGTCTTACGCAGTGAATTCTTGACTGTTGTCCGGCACCAACACCGATTGCCTGTCCGTTTTTAACGAAACAAACTGAATTTGACTGTGTATATTTAAGAGTGATCATAGAAATAGCCATGTCGATTTTAGCCTGTTTTGTAAGTTCCTTGTTTTCAGTAACAACATTGTTAAAGAAATCATCATCAATGTTAAGTTCGTTACGTCCCTGTTCAAAAGTAATACCGAAAACTTCTTTTCTTTCAATTTTCTTTGGCTCATAGTCAGGGTCGATTTCGATAATTGCATAGGAACCACGTTTTTTGCCCTTTAATAACTCAAGAGCTTCAGGTTCATATCCCGGTGCAATGATTCCGTCTGAAAATTCTCTTTTAATGAGAGCAGCAGTAGAAACATCACATACATCAGATAAAGCAATGAAGTCGCCATATGAGGACATTCTGTCAGCACCTCTTGCTCTTGCATAAGCGGCAGCCAATGGTGATAATTCTCCAAGGTCATCTACCCAGTAGATTTTTGCTTCAACTTCGCTTAAAGGAAGTCCTACGGCAGCACCTGCAGGGGATACATGCTTAAAAGAAGTAGCAGCAGGAAGTCCTGTAGCTTTCTTTAATTCTCTGACTAATTGCCATCCGTTGAATGCATCAAGGAAGTTAATGTATCCCGGCTTACCATTTAAAACTTTGATTGGTAATTCACCATCTTCCATAAAAATTCTTGAAGGCTTCTGATTAGGGTTACAACCATATTTTAATTCTAATTCTTTCATATTGAAAAATTCCTCTCTAAAAACTATTTATTTTTATTTACGATTTTTGTTTCGTAAGTTCCGTCCTCAATATTGATGTATCTTACGAATAATGAAACTTTGTTATCTTCATTTAATGAATTCCAAAGCATATCAGTGAAAGCATCCATGTCGTCCATCATTGGAACTAACTTTGGCTCACCTTCAAATGAAGGAAGTGGATTTCCGTCACATTTGTAAGTATGAATAAAATGTCCTTCACCGTTAACAGGATTATTGTAAGCGAATGTATATCTGTTGCATGCTTCAGGATTTCCGTTGTTGCTCTTCAAGATAGACATTGCATAATTATAAGTTCCATCTTCAATATGCATAATACCTGAAATTCTAGGTGTATAATTAGGAGCATCCGGCTCGAATTCGCGGGTACGCAGAGCTTGTTCAAATGTCTGCTGTTTGTCCATTAATTCATAAATAGTATCTGTCTGGTCGCCGTTTGTAACAATAGTTTTGTTGCCAAGTACACGAACAGGTGCGTAAATAATAAGACTTGGATCAACTAATTTAGAAGGATCAAAGGCTTCGGTTCTGATGCCCTCACCATCTTCAACGAAAACACGGTTTCTGCTGTTTTCACTTCTGCCCATAATAAAATAAGCAGTTACAGCATGCTTTCCGTCAGGTGTTTTTCCGATTATGATTCCACGTCCCGGATATGAATTGTTTTTTAATTCATTTTCAAGTGATAACATTTCCATATTATTTTCCTCCAAAAAAAACATAAACCGTCTGGGAAACCATACGGTTGCCCAGGCGGTCGACTAACAAATATTATCTATGCTCCCTGTGGGTAGTCCCACTTATCCGCCAGTTGCATAGAACACCTATAGAATAACGTATTTTAAATTTATTTTCAACAAAAAAAGCTAAAAAGCTCCATAAAAATTTTTTTTGCATCAATGTTGTAAAATATAATATTCTGCAATACAATAGAAATCGTGCTTAAAAAACAGATTAAAGGAGAAGCTATGAAAAAGACGGGAAAATCTATAATAAAAGCATTAGTTTTAATGTTTGTATTCACAGTTGGAATTAGTATTTACAATGTAAGTGCGGCGGAAATTGAAGCCGGATCTACATCAGTTGCTGAAACTACAAAGAGTACGGAAGAAGTAACTACAAAACAGAATAATCCTACAGAGGTAACAACAAAAGAAGTTACCACAGAGGAACCTACAACGGAAGTGGTAACCGAACCGGAAGCACCATATACGTTAATTGCTCATAGAGGTTATTCAGGAGCAGCACCGGACAATTCATTGCCGGCATTTGAAAAAGCAGTAGCTGCTGATTACAGAATGATAGAGTTAGATATAATAAGATGTAAACCGGATGCATCAGGCAAGGCAACATGGGTTATATCTCATGATAACAATCTGAAAAGCAATTTTGGTGTGGATAAGAACATTTCTGATTTAACATACAACCAGTTAATGGATTACCCATATGTAAGCGGAAGCAACTTAGAGCAGTACAATAACCTTAAAATGATTACATATGATCAGATTTTAAATTACATAAAGGACCGCAAGGAAAAGGGTTACAAATTAACATGGCAGATAGAAATTAAAGATACGGGAGACACAAATTATTATAATTATTTTAAAAATGAAGTTGTACAGCCTGTATTGGACATGAATCTTGAGGATTGTGTTACGTTTTCATCATTTCATTATACATTTTTAAAGAGAATAAAAGAAGATTCCGATAATAAAATTCGAGTATGGTTTTTGAGAACCATATTGGATGATAAAACATTAGGTTATGCATCAGCATGTAAGGCAGAAGGAATAAGCTTTAAGGGAACAGTGGATTATACAACAAAAGAAATGATTGACAAGGCATTAAGTCAGGGATACAAGCTTGGAACGTACACAATCAATTCGCCGGTTGTAATGGGAGCTTACTTACAATGGGGCGTTAAATATTATGCAACAGACAAAATAACTCCTATAGACGTAACGGAAGAGAGTTTGAAGAAAAAGCATTCTATGCAGATATTTGCGTGTGCTTTGGCAAAGAAATCATACGTTTATGATAATACAAGAAAACTTCCAAAGGTTACGGTAAAATACAAGGATGAAAGCCTTGTACAGAATGTAAACTATACATTGAGTTACGAGAACAATAAAAATCCGGGAACGGCAGTAGTATATGTATCTGGCATAAATAACTGTAAAGATGAAGTTAAGCTCACTTATAAAATCACCATGCCTACAGTGAAAAAATTTAAGGTGAAGAGCACCGGTAATAATTACGTTAAACTTACATGGGACAGAACAAATGCTGTTACAGGATATATTATTGAAAAATATAATGAAGCAACGAAAAAATATGACGAAATAAGGAAAATTACAAAGGGTAAAACAGTTAGTTGCAAGTTAAAGAAACTTACTTCTGCTTCAAAATACAAATACAGAATTAAGTCATACGTAACTGTGGATGGAAAGACATATAAATCATCATCCAGTTCTGCAAAAACAGCTTATACAAAACCAAATCAGGTAAAACTTAAGTCAGCAGTAAGATACGGAAAAAACAAAAAAATAAAACTTAAATGGTATGCACCTGCAAGATGCAGTGGATATCAGGTGAAAATTGCTACAGATAAGAAAATGACAAAGTTAATTGGTACATACACTGTTTCAAAGAGAAGCAGATGCAATCAGAAGATAAAAAAATTATCAGCTAAGAAAAACTATTATCTGAAAGTAAGGGCATTTTACAAAGATGGTGCCACAAAAACATACGGAACATATAGCAAAATCTTGAAATCAAAGCCCAAAAAATAAAAAGTAAACATTTTGTTAACAAAGATAAAAGCGTATTGCGGTAATATGCAAATTGTGTTAATTTACCATAGTGGAAACTTTAAGAAAAGAGGTTTTTAACGTGGAAAGAATATACAAAATATTACCCAAATACGCTTTTCTTCCAATTATAACCAGTTTACTTCTTAATTCTGTTACATATTTTGGAAGTAGAATTTTTACAACTAATCTAAAACATCATGATTTTAGCATATTTTTAGATAAACAGATTCCCTTTGTACCTTTTATGATTACAGTTTACATACTTGCCTATGTAGTATGGATTATAGGATTCGTTGTAATCGGTCGTGAAAGCAAAGAGGTGTGTTATCAGGTTTTTACAGGGGAACAGATTGCAAAAATATGTTGCCTCTTAGCATTTATTATCGTGCCAAGCACTATTATAAGACCTGAAATTACGGGAAACGGTATTTTTGAACAACTTACAAAGTTAATATATTCCATGGATTCGCCGGATAATCTTCTTCCATCAATTCATTGTCTGGAAAACTGGATTTGTTTCAGGGGAGCAATGAAGTGTAAAAAAGTTGGAAAAGTATATAAGACATTTATGTTTGTGGCAGCTATATTAGTGTTTGCTTCTACACTTATGGTAAAGCAGCATGTTGTTTTAGACGTTATAGCGGGAATAGCAGTAGTGGAACTTGGTCTTTTCCTGTCCAAAAAATTTAATTTGGGAAGAATTTATTATATAATAGAAAACAGGTTTAATTTTTCAAAGCAATAAAGGAATAAAAATGGGTGACGCAAAAAAGAAAAATATATGGGTAATAGTTTTAATTTTACTTATTGGGTTAACGCTTTATGCAATTGTAGGTAACAATGAATCATTCACATTTGAAGGATTCGTTAATTATGTAAAAGCAGCTTCAGGAAAATGGATATTTCTAGCATTTTTGTGTATGATGGGATTTTTTGTATTTGAAGGTCTTGCTCTCAAAGTTTTGTGCAATGCCTTTGGATATAAAAGATCAACAAAAAAATGTATTGTTTATTCATCTTCTGATATTTATTTTTCAGCCATAACTCCATCTGCTACAGGTGGGCAGCCGGTATCAGCTTATTTTATGATGAAGGACAAAATTCCGGGGGCGGTAACTACCATAATACTTCTGGTAAACTTGACTTTATATACAATATCAATTATTGTTATAGGTATTGTTTGTTTTGTTACAAGACCGACATTTATAACTAATTTCAGTGTTATTTCAAAGATAATGATTATAATCGGAGTGTGCGTACAGTTTGTACTTTTAATACTGTTTATTTTGCTTGTTTATAAAGAAAAGATAATAACAAAAAGTGCTAATGCTATTTTGAAACTTTTGCACAAAATACATTTAGTACATAATGTTGAAGACAAACAGGCAAGATTGAAAAACGTTGAAGCGCAGTATAAGGAGTGTGCTCTGGCTATAGGCAGTCACAAGAAACAGATATTTGTAGCATTTATTTTTAATTTGCTACAGCGTTTATCATTAATTATGGTTTCAGTTTGTGTGTTTATAGCTGTTGGTGGAAGCACTCATAAGATATTTGATGCTTTCGTAGCTCAGGGATTAGTCGTTATAGGTTCCAATAGTGTGCCGATACCAGGTGCTGTAGGAGCTGCGGACTATTTGTTTATAGACGGATTCGGAAGTCTTGTAAAAGACAGCATAAGTATTGAGTTATTAAGTAGAGGAATTTCTTTCTACTGTTGTATAATAATTTGTGGTATAATAACGCTGATAGCTTATTTACTACAAAGCGTGAAAGGAATGAAACAGAAGAAAAAATGTTAGGATTTTGGGATTATACAGTAGTACTTACATATTGTTCGGTTGTGTCTGCAGTGACAGGATCAATTATTTCCATGTCAGGGGCGGGACATCCGTATATGGGAATTATGTTTTTACTGCTTTGTGGATTATGTGATACTTTTGATGGAAGAGTTGCAAGATCAAAGAAGAATAGAACTAAAAAGGAAAAAGACTTTGGTGTTCAGATTGATTCATTATCGGATTTAGTTGCTTTTGGAGTGCTTCCTGTATGTATAGGAATTGCTATGTACAAGAGAGACCTGTTTGATTATAAAGTATTAGGATTAGGAAAAAGTCCGCTTATATGTGTGCCAATGGCTGTGCCTGTTGTAATAGGTGCAATATTTGTATTGGCTGCATTAGTAAGACTTGCATATTTTAATATAACTGTAGAAGAGACTCAGGGTGAAGGCTTAGGGGACAAGAAACATTATTTTGGTTTGCCGGTTACATCAACAGCCCTTATCTTCCCAACATTTATGTTGTTAAGATATACACTGCAGTTAAATGACATAAATATATCATTTATATATTATATTTTACTGATTATTGTAGCTATATTGTTTGTGCTTAAGTTTAAATTAAAGAAACCGGGCACTATGATGATTTATTTTATGGTTGGAATTGGTGCAATAGAATTTATTGCAGTAGTTGTGTTAAGGATGTTTGGTAGATATTAGTGATATGGAGAAAGTACAGGAAAGTTCAAAGATTTTAAAATTTTTATATAATACAGTACCCGGCAGAGTGGTACTGAAATTACTTACAAGCCCCACAATTTCTAAAATTGGTGGGGCTTATATGAATTCAGGAATTTCAAAGATTCATATAAAAGGCTTTATAAAAAATAACGGTATAGACATGAGTCAATATGAAAAAACTGAATACAAAAATTTCAATGAGTGTTTTACAAGGAAGATATTGCCGGAATGCAGACCGGTGTGTCAGGAAGAAGACACATTTATTTCTCCCTGCGATGGAAGACTGTCTGCATACCATATAAATGAAGAATCTGCATTTAAAATAAAAAACAGCTGGTACAGGGTTGAGGATTTAATAGAAGGGAGCAAAACCGCTCCCGACTATAAAGAGGGTATATGTCTTGTGTTTAGATTGTGTGTGGATGATTATCACAGATATGGAAATATAGATGATGGAGAAATATTGGAGAACCGTTATATAAAGGGAAAGCTTCACACAGTAAGACCTATTGCCCTTAACAGGTATCCGGTGTTTGTTCAAAACAGCAGGGAATATACGATTATAGACACGAAACATTTTGGAAAAATTGCCCAGATTGAAGTGGGGGCATTAATGATAGGAAAGATAAAGAATCATCAGAAGTCGGGAACTCTGAAGCGGGGAACTGAAAAAGGAATGTTTTTGTATGGAGGCTCGACTATAGTTGTTCTTCTTGAAAAAAATAAAGTGGATATTCCTGATATTTACTTTGAAAATACCGATAAAGATATAGAGACTAAAGTAAAATGGGGAAGCAGGTTAGGAGGCTTGAAAAAATGAAGAAATTAAAAGGTGCTATTGCAGTTATATGTTCGATAGTTATGCTGGCAACAACAGTTTCAGCAGTTACACCATGGACTAACGAAAACGGTGTATTTTATAATGACAAAGGCGAAGAAATAAAGGGAGCCCTTTCAAAAGGAGTAGATGTAAGTCATCATCAGGGGCAGATAGATTGGGCACAGGTAAAACAGACGGATATTGAATTTGCCATAATAAGATGTGGATATGGTGATGATGTGGAAAGTCAGGATGATGAGTATTTCGTACAGAATGTTAAAGGTTGTCGGGAAAATGATATTCCTTATGGAGTATATATTTATTCATATGCCACTACGAAAGAAATGGTGGAAAGTGAAATCGCACATGTCCTAAGACTTCTTAAAGCGACAGAGGCAAAGCCTGAGTATCCGGTTTATTATGATTTAGAAGATGATGTTCAAAAAAATCTTTCAAATACAACATTAGGGAATTTTGCAGAAATGTTTTGCAATGAAATTTCCGAGGCAGGTTACAAACCGGGAGTCTATGCCAACAAGGAATGGTGGAGTACTAAACTAACAGACAGCAGATTCGATAAATGGGATAAATGGGTAGCCCGGCACGGTTCAAATTGTGAATATGATAAAGAATATAATGTATGGCAATACACAGACAAGGGAACAGTAAACGGAATACCGGGAAATGCAGATGTAAATATTCTGTTATCCAGACCATGTAGCATAAAAGGACATACATATGAATTGTATACAATAATTCAGAAGGCAACAAAGAAGAAAGAAGGAGTGGCAAATTACAAATGTAAGATATGCGGAAACTCCAAAATCTGTACAATTCCAAAGATAGTTCCAAAAAAGAAAAAGCCCGGTAAGGCAAAAATAACAAAAATAACCAATCAAAAAGGTAAAAAATTAAAGCTTGTATGGAAGAAAACGAAGCGTGCAGATGGATACGAAATTGTTTACGCAAAAAACAAAAAATTTACAAAAGGAAAAAAAGTTTTAAACATAAAAGCCACAGCAAAAAACAAAATCATAAAGAAGCTTAAAAAGAACCAGACTTACTACGTAAGAGTCCGTGCCTACAATATACAGAATAACAATAAGCAGTACGGTACATGGAGTAAAAGCAAAAAAGTAGTAATAAAAAAGTAAACTATTGAAATAAAAAGAGAAAAAACATTGTAATTGAAAACGTGGTACATTTCTATCTTTGCTGCGCCATCTATTAGCAATCGCTTACGCAAACTCGCCTGCTATGCAGGCTCAAACAGTGCTCACGCGATTGCAATTATGCTCGCAAAGATGACGAAATGTTACCAATGTTTTCCGTTACAATGTTTTTTCTCTTTTTATTTGAAAGTTTCATATTTTTATTTTACCACCAATTTTTCTTCCTGAATATTACGCATAGTACTATTACAATTATGCAACTGAGTATAAATACGAGTGGATAACCATACTTCCATGTAAGTTCCGGCATATATTCAAAGTTCATGCCGTACCACCCCGCTATGAGAGTGAGGGGCATAAAAAGTGTCGTTACAATGGTTAGAAATTTCATAATAATATTTTGGTGGACATCTAACTGCTGCTGGTAGATATCCCTTATTTGAGAGGTGTATTCCCAAATCTGTTCGGATTCGTGAACATAGAGAGTGATTTTACGAATTAGTGTTTCGAAAGTAGCTTTTGTGTTATCATGAAAAAGATTTTTAGTATCACTTACCAGATCTTCGCAGATGCCTTCAACCTGAACGTAATAATGGTGAAGTTTCAGTGTACGACTCCTATATTCTGTAATTTCCCGAATTTGATCCAGCTTTTTGTTATTTAAAACATTTAATTCCATTTCTACCAGATTTTGTTGTAATCTGTTAATTTTTTCTAAATCTTTGGACATAATATAATCAAGGGTGCAAAATAGGGCATCCCCTGTTGAGGATATGTGATTAAGATGAATGCCAAGCATTTTCTCAAAATTGTGAGATACAAAATCATTCCGGTCAATAAAAATAAGATATGATTCTGAATATATAAAAGAAATAATGGAAGTCTCCGAAATAAGGATTTCAGGAATATTAATGTATCCGAAAATAAAATCCTCAAAAATTTCTATTTTAGAAAAATTAAAATCGGTAAATAATGTTGGAATTTTTGGAATATAAGAGTTAATTATATCGTAATTTCCGGCTTTGGCTAAAGGCATAATGGCAACAAAATTACTGTCTGGTTTAGAGTCGGAAGGGTTTTTCAGGTTATTAATTGAATAAAACATATGCACTCCTGTAATTTGATATAAATATAATGTGTAAAAATATAGTTTTTAATCAGGGACAAGAGTATAATTATTAAATAAAGATAATTTTTTGATAAAGGGGAAAAGCAATGACTAAGAGTGAAGAGTTGGTAAGTTTATTAATTGATAAGGGATATACTATATCTTTTGCAGAAAGTTGTACCGGAGGAATGGCAGCAGCATCAATTGTTGATGTGGCTGACGCATCAAAAGTTTTAAACGCAAGTTTTGTAACTTATGCCAATGAGGCAAAAATAAAATATGCAAATGTATCAGGAGAGACTCTTGATAAATATGGTGCAGTAAGCGAACAGACAGCAGGAGAGATGGCAGAGGGAGCCGCAAAGGCAAATAATGCTGACGTGGCAGTTGGAATATCAGGAATTGCAGGACCTACAGGAGGGACCGAAGATAAGCCGGTTGGAACAGTTTGCTTTGGATATTATGTTGCAGGAAAACTATTTACCGAGACAGTGCATTTTGGAAATTTAGGAAGGAATAACGTTAGAAGAAAAAGCGTGGAACATGTCACTGATGTTATAATAAATGAATTGAAGAAATAATTGTTATGTGTTAAAATTTTTTTATTCTGGACCGGTTTACCGGTTTTTGGAAATATGTACTAATTAAAGTAGAGGATATTACAATGCCAATAAAAGTAAAACAGAATTTACCCGCAAGGGATATTTTAGAAAATGAAAATATATTTGTTATGACTGAAAACAGAGCCATGACTCAGGACATAAGACCGTTGAAGGTTCTGGTACTTAATCTTATGCCTACAAAAATTGTTACTGAAACACAGATACTTAGAAAATTAAGTAATACACCATTACAGATTGAAGTGGAATTTTTACAGACAGCTACATACCAGTCAAAGCATACAGATGAAAGTCATATGGAAGAATTTTATAAAACTTTTGATGAAGTTAAAGATCATTATTATGATGGTTTTATAATAACAGGAGCTCCACTTGATTTTGTTGATTATGAAGATGTTGAATATTGGGATGAGATTTGCAAAATGATGGAATGGTCCAAGAAGCATGTACATTGTACCTTCCATTTATGTTGGGGTGTATTTGCGGGTCTGTATTATCACTATGGAATAACAAAACAGGACAGGGTTCCAAAACTTTCAGGTATATATAAGCACAGAATTCTTAAGAAGAATTCTCCATTGTTTAGAGGTTTCGATGATGTATTTTATGCACCACATTCCAGAGCCACTGAAATTACAAAGGAACAGATTCTTGCCTGTCCGGAATTGGAAATAATGGCAGAGTCAGACGAAGCCGGAGTAACAATTGTTAAGTCAGTGGACAGCAGACAGTTATTTGTCCTTTGTCATTTGGAATATGATGCGGACACTCTCAAACTTGAATATGAGAGAGATTTGGCAAAAGGTTTAAATCCGCAGATACCTGTAAATTATTTTCCGGACGATGATCCGACCAAAGCACCGGTAGTAAACTGGCGTTCAGCAGGACAGTTATTGTGGACAAACTGGATTAATTACTATGTTTACCAGACAACACCTTATGATATTAATGACGTTGAAAATGAGTAAGGTAGCAGGATATTTCTGAAGGGAGAAAATATATGGTTAAAATAATAGCAGACAGCACCTGTGATTTATCAGATGAGATAATTAAAAAATTTAATATAGATTTACTACCACTATATATTCATATGGGAGATAAGGAATATAAGGACAGATTAGAAATCACTCCTGAAGACATATTTAAGTGGTCAGATGAAAACAGCACAACTCCTAAAACATCTGCGCCATCCATAGAGGATGCAGTGGAGGCAATAAAGCCTTATAAAGACAATGGAGATGATGTAATTGTATTTGCCATATCAGAAGATATGTCAACATGTGCAAATGTTGCAAGACTTGCGGCAGAAGAATTGGAGTATGAGGATCATGTATTTGTTATCAATTCAGAAAATCTTTCAACAGGAATCGGACACTTAGTGGTAGAAGCTGCGATTATGGCAAGGAAAGGTATGAAACCTAAGGAAATCGTAAGCAGTATTGAAGCTTTAAAACCATATGTGAGGGCTAGCTTTGTTGTAGATACTTTGACATATCTTCACAGAGGTGGAAGATGCTCTGCAACATCAGCTCTTGTTGGAGGGATCCTTAAAATAAAACCACGTATTGTTGTTAAGGATGGAAAGATGGATGCGGATAAGAAGTACCGTGGAAACCTTGACAAAGTCATTATGCAGTATGTAATGGATATGGAGGAAGACCTCAAGCATGCAAAAAGAGACAGAGTTTTTATAACTCATTCAGGATGCGATGAGGCAGTAGTAGAAAAGGTAAGAGAATATCTGAAAGGTCTTAAGCGTTTTACAAAAATAGTAGAAACAAGAGCAGGCGGAGTTATTTCAAGCCATTGCGGTCCGGGGACATTGGGAGTTTTGTTTATTGCCAACGGAGATAAGTTTGGACCTTATGATAAGCAGTTTGACCTTAATAAAAATGGTATAATGGAAGAAGATGAGAAGGCAGCAGAGGCTGCTTATATAAGTCATCTAGTGGAGGAAGAGAAGCGAAACGGAACAATAGAAGAAGACGAAGACGATGAGTAGTTTTAAATCTTGACGATTTCGACAATTCATTCCACAAAAAGATTGTTTATTCTGCCTATGACATTTTTTTAACAAAAATGATACAATAAGATAAGTATGAGAACGGATTGGAGAGTACATATTTATAAGAAATAGAGGTGTTTAAATTGTTTAATATTGGAGACTATATAGTTCATGGTAGAAACGGTGTTTGCAAAGTAGTTGACATAACACACATAGATATGAGTGGAGCAGACAAGAACCAGTTGTATTATACTCTAGTTCCAATGAAGTCAGTGGAAAGCAAAATATTCTATCCGGTAGACAGTGACAGGGTAGTGACACGTTCCGTTATGTCGAAGGAAGAAGTGGAGAACGTTTTGTCAGGTATCAAGGATATTGAACCGATGTGGATTGCCAATGACAGACAAAGAGAAGCCAAATATAAAGAGGCCATTAGTTCATGTGACTGTCAGCAGTTGATTTGTATTATAAAGACGTTGAATGAAAGAAATAAAAAACGAATGGCACAGGGAAAGCGAAGTACTTATATTGATGATAAGTATTTGAAGGAAGCAAAACAGAATCTGAATTATGAATTTTCTGTAGCCCTTGGAATAGAAACATCGGATGTTGAAGATTATATAAAAGAAAAAATTGGAGCATAAGTTGTCCCCGTACAAATTTAAATGTACTTAAACAGTACTTGCCAATTATGTATATATTGAATTATAATTACAATGTCTTTTGAAATAAAAAAGATAAAAACTACGTTATATTTATAAGGACAAAAGCATATATCAAAAGATATGGTGATTTAAGGAGGATGAAGTATGTTTTGCAAAAAGTGTGGCAAGTATGTTCAGCCAACGGATGAGTTCTGCCCTTATTGTGGTGAGAGAGTTGTAAAAGAAAATACAGATATAAAAAACGATAGTTTGGGAGATACAAAAATTATTGGAAATCTGAATCAGGAAGATGATTTAGTGGAAATTCCTGATGAAGTAGAATATGTGGAAGATGAGAAATTTGATTTTCCTGAGGATATGGATGTTCCCAATTTTGAGTTTGACGATGAGGATGATAATGAAGACGAGGAGGATTTCTACGACAACGATGACGTAGAAGAACCTCAGGTAAATAAAGCGGCAATAACAAATGAAAATAAGAAGATGAATATTATTGCAATTGCAGTTTCAACATCTATTATCATTATTATTGTAATTGCAGCAGTTGTTCTTTCTATGACATTTGGTGGATCAGGCAAGGAAGAGGAGACAACGACAAAAGAAGAAATTACAGTTACGGAAGAGGCTACTGAAGAAGAAACTCCGGCGGTTACTGAAGATTCAGAAGATGAAGATTTTACAACAAGAGAGCCTAAGACAAAGGCACCTGAAACTACTAAAAAGAAAAAGCCAAAGCCAACAACAAAGTATGTGGCACCTACAGAACCTGAGACAGAGGCACCTACACAGGCACCTGAAACAGAGGCACCTACAGAGCCTGATCAGGAAGGACCAAAGGGGCTTGATGAGTAAAATTTAATAGATGGAGCTGTAGAAAAGTTCCTACTCAATAAAACTGCATTGACTGTTGTCAGTGCAGTTTTATTTTGTATCATTATATGGATGTTGGAAGTACATGTAAGAATTGAAAATAACAATCTCCCACCCGTACTTTTAACGACCATCCCACAGATAAGTAACGGAAGTACCCCCAAAAAAATGAAAATAGCTTAGATATACACGTACAGGTTTTCAAAATATCAATATTATATTTGGAAAATTTTTGTACATACTAGAATAATAATGTTAAAAATATTGGGGGAAATATGAAAAACAAAAATGGATTTAGACCTTATATAGACGCAAATAAAGTAGTGCCGGAGTTTACATTTACATCCGTGATATTGGGAATTGTTTTGGCAGTGGTATTTGGAGCAGCAAATGCATATTTGGGGCTGCGTGTTGGAATGACAGTTTCTGCATCTATTCCTGTGGCGGTAATTTCCATGGGAATTTTGAGAGTTATTTTAAAGAAAGATTCTATTCTTGAAAATAATATGGTTCAGACTATCGGTTCGGCAGGGGAGTCTCTGGCGGCAGGATCTATATTTACAATGCCGGCACTTTATATGTGGGCAGAGGAAGGAAAGTGCGATACGCCATCTTTTTACATTATATCGGCAATTGCCATATGCGGAGGCGTATTGGGAGTTTTTCTCATGGTGCCATTAAGAACGGCATTGATTGTTGAGGAACATGGAGTTTTGCCATATCCTGAGGGAACTGCCTGCGGGGAGGTTTTGCTGGCTGGAGAAAAAGGCGGAAAAAAATCTAAAGTAGTTTTTGCAGGATTTGGAATTTCTGCAGTTTATAAATTTGTGACAGATGGTCTGAAACTGTTTCCAAGCGAAGTGGATTTCGGAGTTAGGGGGCTGCTTGGAAAAGGAAATGTCTATCGAACCAATGCCGGGCTGGATGTTTTACCGGCACTGGCAGGGGTAGGATATATATGCGGACCAAAAATCGCCAGTTATCTGTTTTCCGGGGGAGTAATGTCTTGGTTTGTGCTTATTCCCGCAATTATTTTCTTTGGAGGAACGAATATAAGCAACGTAATGGATGCCGCCGGAAATGCCATGGCATTTAATGGGTTGGATCCGTGGCAAGTGTGGAGTAATTATATAAAATACATTGGTGCCGGAGCCGTGGCAGCGGGAGGAATAATAAGTCTTTTCAAAACATTTCCAACAATGATTAGGACTTTTCAGCATGCTATGGGAGGATTTGGAAAAAATAATTCTCAGGGAGAAAGAACAGAGAGAGATCTGCCAATGTATATTGTGATTGGAGGAACTTTGCTGTTAGCATTGCTGATGTGGGCATTGCCGGGGATTGAAGTAAATTTTCTTGGAGCTTTATTAATAGTTATATTTGGCTTCTTTTTTGCCACAGTGTCGGCACGAATGGTAGGAATTGTGGGAAGCAGCAATAATCCGGTATCGGGAATGGCAATTGCTACTTTAATAGTAACAACACTGCTTTTAAAAATGACAAACACAACAGGAACTCACGGAATGATTGCGGCAATTTCGATAGGCTCAATTATCTGCATTGTGGCATCAATGGCAGGTGACACTTCTCAGGATTTAAAAACAGGATATATAGTTGGAGCCACCCCAATAAAACAGCAGGTTGGAGAACTTATTGGGGCGGTAGCATCAGCTCTTACAATTGGAGGCGTAATGATGCTGCTTAATAAGGCATGGGGATTTGGAGAAAAAGAAGTATCCGCACCACAGGCAACTTTGATGAAAAGTGTTGTAGAGGGAGTTATGAATGAGAACCTGCCCTGGATGCTAATAATTCTCGGCGTTGTCATAGCAATAGTAGTTGAAATATTACAGATTCCCGTTCTTGCTTTTGCAATAGGAGTTTATTTGCCAATTCATTTAAGCGCACCGATTATGGCAGGGGGCCTTATAAAAATGTACGTCGAAAAAAAGAAATATGCATCTAATGAAGAACGTAAAAATGCAATTGACAGTGGGACCCTGTATTCGGCTGGAATGATTGCAGGGGAAGGTATGATAGGAATTATGCTGGCATTATTTGCAGTTGCAGGACTTGATAAAGTAATTAATTTATCAGGAATATATGGGGCAAATTTTCAAACCTATGGAAATTTTGTAGGACTGGTTGCTTTTGTATTGCTAATTGTCTCCATTGCTTTTTCCTGTAGGAAAAACTAATATGAATGTGTTATACTATACAGGATTTGTAATTATAATTATGGAGTATATATGAAAAATAAAAATTATTTAGATTATATTCCAAGGATAAATCAAAAATGGAAAGAGACCGATAAGGGAAATATAGAACTTGCCATTGAAAACAAAGGGCTTTGTAACAGGTTGACACAGAAGTTGTTATGTAAACCACAAATAAGTTATATTTCCCTTGATAAATATGGTTCTTTTGTATGGAAAAATATAAATGGAAAAAATACCGTTTACAATATTGGACAACAATTGCAGAAAAAATATAAGGATGCAGGAGTTGAATTGTATGAACGTCTTACAAAATTTATTGGAATTTTGGAAATGAACCGATATATTATAATTACAAATAAAAGATTTAAAAATAGAAAATAAAATACAGCTATAAGAGAGGAGAATGATTATGGGTGTTTTGGATAATAAGGAACCAAAGAAAGTTTTTAGTTTTTTTGAGGAAATAGCAGCTATACCCCACGGCTCAGGAAATGTGGAGCAGATTAGTAATTATCTTGTAGATTTCGCAAAAAAGAGAAATTTAAAATACAGACAGGATGAAAAATTAAACGTTATTATCTGGAAGGATGCAAGCACTGGATATGAAAAGACAGAACCTGTAATTCTACAGGGACATATGGATATGGTTGCCGTTAAAACAGAGGATTGTTCTAAAAATATGGAAATGGAAGGGCTTGACCTTGAAGTAAATGGCGATATGTTAAGTGCAAAAGGAACATCTTTAGGGGGAGATGATGCCATTGCAGTGGCATATGCATTGGCTGTTTTAGACAGTGATGAGATAAAGCATCCGCCAATTGAAGCCGTATTTACAGTTGATGAAGAAATCGGACTGTTAGGTGCAGAGTTTATCGATGTTTCTGATTTAAAAGGAAAGAAACTTTTAAATATGGATTCAGAGGATGAGGGGATATTTACAGTAAGTTGCGCAGGTGGTGCAACAGTCGAGTGCCTTCTTTCATTTAATACTGAACCAATTAACGCTAAGGTTATTGAAATTAGAATAGATGGATTTAGCGGTGGTCATTCCGGTTCGGAAATTCACAAACAGCGTGCCAATGCAAACTGTATCATGGGACGTATTTTGTTAAATGTATTCCAAAATGCAGGCATGAGAATCATCGCTATAAATGGCGGGGAAAAAGATAATGCAATTCCTAAATTCTGTGAGGCTGCAATTGCCGTTAATCCGGAAGTAGTTGACAAGGTGAAGGATATTATTGAAAAGACTTTTGAAGAAGTAAAGGAAGAATATAAGACTACAGACCCTGATGCTTCTATATTAACAAATGTTATGCCGGATAATATGTATGAGGCTTTGTCAGGTCCGGCTACACTTTCTACAATTATAACATTGGTAAACATGCCGGATGGAGTGCAGAGAATGAATCCTGACGTCCCTGACATGGTTCAAACATCCCTAAATTTAGGAATTCTCAGAACTGAAAAGAATGCCGTAAAATTATCTTATTCAGTAAGAAGCTCAAAGGAAAGTGAAAAGAGATTTCTTATAGAAAAGCTTCGTTCTCTCACTGAAATTTTTGGTGGACAGGTAAATGTTCACGGAGAATATCCGGGATGGGAATATAAAGAAGATTCTAAACTTCGTGATGTGGCAGTGGCAGCATACAAAGAACTTTATTTCAAAGAGCCTGTTGTGGAAGGTATTCACGCAGGATTGGAATGTGGACTGTTCGCAGGAAAAATTAAAGACCTTGACGCAATTTCATTTGGCCCTGACATAGAGAATATTCACACTACAAATGAAGAACTAAGCATTTTATCAACAGAGCGAACATGGAAATTGTTATTGAAGATATTAGAAATGTTGAAATAATCGTGGGGTGAGAAATTTAATATATTAATAGTGGAATTTGTTTGGGGCAAATTATAAAGTGGGAACGAAATAACTGAATTTGTCTGGGACAACTTGTGGGCGGAGTTTGTACAACAAAATTTACACGGATATACATTTTTTACTGTTATATCCCGGTATTATTAATCAATTAAGAGTTTGATTTGTAATTGATTACAGGGATATGAGTTTTAAAGTTGTAGGTCCGTGTATTTTTATGTTCTGACGAGGGGTAGCACATTAAATTATACATGGTTATAAATTTTTTTATTTTAATATCCTTGTAAAATAGATTTGTTCGATATATGAACCCCTCTAAAACTCTCCAAAATTACAGGGATATGAATGAAAAATCGTTGAATTACTGTAATTAAAAATTAAGAAATAAAAAATTACAATTTTTTACAGGGATATGTTAGTCATAATCAAATATCCCTGTAGAGAAGCGCCGAAAAGTACATATGTGCAGAAAGAATATTATGAGAAACTAAAAGTGAGTACATTATTTCACTTTGGAAAAAAATATGAGTAGAAATTGCCAATCTCCACACTGAATTTACATCTGTCTTGTCAGATGTAAATTCATGTGATATAATGCCATACAATACTTGGAATGCCAGGTAAAAAAAATACAGAATCGAGAAAAATATGAGAGCAGATGTTTTGATTATCGGAAGTGGTTGTGCAGGACTTTATAATGCACTTAATCTTCCGGAGGACAAAGAGATAATGATTATAACAAAGGACATTGTAGAGCATAGTGATTCTTTTCTTGCTCAGGGTGGTATGTGCATGCTGAAGAGTGAAGATGACTACGACAGCTATTTTTATGATACAATGAAAGCGGGACATTTTGAAAATGATACTGCAGCAGTTGAGACAATGATTAAATCTTCTCCGGATTTAGTGGAAGATTTGTTAAGTTATGGTGTGGATTTCGCAAGGGATGACGAGGGAAATCTTGCCTTTACAAAGGAAGGAGCTCACGCCAGAAACAGAATTTTATATCATGAAGATATAACAGGTAAAGAAATTACAAGCCATTTGTATGAGCAGTGTAAAAAGAAAAAGAATATTACAATCAAAGAACATTGGACAATGATTGATTTAATATGTGGGGAATCTGAAGAAGACGAGAATGTATGTTATGGGGCCGTTGTCAAAAAAGATAACAATGAATTAGATACTATTTATGCTGATTACATTGTATTGGCAAGTGGAGGAATAGGCGGAATATACAGACATTCCACAAACTACCGTCATTTAACGGGAGACGGTGTGGCAGTAGCCATAAGACACGGAGTAAAAGTAAAGGACGTAGATTATGTGCAGATTCATCCTACTACATTCTATTCAGAGAAAGAAGAAGACAGAAGTTTTCTGATTTCAGAATCCGTAAGAGGCGAAGGAGCACAGCTGTTTGATAAGAACAATGAGAGATTTACAAATGAACTTCTGCCAAGGGATATTTTGACTCAGAATATAAAGAAGCAGATGAAGAAGGACGATACGAAACATGTGTGGTTATCTATGCGTCCAATAGAAAAGGAGCAGTTAGAATTTCATTTTCCAAATATAATAAGGCATTGTAAGGAACATGGTTACGATGTGCCACAGGAAATGATACCTGTAGTTCCGGCACAGCACTATTTTATGGGGGGAATAAAAGTTAATCTCCAGAGTAAAACTTCAATGGAAAGATTGTATGCAGTAGGGGAAACAGCCTGCAACGGTGTTCATGGAAGAAACAGACTGGCAAGCAATTCACTTCTTGAAAGTATGGTTTTTGCAAAGAGAGCAGCAAAAGATATTATTAAGGATTATAGCGAAAGTAGTAAAGGTGAAGATAATTTTAAGATTGATTTCTCAAAATATGATGACCTGAAACAATGGAATAAAGAAAATAAGCAGATAATTTTAGATACAATAGAAACAACTAAAAAATTAAGAGAAGAACAAAAAGGAGAATAAAAATGTTTGATCCAATTACATTAAAATTAACAGTAGACCCATTAATATTAAGTGCATTAAAAGAAGATGTAACAAGTGAAGATGTAACAACAAATTCAGTTATGCATGAAGGCTGTAAAGGTCAGGTAGATTTGATTTGTAAAGAAGACGGAGTAATATGCGGACTTCAGGTATTTTCAAGAGCATTTCAGTTACTTGATGAAACAACTGAAATTGAATTATTTGTAAAAGACGGAGATAAAGTGAAAAAAGGCCAGTTAATGGGAAAAATAACAGGCGACATCCGTGTGCTTTTAGTTGGTGAAAGAACAGGACTTAATTACCTTCAGAGAATGAGCGGAATTGCAACATATACTAATTCTATTGCAACATTACTGAAAGGCAGCAAAATTAAATTATTGGACACAAGAAAGACAACTCCAAACAACAGAATTTTTGAAAAATATGCCGTAAGAGTTGGAGGTGGAAATAACCACAGATATAACCTTACGGACGGAGTATTGTTGAAGGATAATCATATCGGAGCGGCAGGAAGCGTTGAAAAAGCAATTGAAATGGCAAAGGCATATGCACCATTTGTAAGAAAGATAGAAGTAGAAGTTGAAAATCTCGAAATGGTGAAGGCAGCAGTGGAAGCAGGAGCTGACATTATTATGCTTGACAACATGACTCACGAAGAAATGAAGGAAGCTGTTGAAATTATTGACAATAGAGCAGAAATAGAAATTTCCGGAAATGTAAACAGAGACAATATTCAGAAATTAATAGACTTAGGTGTGGATTACATATCAAGTGGTGCATTGACACATTCAGCACCGATTATGGACATTTCACTTAAGAATTTACACAGAATATAAACTCATTAGGAGGCAGAAATGAGCGGAGAAAAGAGAAGGGAAAATTTGCTAAAAATTTTGCAGGACAGCGATGTACCGGTGTCAGGAACAAAACTTGCCGAAAAGTTTGAAGTTAGCAGACAGGTAGTTGTACAGGATATAGCATTACTCCGTGCGTCAAATCATAATATTATTTCTACTCATAAAGGATACGTCTTTCAGGACAGGGAAAGCATTCAGAGGGTTTTCAAAGTAAAACACAGTGAAGAAAAAATGCTGGAGGAGTTAAATCTTATTGTAGATCTGGGTGGAAAAGTTGAGGACATTTTTGTTTATCATAAATTGTATGGAGTAGTTCGTGTAAAGATGAATATAAAATCCCGCAAAGATGCAAAAAAATATGTGGAAGGGATAAAAGGTGGAGTTTCAGTACCACTAGAGCAGATAACATCAGAATATCATTACCATACAGTGACGGCAGATTCCGTAGAAACATTGGATGAAATACAGGAGAAACTTCAGCAGCAGGGATATCTGGTAGCGTTGAGGGACTACGAGCCGGTTGATTTCTGGAGTGACGCAAAATAAATATAACTTCACCATTTGCGAAAAAAATGATACTATATATAGAGAGTAACTACAGATACTTATTTTAGGAGGAAAATTATGAATAAGAAATTATTGGCGTTAGCAATGTCATTAGTAATGGTTATGACATTAATAACAGGGTGTGGCAAAGAAAAAAGTTCGTATTTTAAGGAAATAGCTAAATTAGAGGAGATGAACACAGGTACATCAACTACTGAATTGGCACTGGAACTTCCGGGTGACAAAGCAGACCTGAAATTCCTGTTGGATGATAAAGGAAATACATCAGTTAAAGTTAAACTTGATTATACGGTAGAGAGTGAAACAAAGATTGCGGCAAAGATATCAGCAAAACTTGGAACCAACGAATATGGCGAACTTACAACATTTGTTTTAGACGGAAATAAGCTTTACATTGATTTGGGAACTCTTACAGAAACAATTAAGAAGATAGACGAAGAGTCCGGAAAAGAATATCAGGAACTTCTTAAGCAGATTGGGGCAAAAAAGTATGTTTCATTTGACTTAAAACAGTTAGGCGAAGCATTAAAGACAGACCTTACTCTTAATATGGATAAGGATAAGAAGGAAACAGCTGTACAGATGGTAAAAGACATTGCCACAACACTTGAGAAAGATTTCAAAGATCTTCAGGGACAGGATGGCGATGATTATACATTGACAATTAATGAAAAGAATGCTTCAAAGGCAGTGGACGCATTAGATTCATTCTGTAAGAACGATGTTAAAACACTTTACAATAAAGTAATAGATGGATACATTAAGATTTTGGGCAGCGACACTGACATGGGTAAGCAGTTTGCTGAAATGAAAAAAGACACAAAGTCTGTTGATGAAATTGCAAAGGGAATTTCCGATAAAGATAAAAAAGAAGTTGTTGACACTATCAAGAAAGGAAAAGTTAACGCTGTTTCAAAAATAAATGTTTCAGGTAAAGAAGGTAGCAGAGTTGCTAAATGGAGTTTAGACACAGGAAACATAAAAGTAGATACAGAAGACCTTAAAGGAAACGTAAAAGTAAATATAACTTCAGAATTTAAAGAAGGTAAGGCTTCAATAAAGGACAGCGTTCCGAGTGATGCAGTAGACCTTACAGCTTTTATCACATCTATGGTTAACCAGATAGGTTCATTAGACAGCGAAGATTTAGTACAGTAAAATTAAAAACAGAATTTAGAAATCCGGCTTATGCTTTAGGGCAGAGCCGGATTTTTTGTGGTTCAAAAATAAATTGTAAATGCAATTGGACATTATAGATGATATAATAAATTAAGATATAGGTAGAATAAAAAGTTATTTTGATGAATAGGGAGAACAAAATGAATTCTAATACTATGACTCAATTAATAGTCTATGGGGTGGAAGGATTAATTATTTTATTATTAATAATAAACTTAATATAAATTTTTGATTATCTTTTCATATCTTCTTAAATGTCCGCAAAGCCTTATTTTATCAGCTTTACGGGCATTTCTCTTTTCGGCTGATACTTCCAAACAGCTACGTTTCATCACGTTTTCTCACGGTCAATCGTGGTAAATATCGTGGTAAAACTTTAAGCTATCATGCTTCTTAATTCTGCCTTGACGTTCTCTATGGACGCATGGGCGTACAGGTTCAGCGTGATACTGATGTTTGCATGTCCCATGATATACTGTAAACTCTTAGGGTTCATGTTCCTGTTCGCAAGTCTGGTACAGAACGTATGACGCAGGATATGGGGCGTTATCTTTGGTAAGCTGTCCTCATGGCTCTTGTTATATTTCTTTCTCAGATTAGCGAAAGTAGAAGTATAATAGGCATTCGTCATAGGAAAGCCTTTCCCGTTCAGAAAGAGGAAACCACTGTACCCGTCTATCTCTGTCGGCTCTGCCTTTGCCTTGTTTGCCATGACACGCTCAAATGCCTGTTTCACTTCCTCACTCATGGGAACATCACGCACACCGCTTTTTGTCTTTGGTGTTTCGATATAATAGCCCGTTTCCTTGCTGGATAATAGCTGGTGGTCTACATGGATAACGCCGTTTTCAAAGTCTATATCCTGCCTTGTCAGTCCGCACAGTTCCGAGATACGAAGCCCTGTCTTTAACAGTATTACGATTGCGTCATAATACTTTTTATATACCCTGTCCCTGCTGGCAAAGGACAAGAGCCTTTCTTCCTGTTCCTCGGTCAATGCCTGCCGTGGTGTCCTGTCGTCCTCTATGACCTCATTCAGCTTGAAATCAAAGGGGTTCTTCCTCACGAGGTCGTCCGCTATGGCAATGCGGAATGACGCATTTAACGAGCGTTTATAATTGCTTATGGTCTGATAAGCATAGCCCTTGTCTTTCATGCGTAACGCCCATTCCTTAGCGTCTGAAAGGCGTATGCTGTCAATGCTCCTAGCCCCCAGTATATCGCCCTCTAATGTCCGCATGAGCTTTTTCCTGCCCTGTCTTGTGCTTTCCTTTACGTTGGCTCTCTGGGCGTTCTGTTTGGCGTATAGCTGGCACAGCGTCATTTTTCCGCCTGTTGTGTCGATACCGTCCTGTAAATCCCTTTGTATCTCCGTTTCTAATTCCCTTAGGGATTTCCCGTCCCTCTTGCCTTTAGGTACGAGGTCTGTCGGCACAAGTTTCCATGAATAGGCATACCTTGTCTTTCCTGCCTTGTCCACATATTTGTATAAGTATCTTCCGTCTGCTCGCTGGCTCTCTCCTGTCTTTAAGAGGCGACCTTTACTGTCCCGTCTTTTTTCCGACATTTCTTATCTGCTCCTTTCGTAAGAAAGAGCCTTGATATGACTTACTGAAATAATATCACATACAAGGCTCTTTTGCATTAGATTGCGTCTGTTTTATCCATAAATTTCTCAAACTGTTTTTTCTTAATCAAGATACGGTTGCCGTTCATCACATACCAGTCGCCGTGTCGGTTTTCTTCTACCAATCGGCGTAGCTTGTTCTGTCCGATTGTGAAGTATCTTGACGCTTCCTCAATGGTAAGGGTGTATTTTTCCCATACAGGAATATCAATCTTTTCGTTCATCATGCCACCCCCCTACCTGTTCTTTGTGTCATACTGGACGTAGGGTATCAATTCTGTCCTGTCTATCCGCTGTAAATGGGCGGTCAGCTTGCTGGAAAGGGAAGTGCTGTACCTTGCCTTATCTACCATATCCCCGACACGTTCCAGCCCACCTAAAGCGTCATGGGATTCGAGGAAGTAAAAGCCTTTGACAGCGGATATGACACCACCCTCTGTAAGCCACTGTTGCGTTTCTTCAAGGGAATTATGCGGTGTGGGTACATGGAGTTTTAAAAGTTCCACAGCCCCTAAAAAGCGTTGCCAGAAACGGCACGTTTTCCACCTGCTCTTGTTGCTCTCATTCCTGTTTGCTACGACAAAACGCAGGTTGTCCGCCAGCAGTCCGAAAGCCAGTTCCCCAATCTCCAGCGGTCTTGCCTGAAATGCCATAGCAAAGGCATGAGCCTTTTCATCACGCAGTTGCATTTCCGTCCGTTTCCAACTCCCGACTTCATCAAGCGTCCTGTTGTATTTGCCGCACACTTCCTTGTCCTTGTCATAAAAGCGGTAGGAAAGCCCCGATTTTCCAGCCCCGATATAGACGGTCTTTGCGGTGTCAAAATCATCAAACTTGCTCTCGTCAAAATGGTAGCCCTCACTGTTGGCGATAAATTCCTCTTTTTCACATTTCTTCTTTATCTGCTCTATGGTAAAGAACGGCGTTTCGTTCCTGTCGTCAATGGCAACGTCCAGCCTTGTGAAATGGTAGTTTCCAGCCCCATATCTCCTTTCACAGCGTCCGAACATATCCCCAAAGGTCAAGCCGTTGTTATCGAGGATACGGAAAATATCATCACACCCCCTGCCTGTCATCACGAGATAACAGCCCAGCCCTTGTGGGTTGTCCTCTGTCTTTTTTGCGTCGCCCGATACATAAATATCTCCGATTTCCCAACGCGCCTGATACGTCTTAAATTTGACCGTTGCAGGATAGACATTAAAAATATCGGTCGGCAAGCATAAAATGTGCCGTATCACATCTTCTGCCGTTGCCGTATCAAAGACAATGCTGATGTAATCAATCTTGACGGATAAATTTTCATGTGTTGCGATAGTGCATTACTCCTTTCGTACTCCCCGTTTTTTTGCGGGGTAAAAATCGTGTTTTGTCCTTTATTTATCACAGTTTCTAGGTACTATGACATGTATGCGCAGGGCGGTGTTACATATACGCCCTGTACGGAACGCCTACGGCGTTCCTTTTCTTCCTGCACCAGCCCCGTTCTTAACGCTCACGAGCCTTTGGGAGGCTCGTGGCTAAACGGGGCAGGCACAGGAAGAAACACCGTTTTCGGTCGGATAGTCCATGCCTATTCATGCTATCAAAGCGAAAATAACTCTTTTCTATGCCTACTCAAGCGTGTGATTGACCTCATTGTGCTTAATCACTATATCCTCCATGATAATAACGCCGTTAGAATTACTTGTCAAGAACTTTTTCTTGACTTTTTCGGCTATAATAAGTATGATAGGCTTATAAAGGAACGAAAAAGCCGGGAAAGGAAAAGATATAAGAAGTTATGGAGCATGACACAAAGAAAATAAATTTTTTAGGGGAGAACATACAGACCATAAGAAAACACAGGAAAATGAAACAGCAGGAGCTTGCGGACGCCATCGGTATCAATATGCAGAGCCTTTCTAAGATTGAACGAGGGGTAAACTATCCCACCTTTGACACGCTGGAAAAGATAATGGACGTACTGGAAGTAACACCGAATGAATTGTTGTCGGGAGAATGGAAGTTTGTCCAACAGGCGGAAAAAGAGGTATGCAAGTTTTTACGGACGGAAGAACGCCTAAATGCAGAACTGAAACACGGACACTATGATAACTTCTTTGACAGTGAAGAAGAATGGCTAGAGTATGAGTTGGAGCAGTTGCGGAAATACATCACAGACTATATCAAGGGAGAGGACATACAAGCGTCCGACCTTTACCCTATCAAAACATTTATCCAGCACTTGAAATTTCAGAAAGTATTAGACCGTTATGATGATTTATACAGCATGGATATGTTCGGGGAAAGCACAGACGGACACAAGTACGGTACACCTTATCAGGTTGTAAAGAGGATAAATCCCAACTCAAAAGAAGATATGGAGCTGTTGCGGGAAGTCTTAAAGGACAGCCATTTTGACAACGGGGACGAGTAGCCTTTTTCCTCTTGCAAAAAGATACAGCAAACAAAAAGCCCAGATCAAGAGTGCAAGCACCACTTCTAAAGAAGTGGCAGGCTCTTGACAGGGCTTTTTCTTTTCTGTTTATGGCAGACAAGAGAAAAAAGGATAGCTATATTGTATAGTTTCTCTAATAATTTTAGAGCAATGAATTTATCACAGGTACTTCGTCTTTTCATTGTAAAAGTACAATCGTGGAAAGCACTAATATTGGCACTTTGATTTTGTGCATTATGCACAAAATATGATAGCAACAAAGAGGTCATATATAAAATAGAAACAAAAATAACATATATAAAATAGAAACAAAAATAACTTGACATTTAATGAAATATATGTTATGTTAAGGTTAGCAAAAACAGTACGTGACATAAAACTATCAAAAAGTAAAAAAGAGAAAGGAGGTTTATCGAATGCGAGCAAAGAAGTTGAGAACGAAAGTAGTTGGTCTTGTAGCAGCAGTTATGGTTGTCGGCGCTCCACTTACAGCGTGAGCTATTGATGTAGCGGGTGGAGATTTGTACTACAATGGAGGGCAAACAGACACCATTGTATATTCCGAAATTGGGCGTAAAGCAGGTATTAGTCGCAACTACATGGTAAAGGCAACTGTAAAGGTCGGCGGAGATACATATACCAGTGGATTCAAGTCAAACTACGCTTACAAAGATGCAAAGAGAGTTTGGTGGGCGAACGAAACATCTTATTATGATTATTATCCATATTAAGTAAAATAGTTCAAACACCTAGGGCGGGGCTATTTGTCCCGCCCTATTTTATACATTTCTTCAAAGAAAGGGGCGTATGTTATGAAAAAATTTTTAAAGATTTTTATTTTCCTTGAAGTCATACTCTTTGCATATA
Source organism: uncultured Eubacterium sp. (assembly GCA_900548465.1). Taxonomy (GTDB): domain Bacteria; phylum Bacillota; class Clostridia; order Lachnospirales; family Lachnospiraceae; genus Eubacterium_G. The sequence goes on from URKY01000006.1 coordinate 107,644, forward strand.
TTTTTAATACTTCTATTTACAACATTTATGAAAAGAATAACATTGCTACTGAGAATTTAAAAGGGTATGTTTTAGAAGAAACATCGCCAGAAATTCTCGACAAATTTTATACAATATTTACAGAAGAATATTCTCAAAATAAATTAGAACTCATTAACAATACGCTCACTTCCACAGATAAATCTGTTTATGATTTATATTGCTATCCATTAAATGAGTTTACACAAAAACAGCCTATATCTTCCTCTATTTTGTTTCAATATCATGAATTGCAAAAGGAAGATTTTTTAGATAGTGTTGGTGTATTCTATACAGATTTACCAGCTAACGCAATTAAAGAGATAGCTTCTCAACTGTCCGTCGCAATAAATAACTTTGAAAATGACGCTATTCCGTATAGTATGGTATTAGAATTGAATCTTCTGAATTTTGTAATCTTATTTATTGTACTTCAAATCATATACTGTATTTATACGTCTTATAGTTTGAAAAAAATAGGTATTAAAAAAAGCATGGGCTTTTCTACTATACATATTTTAAAGGAGCAAATTACCAGTGTAATAAAATATTTTGCTGTAATATGTTTAGTATTACTGTTCTTGCTAAATTTATATTACGCATTAACAAACAGATATGATTTTTCTTATTTAGCAACAAGTGTACTGTTCTTTATTGGTGTTTTAGCTATAAATATACTTTGTGTTTTAATTACAAGTATTTTAATTAAGTTTGTTTCTTTAGAGGCAATGATAAAAAATAAGACTTTAAATAGCGGCACAAATATTGTAGTTCAGGCTATAAAAATAATTTTTTCGGTAATAATCGCTATCACTATTATTTCATTGCTGAATCAGGGGAACTCATTTAGACAAAGCCAACAAGCTGTTTTAGATTATAAGTATCTGGACGGATATTATACCGCTAATGGTTTTAATTCATCGGAGTATGATTATGCGTTAGCAAACACAGACATATTAGAAAAATATTCTGAACAAACATTAGAGATGTATAATCATAACCATTCACTACTATGTGATTTTAGGACAGACGGTGGTTTGCAGACATCACGCCCCTATTATGAACAACAGCTTGTTATTGCAAATAGAAATTATCTGAATGAATTTTCAAATATCCAGCTCAGTGGAAAACCATTGGGAGAAGATATATTTAGTGAACCAACAGTATTAGTTCCACATAAATATAAGAATGATGAAAATTCTATTAGCGAATATATTAAGCAAGAATATTTCCGATTGATGAATTACAATCAATTTTATGGAATACCGGGAGAAGAAAAAACTATTGATAAATTTAATGTTGTTTATATAGACGATGATTCTACGATAAAAGTCAATACAGAAAATGGTTTTTCGGATATGGCTAATCCTGTTATCATTGTTGATACGGGCAATTTTGCAGGACTTTACTATTTGGATTCTTTAAATACAAGGTGTTTATTTTTTCAAATGGAGTCAAGAGAAGATTTTTCTTCTTTGTTATCAGAATATGATTTAGAGCAATTAGTTACAGCTGGAACATTACTTACACCTTATTTAATGCAACTTGAAAATGTGACATTCGTTCTTAAAACACTCACTATGTTTACGATTGTCTTTATAGTGTCTTTACTGTTTATTTTGTATATTTCAAATTATGTGGACATTTTTGTAAATCGAAAGAGATATGCGGCAAAAGAGATTTTAGGATTCTCTCATTTTAGGACACTGAAAAATCGGTATATTTTTTGGGGAATCGAAATAATTATATCAGGCGTATTAACTGCTATAAATTATTATTTTGCTTGCCTTTTTGCGATTATACTTATTGACTACATATTCTGCGAAT
>URKY01000007.1 GCA_900548465.1 uncultured Eubacterium sp.
AGGAGATATGACTTATGATGATGCCTAGTATTTTTGGAGAAAACTTATTTGATGATTTTATGAACGATTTTTCATTCCCTGCATTTGCAGATGTTGACAAGGAACTGTATGGTAAACATGCAAAGAACTTAATGAAGACAGATGTGAAGGATACCGAAGACGGATATGAAGTTGACATTGACCTTCCGGGATTTAAGAAAGATGAAATTAAAGTAAAACTTGAAGACGGTGTTCTTACAATCAACGCAGCTAAGGGATTAGATAAGGACGAGAAAGATAAGAAAGGAAAATATGTAAGACGTGAGCGTTATGCAGGAAGCTTAAGCAGAAGTTTCTTCGTAGGAAAACATGTTACAGCCGAAGATGTACATCCTAAATATGAAAACGGAATCTTATCATTCAAAGTACCTAAGGAAGATCAGAAACCAATTGAAGAAAAAGATAAATATATAGCTATTGAAGGATAATTCAATTAGCCCGAAAAAGCCATCGCTTGAGAAATCAGGCGGTGGCTTTTTTGTGTTAAGAAATTTTTCTAACAATAATATGATTTGATATTTTGTAAATGTTATAAAAACAATTAAATTTTATTGACATAATGTGGAAATGAAACTATATTTATGTTGTTAAAGTTAGTTAAAACTAATCAAAAACAGATAAAACTAACTAAATATAAAAAAGGAGTAACACTATGAAGAAACAAAGTTCGTTATCTAAACTTTTTGAGTATGCAGGAAATTTCAAATACCTGACTATTATTTCCTGGATACTTTCTGTTATTAGTGCATGGATTGGCTTAGTTCCATTTTATTTTATATGGAAAATAATGAAAGAAATCCTTCACGTAGCACCGAATTACAGTCAGGCGGAAAAATTAACTGAATATGGATGGCAGGCAGTAGGCTTTGCAATATTATCCATGGCAATTTACATTGGATCACTAATGTGTTCCCATATAGCAGCCTTTAGGGTTCAGGCAGGCATACGTTCTAAACTTATGAGATATATAGTTACACTTCCGTTGGGATTTATGGATAAAGAAGGAACAGGAAAAATTAGAAAAATTGTAAACGAATCCAGTGCAGCTACGGAAACATATCTGGCACATCAGTTGCCGGACAGGGCAGGAGCAATAGCAACACCTATAGGCTTATTGGTACTTTTAGTGGCATTTGACTGGCGACTTGGATTGTTAAGTTTAGTTCCCGTTGTAATTGCCTTTGCAATTATGGGAGCTATGACAGGAAACAGAATGAAAGAAAAAATGACGGAGTACCAGAATGCATTGGAAGAAATGTCCAGTGAAGCTGTGGAATATGTTAGGGGAATCCCCGTAGTTAAAACATTTGGACAGTCAGTATTTTCTTTTAAGAAATTCAGAGAGTCTATTAAAAAATATGAAAAATGGGTAATAGCATATACAAAAGATTTGCGTATGCCTATGGTCTTTTATACAACAATTATTAATGGAGTTTTTGCAGTATTAATTGCGGCAACATTTTTGTTTACAAATGGGGGAGGAGATAAAGAATTTTTGTTAAATCTGCTATTTTATATAATTATTACCCCGATTATTACCGTAACATTAAATAAAATTATGTTTTCCAGTGAAAACCAGATGATTGTCGAGGATGCAATATCAAGAATAGATGGCATATTGGAAAAGAAACAGTTATCGGAAGGAAAAAGTAAGGTTGATGAAGGAAATACATCAATTGTATTTGATAATGTTTCTTTCAGATACGATGGAGCAGAAAAAGACGCACTGTCTAATATAAATCTGGAAATTAAAGCAGGAGAGCATGTGGCGTTTGTAGGCCCTTCAGGGGGAGGCAAAACAACCCTTGCAAGTTTAATCGCCAGATTTTTTGACACAACTAAAGGAAGGATTCTTATTGGAAATAAAGATGTAAAAGATATTCAGACAAAACAGCTTATGGAGATGGTTTCGTTTGTATTTCAGGACAGTAAACTACTGAAAATGTCTATTTTGGATAATGTCCGTATGGGAAAGAAAGATGCCACAAGGGAAGAAGTAATGGAGGCACTGAAAAATGCACAGTGTGAGGATATTATTGAAAAACTTCCGAATGGAATTGACACTGTTATCGGAACAAAAGGAACTTATGTGTCAGGTGGAGAAGCCCAGAGACTTTCAATTGCAAGGGCAATGTTAAAAAATGCACCAATACTTATTCTGGATGAGGCTACAGCTTTTGCTGATCCTGACAATGAAACAAAAGTTCAGCAAGCATTTTCGGAGTTATCAAAGGGAAAGACCGTTATTATGATTGCACATCGTCTGTCATCAGTTGTGGATGCAGATAAAAGCTATGTTTTAAAGGACGGAAAAATTGTAGAATCCGGTACCCATGAAGAAATGCTAAAAGAAAACGGATTGTATGCTCACATGTGGGAAGAATATAACAAATCTGTAAAATGGAAGGTGGGTGCTTAAAATGAATTTAAAAGAAAAATTAAAACATAAATATGCCCTTTCAGAACAGGGTGCAAAGGATATGATAAAGGCATTTATCTCTGTTACGATTTCAAATATTGTATTAATGTTTCCGGTGGGAATGTTGTATTTTCTTGTTAAAGATTATATGGAAGGTGGAATTTCAGGCAGAGGAAGCTTTTATATTATAGGATGCATAATATGCCTCTTACTTATTGGTATTACAACTTATATTCAATACAATGCCACATTTTTGTCTACATATGTTGAAAGCGGAGTAAGAAGAATTACTTTAGCTGAACAGTTAAGAAAAATTCCATTATCATTCTTTGGAAAAAAAGATTTGTCAGATTTAACCACAAGCATAATGTCTGACTGTGCAACTATGGAAACTGCTTCCTCTCATTGGATTCCTGAATTAATTGGAGCATGCATTTCTACAGGCTTAGTAGCAATTAGTTTATTTTTCTTTGACTGGAGAATGGCAATTGCAGCGCTGTGGGTTTTACCAATATCCTTTATTATTGTAATATTTTCAGGAAACATACAGCGTGGCTTAGGCAAAAAGCAGATGGCTCTGAAAATGGCCTGTGCAGACGGTATTCAGGAATGTCTGGAAACGGTAAGGGATCTTCGTGCCAACAATGATGAAGAAGAGTATCTGGCGGGGCTGGATGAAAAAATCAAAGCAGTTGAAAAACACGCAGTAGTAACAGAACTTGGAACGGCTGTTTTCGTGTCGAGTGCCCAGATGATTTTGAAACTAGGTATTGCTACAGTGGCACTTACAGGAAGTGTTCTTTTAGCAAAAGGAAGTATAGACGTATTAACATTCTTTATGTTTTTACTTTTAGTATCAAGACTTTATGACCCAATGCAGATGTCATTACAAAATCTGGCTGCCATTATCAGCACAGATGTTCAATGTGAGCGAATGGATGAAATTCTGTCTCATGAGGTCCAGGGTGGAACTACGGAAATGGACTATCAGGGATACGATATTGAATTTTCTCATGTTGGCTTTTCATATGACACACAGGATGTGGTGCTTAAGGATGTAAGTTTTACGGCAAAACAGGGAGAAGTAACAGCACTTATCGGACCATCAGGTGGAGGAAAAACTACAGTTTCCAGACTGGCATCAAGATTCTGGGATATTAATAAGGGAATAATAACTGTTGGCGGAATGGATATATCAAAGGTTGATCCTGAAACTTTAATGTCTCTTTATTCCATTGTATTTCAGGATGTTACATTATTTAATAACACAATTATGGAAAATATCAGGATTGGAAAAAAGGATGCCACTGATGAAGAAGTTGTTGAAGCAGCTAAACTGGCAAATTGTGAGGGATTTGTAGAGAAACTTCCTAATGGATGGCAGACTGTGATAGGAGAAAACGGATCAGAACTTTCAGGTGGAGAAAGACAGAGAATTTCCATTGCCAGAGCGTTCCTAAAGGATGCCCCTATTATTTTATTAGATGAGGCAACGGCTTCATTGGATGTAGATAATGAAACTTTAATTCAGGAAGCATTGTCTAAATTAATAAAGGATAAAACAGTTATGATTATCGCCCACAGAATGAGAACAGTGGCAGAATCAGACAAGATAGTTGTATTAAAAGACGGAGTTGTGGCAGAATCCGGTACACCAAAAGAGTTGGATGAAAAAGGTGGAATTTACCACAATATGATAAAAGCACAGATGGAAAGTGCATCATGGAAATTATAAAATAATTAATATAATTTAAGTGAAAAATAGGCTTGTAATTCATATTTAGGTATGCTTTACAAGTCTATATTTTTATTCTAAAATGAGAATAAATGACGGATTGGACAGAAAGGAGAGACTTATGGAATATACAAAATTAGGTAATACAGATATTGAAGTTTCAAAGCTGTGTGTAGGATGTATGAGCTTTGGACAGGCAGGTTTAATGCATGATTGGACACTGGACAAAAATCAGACAGAGGAAATGATAAAACATGCATTGGATTTAGGCATTAACTTTTTTGATACAGCGAACTGTTATTCTGCAGGAACCAGTGAAGAGTATGTGGGAACAGCGCTGAAAAATAATGTAGCCAGAGATAAGGTGGTAATTGCATCAAAAGTATATTTTAATGACGGAAGGTTATCAAAAGAGGCGATAAACAGGGAAATAGACGGAACACTCAAGCGTCTGGGAACAGATTATCTTGATTTATACATAATTCACAGATTTGATTAAATATTATCAAGGAGGATTATTAGTGGACATACTAACAAAAAATAATTCCTCATTGCAGTTATATGTTAATAATGGAAAAGGGGAAAGTGTTTTATATCAGAATAATAGTATAGATGTTAACGAAGGAGATTTGATTTCAATATATGCAGGGGAAACATCTGAAAAAGAGGTGAGAAAAGATTTTTTAAAATTTCCATTACATTTATTTTCATTAATTGCGAGAGGGCTTTTTGCAGGTCAGGAGAAATATATAGAGGAAAGGGTTGAACCATTTGCATTTAAATGTCATTATAGAATTTCCGGCAAGGATATAAAAAATGGAATTGTAATCGAAACATTTCCATCAGAATACAGCGATGAGAGTATGACTATAAAAAATGCCAAAGTAAAAATAAATGATAAAGAAGTAGATGTGGAACAGATTCCAAACCCACTCCATGGAAAGATAATTTTAAATTCACTTCTTATGGATTTGAGCTGGTCGGTAATATTGATTTATGTATTGTCTTATTTTTTTATTGCATTTGGGATAAATCATATTAAAACCGAAAGAGGAATCGGTTGTTTGGTGTTAGGAGTACTCTTAATTATTGGCATTTCAATTATGTACATTATGAGAGCTATAAAGGAAAAAAGAAAGATAAATAGAATGATATCACTAATAAAGGAGAAGAAAGATGAGAAGAAAAGATAGAGAGATAACGGATTTTGATGAAATGATTAAAATTATTGAAAAGTGTGATACATGCAGACTGGCATTAAATGATGAGGAATATCCGTACATTGTGCCACTTAACTTTGGACATAAAGTAAAGGACGGAAAACTGACTTTTTATTTCCATTGTGCTAATGAAGGAAAAAAACTTGACTTAATAAGAAAAAATAATAAGGCTACATTTGAGATGGACTGCGAACATAATTTTATACTTTATGAAGAGAGAATGAGTTGTACTATGGGGTATGAAAGCGTGATGGGACATGGCACAATAGAGTTTGTGGAGGAAGAAGATAAGTTAGAAGCGTTGAAGATTCTTATGAGACATTATCATGCGGAAGACTTTGAATTTAACACAAAACCTATACCTGTAACTACAGTTTTTAAGTTGGTAGTTGAGGATATGACAGGTAAGAGAAGAAACAACATTCATTAAAGGAATACAAAATAATGGATATATTGATTGATTTTCTGGTGGAATTTATTATGGAAATTCTACCGGAATGGATTGCTGCTGTAATAGGTGTTAATCCTATAAAGTTAATAGAAAAAAGAGTGCATAACAGGATAGTACGAAATGTACTAATGGTAGTTGTGGCAGTTTTATGTTTGATATTAGGTGTGTTAATTACAGTGGGGATAGTTCTTGGTACAGGATACTTAGTTGCAAAGTTTATGGGATTGATTTAAGGAAAGAGGCATTAAAGTGAATATTTTATCACTGGAAAATATAACACATTCATATACTGAAAGAAAATTGTTTGACGAAACGAGTTTTTACCTGCATGAAGGTGAAAAGGTGGGAGTTATTGGCATAAATGGAACAGGGAAGTCTACATTGTTAAAAATTATGGCAGGATTGGAAGTGCCTGATGAAGGAGAAGTGATTAAGGCTTCTAATCTGATGATTCATTATTTACCGCAAAATCCTCAGTTTAATGAAGATGATACAGTTCTTGAAAGTGTACAGAATATGGTACATCATCATGCTAACGAAGATGAACTGATTAAGGCAAAGGCTATGATGACAAGGCTTGGAATTACGGATTTTGAACAGAAAACGGCGGAACTTTCAGGAGGACAGAGAAAGAGACTTGCATTGGTTTCAGTACTTATTACTCCATGCGATATTTTAATTATGGACGAACCAACAAACCATTTAGACAGCGATATGGCAGAGTGGTTGGAAAATCAGCTTAAGGCTTTTAAGGGAGCCTTGGTTATGGTTACTCATGACAGGTATTTTCTGGACAGTGTAACTAATAGAATTATTGAACTGGATAAGGGAAAAATTTATAGTTACAACGAAAAATACTCGGGATTTTTGCAGAGAAAGGCTGAAAGAGAGGCCAGTGCAAAAGCAAGCGAAAGAAAGAGACAGAGTATCCTCAGAAAAGAGATTGAATGGATGCAGCGTGGAGCAAGAGCGAGATCGACAAAGCAAAAGGCACATATTCAGCGATATGAAAATCTCAAAAATCAAAGTGGCATTGTGCAGGATGAAAAAATAGAATTAAGCAGTATCAAGTCGAGAATGGGAAAAACCACAATCGAACTGGAAAATATATCTAAGGCTTATGGTAATAATATATTAATAAAAGATTTTTCTTATAATTTTCTAAAAGGTGACAGAGTTGGTTTTGTCGGAAAAAACGGTTGTGGAAAAACGACACTAATGAAAATTATAGATGGACGACTTCAACCGGACAGCGGAACGGTTAACATTGGTCAGACAATTAAGATAGGTTATTATACACAGGAGATTGAAAGTAATGAGAGTGCGGGAATAGCCTATATGAATCCGGAAGACAAGGTTATAGATTACATTAAAAATACGGCGGAATTCGTAAGAACAGAGGATGGGCTTGTATCAGCATCGGTAATGCTTGAGAGATTTCTTTTTGAACCGTCCCAGCAGTACAGCAAAATAGAAAAACTGTCGGGAGGAGAAAGGCGGCGTCTTAACCTATTGCGTGTTCTTATGGAGGCACCTAATGTTTTAATACTGGATGAACCAACTAATGATTTGGATATTGAAACAATGACTATTCTGGAAGACTATCTAGACAGTTTTGACGGAATTGTCATTACGGTTTCCCATGACAGATATTTTCTTGACAGAGTTGTAAGAAGGATATTCTCTTTTGAGGGTAATGGACTGATTGAGCAGTATGAAGGTGGATACACGGATTACATTAACAAGAAAAAAGACAAGGAGCAGTTAACTCCAAAAAATGCTGACAAGGTTAAAAGTAAGTCAGAAAATAAGGCAGAAAAAGAATCTTATAAGACCAGAAATAAAAAACTAAAATTTTCTTATAATGAGCAGCGGGAATATGAAACTATTGAGGATGACATTGCACAGTTAGAGGAAAAGTTAAGTAGATTAGAAGATGAAATGAACAAAAACGCCACAAATTCCGTAAAGCTTAAAGAGATTATGGAAGAGAAGGAAGAAACGGAAAATCTTTTAATGGAAAAAATGGACCGTTGGGAATATCTTGAGGAGTTGGCAAAGAAAATTCAACAGGGAATAAAATAAATCAGTTGAATTATGTTCTAAATAGATATACAATATTAGCGGACAAATTTAATACTAGGGGAGCTTGTAGGCAGGCTGAGAGGAAGTAATTAACTTCGACCCTTTAACCTGATTTGGATAATGCCAACGTAGGGACTGATAGGAATTCATTACGGACAGACCAGATTAGGCTTGTCCGTTTTCTATATTTAGGAACTAATACTTAGGAGGAAAAGAAATGTTTGAGGAATGTATCGAAAATGTAAGAAAAAATGTGCCTTTGGTACACAACATTACAAATTACGTAACTGTAAATGATGTAGCTAATGTTTTGTTAGCCTGTGGCGGAAGCCCTATTATGTCTGATGACATAGATGACGTGGAGGATATTACATCCATATGTGGAGGACTTAATATTAATATTGGAACATTGAACAAAAACACTATACCTTCAATGTTTGCAGCAGGAAAAAAGGCTAATGAATTAGGTCATGTTACTTTATTAGACCCTGTTGGAGCAGGGGCAAGCAAGCTTAGAACAGACACTGCGAATGAACTTATGGAAAAAGTGAAGTTTGATGTTGTAAGAGGAAATATTTCTGAAGTAAAGACATTAATGATTGGAAGCGGTAGCACAAAGGGTGTTGATGCTGACGTGGCAGATAAAGTTACAGAAGACAACATTGATGAAACAATTGTAAAATTAAAGGCTTTTTCAGCAAAAACCGGCAGCATTATTGCTGTAACAGGAGCAATTGATTTAGTATGTGACAGTGAAAAATGTTATGTTATCAGAAATGGAAGACCGGAGATGAGTTCTATTACAGGAACAGGATGTCAGTTGTCAGGACTTATGACAGCATTTTTGGTTGCCAACAAAGACAATAAATTAGAAGCAGCTGCAGCTGCAGTATGTACAATGGGACTTGCCGGAGAAATAGGCTGGAGCAGAATGCAGGATGGCGATGGAAACTCTACATATAGAAATAGAATAATTGATGCTATTTACAATATGGATGGAGAAACATTGGAAAAAGGAGCAAAATATGAAATCAGGTAATACAACACCGGAAGAATTATTGTTATATGCAGTAACGGATAGGGCATGGCTTAATGGGGAAACTCTCTATGAACAGGTTGAAAAGACTCTTAAGGGAGGCGCAACCTTTATCCAGCTTCGTGAGAAGAAATTAGATGAGAGAAGTTTTTTACAGGAAGCAATTGAAATTAAAGAACTGTGCAAAAAATACAATGTGCCATTTGTAATTAATGACAATGTGGATATTGCATTAAAGATGGATGCTGACGGGGTACATGTAGGACAAAGCGACATGGAAGCCGGAGATGTCAGAAAGAAAATCGGAGATGACAAGATTATCGGTGTGTCAGCCCAGACTGTGGAGCAGGCTGTTCTGGCAGAAAAACATGGCGCTGATTATCTGGGAGTAGGAGCAGTTTTTCCTACAGGCTCAAAGGATGATGCCGAGGATGTATCTTACGATACTTTAAAAGCCATATGTGAAGCAGTAGATATTCCGGTTATTGCCATTGGTGGAATAACGAAGGATAACATTAAAGATTTAGCTGGCAGTGGAATATGTGGTATTGCAGTAATAAGTGCAATATTTGCACAGAAGGACATTGAAGCAGCAACAGCTGAACTTAAAGAAAGAACAGTATCCGCATTAAAATAAAAATATATATGTTAAAAAAGCGGCAGATTGGGGGCACCACTTTTTGTCGCTATATAAAACGATAGATAATAACTATTGACCACAACGGAAAAAGGAGAATTAAAATGAACACAGCATTAACAATTGCAGGAAGTGATTCTTGTGGAGGCGCCGGAATACAAGCAGATATAAAGACTATGACAGCTAATGGTGTTTATGCCATGAGCGCCATTACAGCTTTGACTGCTCAAAATACTACCGGCGTATCAGACATTTATGAAGTGAGTCCTGAATTTTTAGAGGCTCAGATGAAGGCTATTTTTGAGGATATTACACCGGATGCCATCAAGATTGGAATGGTATCTTCAGGTGAACTTATTAAAACAATAGCCGAAAACCTAAAAAAATATAATGGGAAAAATATTGTACTTGACCCGGTTATGGTGGCAACAAGCGGAGCAAAATTAATAAGCGATGACGCTATTGCAACTTTGAAGGAATGTCTAATACCACTGGCAACGGTAATAACACCAAATATTCCGGAAGCAGAAGTATTGTCAGAAATGACTATAAGTAATGAAGAAGATATGATTAAGGCAGCAGCATTTATAAGTGATAAGTATAACTGCGCCGTATTGTGCAAGGGTGGACACAGTATAAATGATGCAAATGACTTATTGTATAGCAATGGGGAATATAAGTGGTTTTACGGAAAAAGAATAAACAATCCTAATACTCATGGAACGGGATGTACACTTTCCAGTGCAATTGCCTCAAATCTTGCAAAGGGCAGAGATTTAAATGAGTCCGTGGAAAAAGCGAAAGCATATATTTCAGGGGCATTGGCAGCAATGCTTGACCTTGGAAAAGGCAGCGGACCGATGAATCATGCATTTGCAATAAAGGGCGAATATTAATATAAGAAAAAATGGAAAGAGGAACATCAAATGGAAAAAAAGGGAACATCAGTATTTAGTAACAGTTTAATCTGGTTTGGGGCAGGAGTATCAATTGCAGAAATCGTAACAGGAACATATTTGGCATCTCTTGGAATGGCAAAGGGAATACTTGCAACTATAATAGGACATCTGATAGGATGTACATTGCTGTTTTTAGCAGGAATAATTGGAGCAAAGACGAAAAAGAGTTCCATGGAAACTGTTAAAATAAGCTTCGGACAAAAGGGAAGTATCCTGTTTTCAGTATTGAATGTAGTTCAGCTGGCAGGATGGACAGCCATAATGATTTATGATGGTGCTTTATCAGCTAATGGAATTTTCAATACAGGAAACTGGGTATGGTGCATAGTTATAGGAGTACTTATCATTGTTTGGATTATAATTGGAATAAGCAATGTTGAAAAAATCAACGTTGTTGCAATGACAGCTTTATTTATACTTACAATTATTCTCTGCAAGGTAGTATTTTTTGATAATCACACGATTACAAAAATTGCAGGAGACGGACTTACATTTGGAGCAGCAGTGGAATTAGCTGTGGCAATGCCACTATCATGGCTGCCATTAATCAGCGATTATACAAGAGAAGCGGAAAAGCCTGTAAAGGCAACAGCAGCAAGTGCAATTGTATATGGTCTTGTAAGCTGTTGGATGTACGTTATTGGAATGGGTGCAGCAATATTTGCACAAAACGCTGGAATTGATCAGATTATGTTAAAAGCAGGTCTAGGAATTGCCGGACTTCTTATTATTGTATTTTCTACAGTTACAACTACATATTTGGACGCTTACTCAGCAGGAATATCAAGTGAAACAATATCTCACAAAATTAATGGAAAATATATGGCAATAGTAGTTACCGTTATTGGAACAATAGCAGCCATAGTATATCCAATGGATGATATAACGGATTTCTTATATTTAATAGGTTCCGTGTTCGCACCTATGATTGCAATACAGATAGCTGACTTCTTTATCCTTAAAAAGAGTAGTGAGGAAAAGAAGGTTGAAGTGGTAAATGTCGTTATTTGGATTGTAGGTTTTATATTGTACAGATATTTAATGACAGTAGATATTATTGTTGGAAACACATTACCTGACATGGTAGTTACAATTATTATCTGCGTAATAGTTAATAAAATAATAAAGAATAAATAGAGTTGAAAAAGCTATTGTTTACAATTAGAATGACTTTGTAAGCGATAGCTTTTTTATTATACAAAAATGTTAGGAGAACAATATGAGTAAAGGATTTATTTTTGATGTGGATGGAACAATTCTTGATTCTATGTCTATCTGGATGGATGCGGGAAAATTATATTTGGAAAGTTTAGGCATTAAAACTGATGAAAATATCGGTGAAGTGATGTTTGAGATGACTATGGAACAGGGAGCAAAATACCTGCAGGATAACTATAATGTGGAATTATCCATAGAGGAAATATGTCAGGGAATAAATGACAGGGTATTTGAGTTTTATGAAAAAGAGGCACCTGAAAAGCCGGGCATCAGGGAGGTCCTTGAGAAAGCAAGGAACAGTGGAATAGCTATGACAATCGCTACATCCACAGACAGACCAATGATTGAGGCAGCATTAAAAAGACTTGATCTTATTGATTATTTTCAGGAGATTTTTACTACAACAGAAGTGGGAAAAGGAAAGGATTCACCGGACATATTTAATAAGGCAATGCTTGCTATGAACACATCCCCTGAAAACACATGGCTTTTCGATGATGCGGCATATTCTCTTGCTACTGCAAAGAAAATGGGAATTAATACTGTTGGCGTATATGATGTTCACAGTGATGGTAGGCAGGATGAGGTGAAAAAGTTTTCTGATGTTTATATTAAGGAATGGAGAGAGTATAAAATAAACATTAATTGACAGACTTGAGTATAAGGATAAAAAGAGGAAGGGGAAACTTGAAATATGAATGTACCATATAGAGAATTGAGATTAGGATTTGAAACAGCATATATTGATGGCAATGTAGCGTCAAATACATCATACAAACTATTATTTCACAATTACATAATTACTTCATACACAAATTAGTAAATCCCTATGATTTAAATAGAATTAGAAAGGCAGTGGCATTTTTAGATGAAAATTCAATGAATGCATTGACTGTATTGGGCCCTGGTGAATGTGTTGTTTCAGGTACAGGGGTTAATATGCCATGTTTTGTTAAGGTACACCAATTGGAAAAGACATATAGACCTAATAGCGAAAATGTTGTTCTTTTTGGTGAAAATGGGATTTTGAAGAAACATCAGGAATATAAATCACCATTTGAATGGTAAAGAAATATAGTTATAAGTAATGTAAAGTTATTGGATACTCAAATATAATTTCATCAAAATAACAAGAAATGACTAAGTTAGAACTATTGACGGCTAAATTAAATTTTAGTAAGATAGCAATAAACAATTTGGTCAAAAACGATATAAATGACTAAATTAAAGAAGCGGTGAGGTAATTGAATGAGAAATTATAATTTCAGAGAAAAATGGCAGAAATTATTGACTCCGGAAATAGTTAAGAAACTTATCCGTATTAATGAATATAAGGGAGAACAGAGACTATTTATTGAGGCACATAAAGATGAACTAAATGAGTTAGTAGAAATTGCTAAAGTTCAAAGTACAGAGGCTTCAAATAAGATTGAGGGAATTTCAACTACAGATGATCGACTGAAGAATCTGGTTCAGGAAAAAACAACACCACGAAATCGTGATGAGTCCGAAATAGCTGGATATAGAGAGGTGTTGAATATAATTCACGAGAATTATGATTATATACCGATAAATGTAAATTATATTTTGCAATTACACAGAGATTTGTATAAATTTTTGGAAAACGTAGATGGAGGAATATTCAAAACAACAGATAATGTTATTCGGGAGACGGATAAAGACGGTAAAGAAAAAGTCAGATTCAGACCTGTACCTGCATGGGAAACACCGAATTCAATGGAAGCGTTATGTAAGGAATTTAGTGAAGCAAAGAAAGAGGTTGATCCGTTATTACTCAATATAATGTTCATTTTGGACTTTTTATGTATTCATCCCTTTAATGATGGAAATGGAAGAATGAGCAGACTACTTACTTTACTTTTGTTGTATCAGTCAGGGTTTATCGTGGGTAAATACGTAAGTATTGAAAAGATAATTGAAGAATCAAAAAAAACCTATTATGAAGCCCTTCAGGATAGCTCAATAAAATGGCATGAAAATGAGAACGATTATAAGCCTTTTGTTAACTATATGCTTGGTGTGATAATAAATGCCTATAAAGAGTTTGAATCCAGAGTGAAGTTAGTGACGAATCCCAATTTATCAAAAGCGGATCGCATTCGGGAGATAATAAAAAATCATATAGGAACGATTACGAAATCTGAGTTAATGGAAATGAATCCGGATATAAGTGATACGACAATACAGAGAACCTTGGCGGATTTGTTAAAACGTGGTGAAATAGAAAAAATCGGTGGAGGTCGATACACAAAATACGTGTGGAAAATGGAGGATTAAATGATTACAGGTGAATTAAAAAACAAAATTGATGGATTATGGGATATTTTTGCTGCAGGCGGATTGGTTAATCCCCTTGAAGTAATTGAACAGATAACATATTTAATGTTTATTCATGATTTTGATGATATGGATAATAAGAAGGCAAAAGATAGTGCTATGCTTGGTTTGCCATATGAGAGTATATTTGGTGAACAGGTTGAAATTGGTGGAAGAGTAGTCGACGGAACACAGTTAAAATGGTCAGTGTTTCATGATTTTCCAGCTGACAAAATGTACAGTGTAATGCAGGAGTGGGTTTTCCCATTTATAAAAACATTGCATAGCGACAAAAACAGTGCCTATTCAAAATATATGGGTGATGCGATTTTTAAATTGCCAACTCCTCTTGTTTTGTCAAAGGTAGTTGATTCATTGGACGAAATTTATAAATCAATGAATGAAATGCAAAGTTCAGATGTCAGAGGAGATGTGTACGAATATCTTCTTTCAAAAATCGCCCAGTCAGGACGTAACGGACAGTTTAGAACACCTAGACATATTATCAAAATGATGGTTGAATTGGTGAATCCAACATCAGATGAAGTGATTTGTGATCCGGCTTGTGGTACATCAGGATTTCTTGTTGAAGCAGGAGAATTCCTTAAAAATACAAGAAAAGAAGAGATTTTCTTTGATAAACAAAAGAAAGCACACTATATGAACAACATGTTTCATGGATACGATATGGACAGAACAATGCTACGTATTGGTGCAATGAATATGATGACACATGGTATTGATAATCCGATTATCGAATACAGAGATAGTCTGTCAGACCAAAATGAAGATAAGGATAAGTATACATTGATCTTGGCAAATCCACCATTTAAGGGAAGCCTTGATGCAGAATCAGTATCAGGTGATTTGTTGAAAGTTTGTAAGACAAAAAAAACAGAACTTCTATTTTTGGCTTTATTTATAAGAATGTTAAGAACAGGCGGAAGATGTGCGTGTATCGTACCTGATGGAGTTTTGTTTGGCTCGTCAAAAGCCCACAAATCAATAAGACAGGAAATTGTTGAAAACCAAAGATTAGAGGCAGTTATTTCAATGCCTTCAGGAGTATTTAAGCCATATGCAGGAGTATCAACAGCAATTTTGATTTTTACAAAAACAGAACACGGTGGAAC
Source organism: uncultured Eubacterium sp. (assembly GCA_900548465.1). Classification (GTDB taxonomy): domain Bacteria; phylum Bacillota; class Clostridia; order Lachnospirales; family Lachnospiraceae; genus Eubacterium_G. The sequence continues at coordinate 15,270 of URKY01000007.1, forward strand.
AAATGATGTATGGTTCTACGATATGGCAGCAGATGGATACAGCTTGGACGACAAACGTTCACCTGTAGAAGAAAATGATATTCCTGACATAATCGAAAGATTCAAAAATCTTGACAAAGAAAAAGACAGAAAGCGTACGGATAAATCATTTATGGTTCCTAAACAGGATATCGTGGACAATGATTATGATTTGAGCATAAATAAGTACAAGGAAATAGAGTACATCCCTGTAGAATATCCACCAACAATAGAGATAATGGCTAACATCCGTGAGTTGGAAATGGAAATTGGCAAGGAAATGGACGAATTGGAGAAATTGTTAGGAATGTAAAGGGGAAGAATATGGTAAGGGTAAGTAGACGTGGTGGATTTTCAGATAGAAATGCAATAAGAGCAGAAAATACAGAGATACAGTTGAAAGATTTTGATGAAAGAACAAGAATTCAACTTGAAAATATGATTAGTGAGTTGTATACATCTATATTTGGATCAAGAGTATATTATGCAGAAGATAGGATTCAAAAATTTCTTAGATTTGTTAAGGGAGAAATATATTCTTTGCCTGTGAATACGAGAATGTATGAGGATGTTAATCAAGTCTTTAAATTTATAAATGATACTATCAATAAAGGGGAATATGATGAGATACTAACTCTAATAGAAGCGGTGGTACAGTATTGGGATTATTATTTGAAAAATAAAAATTATAACACCTATTACAATGAGCATGATGGATATTTAGAAATATCGTTATTTGAATGTGTTAATGATATTTTTGAAAGAGAATATATTGGGTATAGATTTATTGATGAGATAATTGTTCCAATAAGTGACAAATATGAAGTGGAAACAATAGATAAAGCGGTTCAGAATAAATATAAAACAGTAAGGGAGCATATTTCAAAAGCTAATATATTAATCTCAGATAGAGAGAATCCAGATTATGAAAATTCAATAAAAGAAAGCATCAGTGCCGTAGAGGCAATTTGTTCCATTGTGACAGAATCAAAAGGAAAAGATGCAACACTAGGTAAGATGTTAAAAAAATTAAGGGATAATAACGTAAATATTCATCCGGCATTGGGAACAGCATTCAGCGCGCTGTATGGATACACAAGTGATGCAAGTGGAATAAGACATGCAAAGTTCTTAGAACAGGGAAAAGCAACATTTGAGGAGGCCAAATTCATGCTTGTAGCTTGTTCGGCATTTGTAAATTATATTATTGGAATATGTGCAGATTAAAAAATAAGAAAGGGAATCCAAATTCGGATTTGTAGGGATTACAATAAATGGAGATGATATGCGTAGAGGAATGTTGTGAAATATTAGATTCAATGAGAATTCCAATTACAGCAACGGAGAGAAAAGCAGGAAAATATCCATATTATGGAGCAAATGGGATTCAGGATTATGTTTCGGATTATATATTTGATGACGAATTGGTTCTACTAGCAGAGGATGGAGGAAATTTTGGCTCAAAAGAAAGACCGATTGCTTATAGAGTATCAGGTAAGTGTTGGGTAAACAATCATGCTCATGTTTTAAAACCTAAAAAAGAAATGAATGTGGATTATTTATGTTATTCACTGATGTTTTACAATGTAGAAGGTATTATAAATGGAGCAACTAGGCAAAAACTAACACAATCAGCAATGCGGAAAATGAAAATACCAATTCGTGGTATGGAAGAACAATTAAAAATAGTTGAAAAATTGAATAAGATTATTAGCATTAAGGAAAAAAGAAAACAAGAATTACAATATTTAGACGAATGCGTGAACGCCCGATTTGTCGAGATGTTCGGTTCGATAAATAATAATATATACAAGTACGAAATAAAAACACTTCAAGATGTATGTGAAAAAATTAAAGATGGAACACATCAGACACCAATATATACTGAGGATATAGAAAATGGATTTAAATTTTTGTCTTCTAAAGATGTTACAACAGGAAAGATTGATTGGTCAAATATTAAATATATTACAGCAGAATTGCATGAAAAATTATATGAAAAGATTAAGCCGCGAAAAGGAGATATATTGTTGGCAAAGAATGGTACTACGGGAGTGGCAGCTGTTGTAGAAAAAGAAGAAGTGTTTGATATTTATGTAAGCTTAGCACTTCTTAGACCTATAGATATAAATTCAGTTTATTTGTGGGCAGCTATAAATTCTGATGAAACAAAAAATCAATTTAATAGAAGTCTTAAAGGGATTGGAGTCCCTAATCTTCATTTGGGTGAAATAAAAAATACAAAGATAATTGTCCCACCAATTGCCCTCCAAAATCAATTTGCTGACTTCGTCCATCAGATAGACAAATCAAAAGTTGCGGTGCAAAAAGCTTTAGATGAAGCACAACTTTTATTTGATAGTTTAATGCAGGAATATTTTGGATAGAAATAAATAAGTGGTATACTTCGTGAAAAAAGAGAAAGAGGTATACCTATGGAAGAAAAGTTTGTTGAAATTATAAATGAAATGGCGGAAGTGTTGAATGCAGCACAGCTTAAAAAATTACAAGAGGTTTTGCTTAAACATTTAGCGGATAATTCTTTAGAGCAAAAAGATATAAGTAATTATGAGTATTTAAAGATGTTTTTGGAAGCAAAACAGATTGAAGGTTGTTCTGAACGCACAATAAAGTACTACAGAGTGACAATAGAACATTTGTTGAAAAATGTTCAAAATCCTATAAGAAAGATTACTACTGAAATGATGCGTGAGTATCTTGTGGATTATCAGAAGATAAATAATTGTGGGAAAACGACTGTGGATAACATACGCCGAAATATTTCCAGTTTTTTCTCGTGGCTCGAAGAAGAGGATTATATTTTGAAGAGCCCAATGAGACGAATACATAAAATCAAAACTAAAAAAGCAGTGAAGAACATAATCACAGACGAAGAAATTGAAAAACTACGTGATAATTGTAGAAATTTGAGAGATACGGCAATGATCGATTTGCTTTACTCAACTGGAATTAGAGTAGGAGAACTTGTAAAACTGAATATTGAAGATATAAATTTTTCGGAAAGAGAATGCGTTGTATTTGGAAAAGGCGACAAGGAAAGAAAAGTATATTTTGATGCAAAATCAAAAATACATTTAAAAAATTATATTGAAAGTCGAACAGACAACAATCCAGCTCTTTTTGTAACACTAAATGCTCCGTATGACAGACTGAAAATAAGTGGAGTTGAAATCAGAATACGTGAATTAGGACGATTGCTCAATTTAGAAAAAATCCACCCACATAAATTCAGAAGAACTATGGCAACTAGAGCAATAGACAAGGGAATGCCTATAGAACAGGTGCAAAAAATACTCGGGCACTCACAAATAGATACAACTATGCAATATGCAATTGTAAATCAAAACAATGTAAAAGCATCTCATAGAAGATATATAGCGTAAGAACTATTGCCAACTTTGCATACTACAAATCCAAATTCGGATTTGTAGGGATGATGTAGATGGAATACATAGCGTTAAAGGATGTTTGTGAAATTAAAATGGGACAATCGCCAGATTCATCTAGTTATAACGATAGTGAAGAGGGAATTCCATTTTTTCAAGGGAATGCTGATTTTGGAGAGAGATATCCAGTGCCTAGAGTTTGGTGTAATGCTCCAACAAAGATAGCTGAGTCTGGAGATATATTAATATCAGTAAGGGCGCCTATAGGAGCATTAAATTATGCAAAAGAGGAATGTTGTATCGGAAGAGGAGTTGCAGCATTAACACCAAATGGAAGTAAAGTATTGTCAGGATTCGTATTTTGGTTATTAAAAAGTAAAAAAGAAGAGCTAAATAGTAAGGGAACAGGAAGCACGTTTAAAGCAATAGGACGAAAAGTTCTTGAAGAAACAATGATTCCTAATATTGACAAAAATGAGCAACATAAATGTGTATATGTTTTAGATAAAACATATAGTGTGATACAGAGAAGAAAAAGAGAAATACAATTATTTGATGAACTAATTAAAGCCCGATTTGTCGAGATGTTTGGGGATCCTGTTTCAAACTCTTATGGGCTACCTGAGGCGACGTTACCAGAGTTGGGAGAATTTGGAAGAGGTGTATCGAAACATAGACCAAGAAATGATCCACAATTATTAGGAGGCAAATATCCGTTGATTCAAACAGGAGATATTGCAAATGCAGATTTATTTATTTCAGCTTATACTAGCACTTATTCAGAGATGGGATTAAAGCAAAGTAAAATGTGGAGCAAGGGAACTTTGTGTATTACTATTGCAGCTAACATTGCAAAAACGGCAATATTAGAATTTGATGCATGTTTTCCAGATAGTGTTGTAGGATTTAATGCAAATGAAAAGACAAATAATATATTTATTCATTATTGGTTCTCCTTTTTTCAAGCAATATTAGAAGCGCAGGCTCCTGAGTCAGCACAGAAGAATATAAATGTAAAAATTTTAAGTGAGTTAAAAATTATATTACCAGATAAAGGCAAGCAAGATGAATTCGTTGAATTTATAAAACAAATTGACAAATCAAAATTGTTTGCTAAAATCTATCTCAAAAATATAGCGATTTTACTCACAATTTGTAGTATAATGAATGAAAACACGAACGGAAAAATGGGGAGGAGACTATATGATAACTAATTTTGATTACTTGAAGAAGGAATCTGAGTTTTCAACATTTGCGGATACAGCCATATCTGCCGAAAAAATTATTTTGATGGACTCTGGGGCAAGTATTTTGAATAGCCGTAGAGCGATGGAGTTTGCCGTAAAATGGATGTATTCAATTGATGATAAACTTGAAATGCCATATCAGGATAATTTGTATAGTTTAATGTGGTCGGAACAGTTTGTAGATTTTGTGCCGGCTGATGTTTTAAAACGTATGGAATATATCAGAAGATGTGGAAATACAGTGGCTCACACTAACAAGAAATTGGGTCGGGATGAAGCTATGCTTTGCCTTGAAAATCTTGCAATCTTTCTTGATTTTGTTTCATGCTGTTATTCAAGAGATTATAGAGAGCATATTTTTAATAAATTATATATTCAGGACAGAATTAGCAAAATTAAAAATTCAAAAACCAGCAAAGCAGAGGTAAAGGAAAAGCTTCTGGAAGAACAGAAAAAGTTTGAAAAGCAGGAACTTGATTTACAAAAATTAATAAAAGAAAATGAAAAACTGAAAGAAGAATTATCAGCACGTAGACAGGAACAACAGCCTGCTTATGTACCTAAACCTTTAGACTTATCAGAATATAAAACAAGAAAACTATACATTGACTCAATGCTTAGAGATGCAGGATGGACGGAAGGAAAGGATTGGCTTAATGAAGTAGAATTATCGGGAATGCCTAATAAATCAGAAATTGGATACGCTGATTATGTTTTGTATGACGATATGCATAAGCCGTTGGCTGTAATAGAGGCGAAGCGTACCTGTGTTGATATTTCAAAAGGACGTCAGCAGGCTAAGTTGTACGCAGATATTTTGGAACGAAAATATAAACGCAGACCTGTTATATTCTTAACTAATGGATTTGAAACACATATTATTGACGGTCAGTATCCGGAAAGAAAATGTGCAATGATTTACTCAAAGCGTGACTTGGAAAAATGGTTTAATCTTTTGGCCGTAAGGACAAGTCTTAATTACATTACCGTGGACAAAAATATTGCAGATCGTTATTATCAGGAGTCTGCAATTAAGGCGGTTTGCGATAGCTTTGATATGAAAAATAGAAGAAAAGCATTGCTGGTTATGGCTACCGGGTCGGGAAAAACAAGAACGGTTATAGCATTATGTGATGTACTTTTAAAATCAGGCTGGATAAAAAATATTCTTTTCCTTGCAGACAGAAATTCACTTGTAACTCAGGCAAAAAGAAATTTTGTAAATTTATTGCCTAATTTATCATGCACTAATCTGGTAGAGGAAAAGGATAATTATAATGCACATTGTGTCTTCTCCACATATCAGACAATGATGAATTGTATTGATACTGTCAATGATGACAACGGAAAGTTATTTACATGTGGGCATTTTGATTTGGTAATATGCGATGAAGCCCACAGATCGATTTATAATAAATACAGGGATATTTTTAATTATTTTGACGCCTTGCTTGTTGGATTGACCGCAACACCGAAGGATGAAATTGAAAAAAATACTTATGAAGTTTTTGAGTTAGAAAATGGTATTCCAACTTACGGATATGATTTGGCTCAGGCGGTAAAAGACAAATATTTGGTAGATTATGTTTCTGTAGAAACTGAGCTCAAGTTTCTTGAAAAGGGAATAGTGTACGATGATTTATCAGAGGAGGAAAAAGAAACTTACGAAGAAACTTTTGGAGATGATAAAAATGTACCTGAACGGATTGAATCATCAGCACTTAATAAGTGGGTTTTTAATGAGGATACAATAAGAAAAGTTTTAAATATCTTAATGGAACAGGGCATAAAAATTGATTATGGTGAGAATTTGGGCAAAACAATTATTTTTGCAAAAAATCATGATCACGCGGAGAAAATATTGGAAGTGTTCAATAAGGAATATTCACATTTGCCTAATTACGCAAAAGTAATTGATAATTACATGACTTATGCCCAAAGTGCAATTGATGAGTTTTCTGATCCTAAAAAGATGCCACAGATTGCAATATCTGTAGATATGTTGGATACAGGAATTGATGTGCCTGAGGTTGTGAATCTTGTATTTTTTAAGAAGGTTATGAGTAAGGCAAAGTTTTGGCAGATGATTGGCAGAGGAACCAGATTGTGTCGGGGATTAATAGATGGAGAAGACAAGAGTAAATTCTATATTTTTGATTTTTGTGGGAACTTTGAATTCTTCAGATTAAATAAAGGAAAGGCTAATGCTAATACAATGCCACTTCAGGGAGCAATTTTTAATTTGAAGTTCGAAATATCATTTAAGTTGCAAAATATAGAATACCAAACAGAAAGACTAATTGCTTTCAGAAAAAAATTAATTGAACAAATGAGTGATAAAGCACGTGAGTTAAACAGAGAGAATTTTGCTGTAAGACAACATTTGAAATACGTTGATTTATATTCTAATGAAAATAATTATCAAAGATTATCTTTTGAGGATACTCTCGTTATTAAAGAAGAATTAGCTCCATTAATCTTGCCGGATAAGGATGAGGTTAGTGCTGTCAGATTTGACGCGCTTATGTACGGAATTGAGTTGGCATATTTAGCAGGCAAATCCTACAATAAAGCAAGGGGAGACTTATATAGAAAAGTATCAGGCATTGCAAGTGTGGCAAACATACCCGAAATTCAGGCAGAAGCAGATTTAATAAATAAAATATTGAAAACTGATTATGTCGAAAATGCCGGAATAAATGAATTTGAGCATATAAGGGAGAAACTTAGAGACTTGATGAAATATCTTCCTCCGGCAATCGGGGCAAAGTACGATACCAATTTTACAGATGAAATATTATCCATAGAATGGAAGGAAGCTGAACTGGAAAATGATGAATTAAAGAATTATAAGGCGAAAGCAGAATTCTATATAAGGCAACATGAAGATAATTTGGTTATAGCTAAGTTGAGGACAAACAAGCCATTGACAAGTACAGATATTGATGCACTTGAAGAAATTTTGTGGAAAGAGATTGGCACAAGACAGGATTATGAGCAGGAATTTGGAAACAAACCTTTAGGTGAGTTTGTTAGGGAAATAGTAGGTCTCGACATGAATGCTGCAAAGGAGGCATTTTCTGCCTACTTATCAGACACAAATCTTGACAGCCGACAGATTTATTTTGTAAACCAGATTGTTGAATATATTGTACATAACGGAATGCTGAAGGATTTTTCAGTGTTGCAGGAATCGCCATTTACGGACCGTGGAACCGTGTCGGAGATATTCCGGGATATGAATGTGTGGATGGGAATAAGGAAGGTTATAGAGAGCGTGAATGCGAATGCAGTGGCGTAGGGGATTTAAGTTTGTTAGAAGTATTATTACGAAAATGCACCATTATAAATAGTTAAAGTGGAGGAAACAATGTCGGAAAAAAAGAGCAGAGAAGAAAAAGGAAAAGAAGGTGAAAATTATGTAATGGAAGTAATTCGAAAAGCAACAGATATAATAGGAAGAAACGTTAAAGTGTTCAATCATGTGATTTTGGATTTTGATTCTGTTTATGGAAAAAGAACAGTAGAAATTGATCATATAATTGTAACTAATAGCAGAATTATTATCGTTGAAACAAAGAATGGATATTATGAAAGAATTGATTATAAAGCAATAACATGGTCGCATTTAGATGGAGCAGTTACGGACAATCCAATTATTCAAAATCATTATCACAAACAGATTTTTTGTTCCATTTACAATATAAAAAGAGAAAAAGTGGTAACTGCTGAAATTTTATTACAATATTTAGATTGTGACACTAGAACACAATATGCAAATGATTATGTGTGGGGAAAAGACAATGTACAAGATGGAATAGGTATGTTAATGATAGACGATAAAGACAACTTTGAATTTAAACATTTATGTGAACAATTGGAAAAAGTAGAAAGTATGTCAAAAGGTAGAGAGGATGAACATATTCAAAATATAAATGAAATACGCGAAATCGAGGAAAAAACCAGAACTAGGGATAAACATTACAAATTTAAAAGAACCGATATGGTGAGATGCCCGGCCTGTGAGGGCAATTTAGTTTTTAGATATAAACATTGGGTAAAATATGAAATAGGAAACAAAAAGAGGACGAAAAATATTGCATTAGGATGTAGTAATTATGCGTCAAAACAATGCAATACTTTCATTAAACCAACACGAGATGGTGGAAGTGGTTTTGATAATATAGTGGCTATTAGTATTGAGGAGAGAATGGAGTGGACTATGGATGAACAACATGTAGATACATTTTGGGATAAGTATAATTCATTAAAAGTGTATAACGAAGAAATATTAGATAGATTAATAAAAGAAAAACAAAATAGCAGCTGCAAGGAGAAAAAGATTTTTGAATTACAAAAAGAAAATGAAGATTTAAGGAAAAGCATAAAGAGTGCAAACGAGCGTGCGAAAAACGCAGAGATAGAAAATAAAAAATATAAAAGAATATTTAGAAAAATATACATAAAAAAATAATATAGTCATATTTGACGTTTAAAAAATGTTATATTATGCGGACACTATTTTCGTGGAAAAGGCAAGTGTTTGATATATAATGTTTTTAACTAATTATGAAAGAAGGGAATGTATGCTATCAATCTACCAATTGATGAAATATTTAAGAAATACACATCATATAAATGTTAAGAGCTCACAAACACAGGCTTTACGCAATATGGGGTATTATCATGGTTTTAAGGGATATAGATTTATTCGTGAAGATACTAATCGTATAAATTTTAGCTCTCTTGATGAGGTGATTGCATTAAATAAATATGATATGCAATTAAAATCAATACTATATCCTAAGGTAATGTTTATTGAAAATGCACTAAAGAGTTATGTTATCGAGGCTTTACTTGCAGATAGTGAATCAGAAAATTTTGATGTAATTTATAATAAATCACTTACATCTTATAGAAATCATACTCCTGGTAGTGGTGCTTATAAAAGTGAATACACTAAGAGAATGAATTTGAAAGGAAAAATAAACGCTGCTCTAGTACGCGACTATAAGAAGAGAAGTGTTGTGGCACATTTCTTTAATAAAGATATTACTATTCCAGTTTGGGCTATTTTTGAAACTTTAGCACTGGGTGAGTTTGGGACATTATACGATTGTGCTTGTACGGATGTTAAGCTTTATGTTTCTAGAATTATGAAATTACCAACAAATCTTGATTCTGATGGTATGAATACGCAATTTTTTATATTTACATTAAAAGATTTGCGTAATGCAATCGCGCATAATAATGTGATATTTGATACTAGATTTAAGACTGGTAAAATTGATCAGCGCCTTATTACATTATTGGAAAGTGAAGTGGGTATTTCAAATATTGATTTTAAGTATATGGATGCATATATTATTATGATTACATATTTTCTCAGAAAGATGGGAGAGACTAAAACTGCTTGTAAACAGTTTGTTAATTCATATCAACAACAAACAGAATATTTGAGAAATGAATTGCCAATTAACATTTATAATCAGGTGGTTGGTACGCAGCATAGATCAAATATGAATGTTTTACAAAAATTTATCAGTAGATCATAAAGTTCTTGCATATTTTGTGTAAAAGTAGTATATTATAAATAAGAATTGCGGTGGATGTCTTCGGATTACACCTAAGAGAACCTGATGCGTCGGGTTCTTTTTTTTGCAAAATTCAGTAAATAATATTAGTAGAGTAACACTGCGGTAGAAGCAAATGAGCCGACAGGTGGAAGTGTCGAATTTGACACTTGGAAAAACTAAAAATTGAATTATAAATGGAGGGAATAACCAATGACAAAAATCTTATTCATCTGCCACGGCAACATCTGCCGCTCAACAATGGCACAATATGTCCTTCAGGACATGCTGGAAAAAGAAAACAAGTCAGCGGATTTCTACATTGATTCAGCTGCCACAAGTTATGAAGAAATAGGCAATCCGGTTCACCATGGAACAAGGACAAAGCTTGTCAGCGAGGGCATTTATTGCGGAGACCATCGGGCAAGAAGGATGACAAGACAGGACTATGATGACTACGATTTCATCATTGGGATGGACACGGAAAATATAAGAAATATAATGAGAATTATTGGAAAGGATACGGAAAACAAAGTGTACAAACTGTTATCCTTTGCCGGCGAGTCCGGGGACATTGCAGATCCGTGGTACACAGGAAATTTCGATGTGACGTATGACGATGTGGTGAGAGGATGCAGAGGTTTTATTAAGAAGTTGTATAATGAATAAATTTATTCTAGTCACAGACTACATGGATATAAGGAATGAAACATCAATGTCCATGTAAATGCGTCACCAAAACAATAATTTGAAAATAAAAATAATAAGAAATACAGGGACTTGGTTTTGTTAAAAATCAAATCCCTGTATTTTTTATAGTCATCAAAAGGGTGCGCACAAATAAAAGCAACAATTTATCATAAAAATATTACTTTTTGTGGCAGCTACCCCTGTTTTATTACTAAATTTATTGAATTATTACAAGGATGTCAAAGCAAGAATCGTGCAATCCATGTAATGAAATATTTATGAAAAATAATGGATCATAAATTACGGGGAACATATTGTGATGTGGTGGATATCCATGTAATTCCTGCCCAAAATCAACAAACAGTATTGTCCTCCGAATATTTCTCTTCAAAAATCAACAAACGGTATTGTCCTCCGAATACTTCCCTTTCAGAACATCCCTGCAATCGCCCCAATTACCCAATCTTCTCACAAATATCCCTGGCAACATAAACACCACTGGCTGAAGCATGTGAAAGAGAATGAGTAACGCCGCTGCCATCGCCGATAATGTACAAACCATCGTACTTACATTCAAGATTATCATTAAGCTCAACTTCCATATTGTAGAACTTAACCTCAACACCGTAAAGGAGAGTGTCGTCATTGGCAGTTCCCGGAGCAATCTTGTCTAACGCATAAATCATTTCGATAATTCCATCAAGAATACGTTTAGGAAGCACAAGGCTTAAGTCTCCCGGAGTTGCTGAAAGAGTAGGGGTTACAAGACCTTCTTCAATTCGGTTTTCTGTACTACGACGTCCTCTTACCAAATCACCGAAACGCTGAACAATAACACCGCCCCCTAACATGTTAGAAAGTCTGGCAATGCTTTCACCGTAGCCGTTGCTGTCCTTGAAAGGCTCGGAAAAATGCTTTGCCACAAGAAGAGCAAAGTTAGTATTTTCAGTCTGCATTTCTTCACCTTCGTAGCTGTGACCGTTAACAGTTACGATTCCGTTAGTGTTTTCATTAACAACAATGCCATGAGGGTTCATACAGAAAGTGCGGACATTGTCCTCAAATTGCTGAGTACGGTAAACAATTTTGCTTTCGTATAATTCATCCGTAAGATGAGAAAAAATAACTGCAGGAAGTTCCACACGCACACCAATGTCTACACGGTTTGATTTTGTAGGAATATCCATTTCATGGCAGACTTTTTCCATCCATTTACTTCCACTTCGTCCAACAGAAACAATACATTTAGAACTGTCATAGTCAGCATCTTTAGTATGAATAATATATCCCTTTTCTGTATGTTCAATAGAAACAACAGGAGTATCAAAGAAGAAATCTACCTTATCTTTTAACTCGTTATACAGGTTTTCCAAAACAACATAATTTATATCTGTTCCAAGATGTCGAACTGAAGCATCCAAAAGTTTTAACTTATTCTGCATACAGATCTTTTTAAATTTAGTTCCTGCTGTAGAATATAAATGTGTGCCTTCTCCACCGTGAGACATATTAATATCATCAACATATTTCATAAGATCAAGTGCCTGTTTCTTGCCGATGTGCTCGTACAATGTTCCACCGAAACCATTGGTAATGTTGTATTTGCCATCGGAAAAAGCTCCGGCTCCACCGAAACCACTCATAATTGAGCAACTCTTGCAATTAATGCAGCTTGGAATTTTATCTCCGTCAATTGGACATTTTCGCTGGGAAAGTTTGTGACCTTCTTCAAAAACCGCAATTGAAAGAGATGGTTGTTTCTTAGTTAATTCATAGGATGCAAAAATGCCTCCAGGTCCGGCTCCAATAATAATAACGTCATAATGCTTCATTCAAAATCCTCCCTATATTACAATATGCATTGCCCTCTGTGGCACAAACTTTTTATAGAAAAAGAATACCACTTGTCCTGTTTAGTTCCGATACATTTTCAGGGCATAAAAAAATACCGCTAAATAAAGTATACCTATAACCTGATTATAGATAACTATTTGCGGCAGTTAGTAGAAACGTCCATCCGTATTATGAACTTATATAATCCTCTGAAATAATAACAAAATAAGAACACAAAATCAATAGTGATTATAAAGTTGTTGTTAATTGAATATGTCCTGAATATAATAATTTAGTACAATGTATAAACTATAATTGATAGAATATAGTTTGAGCAATATAGGTTCAAATATAAATGGGAAAAGCATTGAAATAACAACTGACCGACAGTTGTCATTCAGAGTAGAATATGGTATTATAAGAGTAGATTATGGGAATGCGGAAATTATTCTAAGGCTAAAACTATCAAAATCAGATAGTTTTTATATAATTTTTTTATACAGATAGGAGGGAAATGAATGTTTAAGAAAAAAATTATGAGTGTCGCGTTGTCATTAGCATTGACAGTGGGGATGCTTAGCGGTTATGGGGTAGACGCAAAGGCAGCAACAAAATCAGTAGCTAATCAGGCTGCAGCGTTAGCAGATGTTTCAGATGCAAAGGCAGATGGTAACATCAATGTAAGTTTACAGGGAAAAGAAATAGCAGAAGGTGCGTTTTATGCGTTGAGAAATTTTTATTTTAATGCTACAAACAAAGACTTTTATGACGAAGATGATAAACTCACTGAAGATGCTAAAAATTTCGTTAAATTTACAGACAAATTAGGTATTACAAAAGGCGTAAACAAAGACGACGAAGTTATAAAAAGTGATAATCTTGATGCTTCAGTAAAGGTTACATCTAATATCGTAACACCTGAAAAGTTTACAATGGAAATTTCAGGAAAACTTGCAAAAGGTCCTGAAGGAAAACTTACAACAATTGAATATAATAATGGTAAAGTTAAGATTGATCTTAAATCATTAGCAAGTGCGATTTCTGCATACACAGATCTTACAACAGCTCAGGTTTATGCAGCTCTTGGAATTCCGGGATTAAATGAAATATCATTAGATGTATGTGATACACTTAACCTCGTATTAGATAAGGAAGTCAATCCAAAGTTAGTTAAGTCATTTACTGTTTACACGGAAGAAGATGGCGACGAATTTGCAGACCAGATTGGTCAGATTAAAGAGGTTGAATACGGTGAGGAAACAGACCCTAAATTTAACATTACTTATGATCAGTTAATGGCAACAGTAAAAACAATATCAACGTTTGCAATTGGACTTATAGATCCTGTACTTTCAAACTTTGAAAAACAGGAAGGAACAAAATCAACAATAACTATCACAAATGCAGAACTTCCTGAATTATTAAAGAAAGTTGGTAAGACATTACAGGCAAATGCAGAAACAGCTGTAAACTCTATCGAAACAACAATTTTTGCATTACCGGGTTTTGATGAGATATATAAGGGATACCCTGCAGGATATTTAGATGCAGAAAATCTAGGAACAGTATCTCAGATTAAAAAAATTGGTCAGACAATTGAAAGCTTTGGAACAGAAGTTACTGATAAGGATGGAGAAGGCAATGAAGTTAAATATGTTCCAATCACTAAGACACTTGAAGAAGGAAAGATGACTGTAAATGCTTCACTTTCAGCTGATACAAAGGGTGAAAAAGGATATCGTGATGCGAAATTTGAAGGAAAACTTGATATTCATGATGCACCGGATCAGGTAGATAAAGAAGGAAATCCTATTGTTCAGACAAAGGTTAATATCTCTTATAACTTTAACATTAAAGAAAACGGTCAGGCACCTACAACAAAACCTGATAATTCTAATGTAAAGAAACCAACAACTAATGCAAAACTTAGAAACACAACTGTTAAATCAGCTACTAAGAAGAAATCAGCAAATAAAGTTAAAATTGCATTCAAGAAAGTAAATGGTGCTAAAAAGTATCAGGTACAGATTTCTACAACAAAGAAGTTTAAAAAAATTCTTGTTAACAAAATTGTTAAGAAGCCTTCAGTAACAATCAAGAGCAAGAAGCTCAAGAACAAAAAGAAATTGTTCGCAAGAGTAAAAGCTGTTGGCGCAAGCAAGTGGTCAAAAGTTAAGAAAATTAAAATTAAATAATTAATAGTATTTTAGAAGGCTGTCATCCAAAAGGGTGGCAGCTTTTTTGACAAAATATTAATATGTAACCCATTGGTGTAATGCATTTTTGTCAAAAAAGGTTATAATGTAAAAAATATGATCGGAGATATTTATATAAGGGGGTATTAATTGGAGGATTACAATGATAATTAAAAGAATATAATATAATGTTCTTCAATTGTAGAATGAATTTTATTACAGAAGGGAGTTTTGATATGGGACTTATTAAAGCAGGAGCGGGAGCACTAGGAGGAACACTTGCGGATCAGTGGAAGGAATTTTTCTATTGTGAAGCATTAGACAAAGAAGTATTAATGGTGAAAGGTCAGAAAAGTGTATCGGGACGTTCGTCAAATACTAAAGGAAATGACAATATTATATCAAACGGTTCGGGAATTGCAGTAGCGGACGGTCAGTGTATGATTATTGTTGAACAGGGAAAGATTGTAGAGATTTGTGCTGAACCGGGAGAGTTTACTTATGATACATCAACAGAGCCGAGCATTTTTTCAGGTAAGTTAGGTGAAAGCATAAAGGAAACCTTCAAAACCATTGGAAAGAGATTTACATATGGTGGGGATACGGCAAAGGATCAGAGAGTTTATTATTTTAACACAAAAGAATTAATTGACAATAAATTTGGAACACCAAATCCCATACCTTTCCGTGTAGTTGATTCAAAAATAGGACTTGACGTAGATGTTTCTGTAAGATGCTCAGGCGTGTATTCCTACAAAATAGCAGACCCACTATTGTTTTATACAAATGTATGTGGAAATGTAAGCGATGAATATAGAAGGGAAGAACTGGATTCGCAGTTGAAAACAGAATTTATCAGTGCACTTCAACCGGCATTTAGTAAATTATCAGATATGGAGCTTCGTCCAAACCAGATTGTTGCCCACAACACAGAACTCGAAGATGCAATGAATTTAACCCTGTCATCTAAGTGGAGTGAATTGAGAGGCTTAAAGGTTGTAAGTATTGCTCTTGGAAGTGTTACTCTTCCGGAGGAAGATGCAGAGATGATTAAACAGGCTCAGCGTACGGCGATGATGAAGGACCCTACAATGGCAGCCGCAACTTTAGTTGGAGCACAAGCAGATGCAATGAAGTCTGCTGCATCTAATGAAGCAGGAGCAATGACCGGATTTATGGGTATGGGAATGGCAATGAATGCCGGAGGTGGCATGAATGCCCAAAATCTTTTTGCCATGGGTCAGCAACAGCAGGCAAATCAACAACAGACGAATCAACAGTCACAGCAGAATAATGCGGGAAATGCATGGACTTGTTCATGTGGGGCAACAGCAACAGGAAAGTTCTGTCCTGAATGTGGTTCGCCAAAACCTGTACAGGAAGATGGTTGGACCTGTTCATGTGGAGCACTTAACAAGGGAAAATTCTGTCAGAACTGTGGAAAGAAGAAGCCTGAGGGAGCACCATTGTATCGTTGTGACAAATGTGGATGGGAGCCTGAGGATCCTACGCATCCACCAAAATTCTGTCCGGAGTGTGGTGATCCGTTTGATGAAAATGATATTAAATAGTTAAAAAATATATGATGAAAAAGGGAGGAACATCATATGGGAGATTTACAGGAATATAAATGCCCCTGTTGTGGTGGTGCAATTGCATTTGACAGTACAAGGCAGAAAATGAAATGTCCTTATTGTGATACAGAGTTTGAAATGGAAACTCTTAAGGGATATGATGCAGAACTTAAAAGCGAAGAACCTGATGAAATGAAGTGGGATACTTCAGCAGGTGGAGAATGGAAGGATGAGGAAACTAAAGGATTAAAATCTTATGTTTGTAAATCCTGTGGAGGGGAAATTATTGCTGACGAAAACACGGCAGCAACATCATGTCCTTTCTGTGGAAATCCGGTTGTTATGATGGATCAGTTTAAAGGTTCACTGCGTCCGGATTACATAATACCTTTTAAAGTAGATAAGAAGGCGGCAAAAGAGGGATTGATGAAGCATTTATCAGGAAAAAGACTTTTGCCAAAGGTATTTAGAGAACAAAATCACATAGATGAAATTAAAGGTATATATGTTCCGTTCTGGCTGTTTGACAGCGATGCAGACGCTAGAATCAGATATAGGGCTACAAATATTAGAACATGGAGTGACAGTGATTATGATTACACGGAAACGCTGCACTACCTTGTGAACAGGGCAGGAAGTATTGGATTTGAACGTGTGCCGGTAGATGGTTCATCAAAAATGGCTGATGATTTAATGGAGTCAATTGAGCCTTACAATTTTGATGATGCAGTTGATTTTCAGACAGCATATCTTGCAGGATTTTTCGCAGACAAATACGACGTAAATGCAGAGGAAAGCGTGGAGCGTGCAAACCAGAGAGTAAAGAAATCAACAGAGAACATGTTTGCATCAACTGTTGAAGGGTATTCTACAGTGACTCCGGAGTATAGCAATATTAAGTTGTGTAACGGAGTGGCTAAGTATGCATTATACCCGGTATGGATTTTAAATACATCATGGAATGGTAATAATTATACTTTTGCCATGAATGGTCAGACGGGAAAGTTTGTTGGAGATCTTCCGGTGGACAAAGCAGCAGCACTCAAGTGGACATTAGGACTTACAGGAATATGCAGCGTAATTTCTTATGCTGTTGTTTGGATTTTGTGGTTGTTAAAGGTTATATAGGGAGGGCAGTTTTATGAAGAAAAAAATAATTATGTTTATAATGGCTCTTACTCTATGTGTATTATCGGTTATACCGGCAATGGCTGCGGATGATATGAGTATGTATGTTGTAGATGAGGCAAATCTTCTTACGGATAAGGAAGAAGAGTCTCTTTACAATGCTATGAAGGAAATAAGTGAAAAGCAAAAATGCAGTGTTTCCGTTGTTACCGTAAATGGTCTTGAAGGCAAAAGCGTGCAGGATTTTGCCGATGACTACTACGATTACAATGGCTATGGTTATGGAAATAAAAGAGATGGCATTATGCTTTTAATAAGCATGGAAGACCGTGATTATTATATGACTACCCATGGCTTTGGCGTTACTGCATTTACAGATTACGGAATAGATTACATAGGAAATAAATTAAAAACCAGTCTGTCAGATGGAAATTACTATAAGGCTTTTGAAATATTTGCTAATCAGTGTGATGACTTTATAACTCAGGCACGTAAAGGCAAACCTTACGACAGTGCAAATAAGCCTCATGCTTCATTGGGAGTTAAATGGATATTTATCTCTATTATGGCAGGTCTTATAATTGCAATAATGATAGTTGCATATATGTGGTCGAAATTGAAAACTGTAAGAAGACAGCCGGCAGCTTCTGATTATGTAAAAAAAGGAAGTATGCAGGTAACTGAAAGAAGCGATTTCTTTTTATACAGTACTATTAATAAAGTGGCAAAGCCAAAGAACGAAAATAATGGAAGCAGTACCCATGTTTCATCTTCAGGAGAGACCCATGGAGGTGGCGGAGGAAAGTTCTAGAATGTGAAATAATTTATAAGAATTAAAAATAACAAATTTGCACTAGAGTAAATGAGAAAAAAACATCTTTTGATATATTCAAAAATAAGTGTTTTGATGTATAATAGTTTAAACCGAAACTAAAATAATAGTGTCTGGTTTAAACTATTATTTATTTTTATTAGGAGGATTTTGATATGAGCAAGTATGCAGGAACAAAAACAGAAAAGAACCTTGAAGCAGCATTTTCAGGGGAATCACAGGCAAGAAATAAATACACTTATTTTGCTTCAAAGGCAAAAAAGGAAGGTTATGAACAGATTGCCGCTTTATTTTTAAAAACGGCAGATAATGAAAAAGAACATGCGAAAATGTGGTTTAAAGAATTAAATGGTATTGGTGATACAGCTCAGAATCTTGAGGCTGCAGCAGAAGGCGAAAACTATGAATGGACAGATATGTATGAAGAATTTGCCAAGACAGCTGAAGAAGAAGGATTTCATGAATTGGCAGAAAAATTCCGTATGGTAGGAGAAATTGAAAAACATCATGAAGAAAGATATAGAGCACTTCTTAAAAATGTTGAGACAGCTAAGGTATTTGAAAAGAGTGAAGTTAAGGTTTGGGAATGCCGTAACTGCGGTCACATTATAGTTGGAACGAAAGCACCGGAAGTTTGCCCGGTATGCAATCATCCACAGAGTTATTTTGAAATCCATACAGAAAACTATTAAGATGAAATTTGCAAAGTACGTTTTTCAAAGTGTACTTGCAATGATAGGGTTATCTTTATATATTTTAGCAGACACATTTTTTATATCAAAGGCAGTAGGCAGTGATGGTATTACTGCCTTAAACCTTGCTCTGCCGATTTATGGAATTATTTTTGCCATTGGATCCATGATTGGAGTGGGTTCAGCTATCAGATTTTCCATAGAAAAGGATAGAGAAAAAGATAATGACAATAATTATTTTTTTAATGCATTGTTATGGGGAACTGTAATAGGAATTATATTCAGCGTAATAGGTCTGGTATTTCCTGATAAAGTTATTTCCATAATGGGAGGCGATGACATAATTATAAAAACCGGAATATCTTATTTTAGGATATTTATGTCATTTGCTCCGTTTTTTATATGGAATTACATTTGCAATGCTTTTGTGAGAAATGATGGAAACCCTTCCGTAAGTATGGCAGCAACATTGTTAAGCAGCCTGTTTAATATAGTATTTGACTATGTACTGATGTTTCCGTTGGGCATGGGAATGGCAGGAGCGGCTCTTGCCACGGCATTTTCACCTATAGTTGGAATTATGATATGCATGATACATTTTAAATCAAAGAAAAACAGTGTCAGATTTAAAATTTCAAAGCCATCAATATCAAAACTGTTTTATTCATGTCAGGTAGGTATGTCAGCATTTGTAGGAGAAATTTCCAGCGCAGTTATTGTAACTGTTTTTAATTTCCTTATATTAAGCATTGCCGGAAATATTGGTGTGGCAGCTTATGGGGTAGTGGCAAACATTGCTCTGGTAGCAGTGGCGGTTTTTAATGGTGTAGCCCAGGGAACACAACCACTTATCAGTGAGAATTTCGGACAGGGCAAAAAAGAGAATGTGAAACTGTTGCAGAAACTTGGCATAATTACTGCTATAAGTCTTGTTATAATTATTCTTATAATAATATGGAGCTTTACAGAGCAAATTGTAGGAATATTTAACAGTGAAGGAAGCATACAATTATTGGAATTGGCAAAACCGGGACTTAGAATATATTTTATAGGATTCCTTTTTGCAGGAGTAAATATATTTTGTGCAAGTGCCCTTAGTGCCGTTGCGTCAGTAAAATGGGCTTTTATTTTGTCAATTTTAAAGGGATTTATTGTGGTAAATATATGTGCTGTAGTGCTTACTCCCATATTTGGAATGAAAGGTGTGTGGAGTGCATTCCCATTATCTGAATTAATTATTTTAATATTAACAGTTATTGCAATGAAAAAGACTAAAGAAGCGCAGGACTAAATACAATTGAGGGGATAATCACTGTACAGTGAGAAAAATATACTTTGAAAGTAGAGGTTAAAATCATGAAAAAATACAATTGGGCGACACTTGGATGTGGTGTAATTGCAAATGAATTGGCACAGGCTATGGAAATTAGAGGACAAAAACTTTATTCAGTAGCTAACAGAACATACAAAAAGGCAGTTGAATTTGCCGATAAGTATGGAATTGAAAAAGTATATAACAATATTGATGAAGTTTTCGAAGATGAAAATGTGGATATTATATATATTTCCACACCTCACAATACACATATTTCGTATTTGCGAAAAGCTCTGGCAGCAGGAAAACATGTATTGTGTGAAAAGTCAATTACATTGAATTCAGAGGAATTGGCTGAAGCGGTTGCTTTGGCAAAGAAAAATAATGTTATATTGGCTGAGGCTATGACTATTTATCATATGCCGATATATAAAACTTTAAATGAAAAAATACATTCAGGGGAACTTGGAAAGTTAGGACTCATCCAAATGAATTTCGGTAGCTATAAAGAATATGATATGACTAATAGGTTCTTTAATAGAAATCTGGCAGGTGGTGCAATGCTTGACATTGGAGTATATGCTTTGTCATTTGTAAGATGGTTTATGAGTTCATGTCCTGATGAAGTATTGTCACAGGTTAAATATGCCGAAACAGGAGTTGACGAACAGGCGGGTATTCTGTTGAAAAATAAGGAAGAAGAAATGGCAACTGTAATTCTTTCGCTTCACTGTAAACAGCCAAAGCGTGGAACAATAGCATTTGATAAGGGATACGTGGAAATTTATGAGTATCCTAGAGGTCAGGAAGCGGTGATAACTTATACTGAAGATGGTCATACAGAAAAGATTACAAGTGGTGAAACGAAAAATGCACTTTTGTATGAAGTAGAGGATATGGAAAAAACTGTTTCCGGTGAGGGAGATTTTATGAAACTTTCTTATACCGAGGATGTTATGAAAATCATGACAGACATAAGAAAACAGTGGAATATGAAATATCCTGAAGAGGAATAATTTGAATAAAAAGGGAACTAAAGGTTGAATTTTAAAACCTAAGTTCCCCCCCTTTTTTTTTATATTTTTTTGCAACTTTTTCCATAAATCCCATTTATTGTACAGTGACAGCAGTATTTTATAACTGAACATTGAAATTGAACTACAATTAATGGGAGGTATTGTTATGGCTTTATATGATTGGAATCGCAATGGCAAGAAAGATGCAGTAGATGATTTTATAGAATTTAATATTATGAAGAGTATGTCAAAGGGATCTTCAGAAAATAATTATTCATATGGACACAGTGGCGGAACATCAAATTTCTGGATAGTGGTGATGTTATTAGGAGTTATTGTTGTAATGGGAGTGATTTTAGATGCATGCCAAACTAAATGCGCATACCCAGGATGTACAAACGAACCAGCAGAAGGAAGTGATTATTGCTACTTGCATAGAACATGGACTGGTTATCACTCAGGTAGTAGTTATAACACAAATAATTCTATGTACACATCAGAGGATTATAGTACAAATGATTCAACAGATAATTATTCATCAGACAGTACGGTGGACAATTATAAAACAGATTACAGTAACTCAGGTAATTATAATAGTTCATATGACGAAGACGATGCTGATCCATACGATGCAAAAAGTTATTCAGATGCAGAAGATTTTTATGATGACAATTATGAAGACTTTGATGGTTTTGAAGATGCAGAAGATTATTATGATGAACATTATGAGGAAGATTAGACATTTACAAAGTCTTGACAAAAAATGGGGGCGAATTTATCATTGATGAAGAACAAATATTGTGAGGAATGAAAATGACTTTTTATGAAGAAGAAATTCAAAAGAATATAGATAACCTTGAAAAAGAGGGACGCCTGTCCCTGACAAAGGGTTTTATACAGCATGGGAATGTTTCTGTGTACGAACATTGTTTGGCAGTGTGTGTATGTAGCATCAAAATAGCAAGAATGCTTCGTATACGTTATGATTTAAGGGCGTTAATAAGAGGAGCTTTGCTGCACGATTATTTTTTGTATGATTGGCATATTAATGATGATCCTAATCGTAAGTTGCATGGTTTCTTTCATCCGTCAGTAGCCCTTGAGAATGCTCTTAAAGATTATGAATTGTCTAAGAAAGAGCAGGACATTATTAAGCATCATATGTTTCCGCTTACTATTATTCCACCAATGTGTAGGGAAGCATGGCTTGTTTGTCTGGCAGACAAAATATGTGCCGGAAAAGAAACGCTATTAAGGAGGCAGTAAATGGAAATATATATTTTACGTCATGGACAGACTGTTTGGAATAAATCAAGACTACTTCAGGGAAGCAGAGACATAGAACTTTGTGAAGAGGGAAGAGCAGTTGCCAGAGAAAGATGTGACCAGTTAAAAGAGGTTGATTTTGATGTGATATATAGTTCTCCTCTGAAACGTGCTTATGAAACAGCTTGTATAATAAGAGGTGATAGGGATATTCCAATTATAAAGGATGACCGTCTTAGAGAAATTAACTTTGGTGAGAACGAAGGAAAAAGTGTTATAGAATTAGAAAAGGATAAGTCAAATCCATTTGTTAAATTCTTTAACGACCCTATAAATTATAAAGCACCTAAAGGTGGCGAATCTTTTAGTGACGTGTGCAAAAGGACAAAGGAGTTTGTACAGGAAGTATTAGAGCCTAATAGAAATAAATATAACCGTGTGTTAATTGCAGGACATGGCGCAATGAATAAAGGGATGCTGTGCTACATTCTGAATCACGGAATTGAAGATTATTGGAGCGGAAGTTTACAGAAAAACTGTGGAATAATAATCATTGAATTAGATGAGAATGGCTACAGACAAATCGGGGAAATATAAAAAGTATAAATAGTAATTAATTAAAATGTATGCATGATGTTGTAAGCCATGCATATATTTTTTTACAATAAATTCTAAAAACTTACAAATGCTTATAAATGCAGATGATGCTAAGGCTTACATTAACCTGTACAGAGAAAATAATAAATACATTATAAAATCAGGAGCGGAAGACATTTTCAAAGTAGAACATCCGGATGTCGTAGTTGAATCAGAAAGTCTGTGGTTTGAAATTAAAAAAGATGGTAATACATATGAAATGTTTTATTCATTAGATGGAAATGATTTTCTGTCCTTAAGCAAAAACAATATTGAATCAGACATTGCAACTTTTGCAGGATGCGGAATTATAACATTCAAAGAAAGTGATTTTTGTGTTAAAGTATTAGATATGGAAATAGAATAAAAACAAAAATTGCAAGGAGATACAATGTTTCGGGAAGAGCGTTTATATAAGATAGTTGAATTACTGGAAAAAGAAAAAAGCATGACAACTCAGGATATTGTTGAAACATGGGAGTGTCAAGGGATACGGCAAGGCGTGACATTATTAAATTAGCCGAAAGTGGAAAGGTTGTCAGAACCCACGGCGGAATCACGCTTCCTCAGGCACCAAGACTGCCGGAGTGTTATAAGTTAAGAATAAATGACAAGGTAGAAGAGAAAAAGAGAATAGCCAATGTAGCAAAAGATTTGATAAGAAGCAAAGATGTATGCTATTTGGAGGCATCGACAGCAGTTCTGTACTTATGTTATGTATGCCCAACGGATATAGAAGCTTATTCCAATTCATTAAATAATGTATTAATTCTGGATCAGAGAAGATGTAGTGTGAACATTATTGGTGGAAAATTAAACCATGACAATAAAAAGTGTCAGAGTTAAAATCCCACTTATTGTATAGGAAAAAAGAAAGGATTAAAAATTTTAGAGACGTATGTTAAATAGATTTTCGAGAACAGAACTTTTAGTAGGAAAAGAAAACATGGAAAAACTGGCAGGTGCCAGAGTGGCTATTTTTGGTGTTGGAGGAGTCGGCGGATATACTGTGGAAGCCCTGGTTAGAAGTGGAATAGGTGAGGTCGATTTAATTGACGATGACAAGGTTTGCCTTACAAATATTAACAGACAGATTATTGCCACAACCAGCACAATTGGAAAATATAAAGTTGACGTGGCAAAAGACAGGGCATTAGATATAAATCCCCATATAAAAGTCAACACTTATAAGACTTTTTACCTGCCGGATACAGCAGATCAGTTTGACTTTACAAAGTATGATTATGTTGTTGATGCAATTGATACGGTAACGGGAAAGTTACAGTTAATAGAGCAGGCGAAAAGAACAGGAACACCAATTATAAGTTCTATGGGAGCAGGAAATAAAATGGACCCTACAGCCTTTGAGGTGGCAGACATTTCAAAGACGTCAGTGTGTCCACTGGCAAAAGTTATGCGAAGAGAATTGAAAAAACGTGGAATAAATAACCTTAAAGTCGTCTATTCAAAAGAGAAAGCATTGACACCAATTGAGGATGAAAGTACAAGCTGCAAAACCGATTGTGTCTGCCCACCGGGAGTAGCAAGAAATTGTACCCAGAGAAGACAGGTGCCGGGAAGTACAGCATTTGTGCCTTCTGTTGTAGGACTTATTATAGCAGGAGAAGTTGTAAAAGACATTATAGGTTTTTAATGGAATTTACCGGTAATTACATATTTCATGGTTATCCTACTTGACAAAATAGGAATTAAAGATATACAATACCTACAAGACTGATAGGAATTATGTGCAATGGAGAAGAAATATGAAATTATCAAAGAAAAGCAGATATGGAATAGCTGCACTAATTGATTTGGCTATTTACCAGAAAGAAGGAAGAGTAGCACTGAACAATATTGCAGAAAGAAATAAAATATCACTGCAGTATCTTGAACAGGTATTTGCGGCTCTTAGAAGAAACAAAATAGTAAAAAGTATTAAAGGTGCCCAGGGTGGATATCTTCTGGCAAAGGATGTAAAAGATATCACAGTGGCAGAAATTATAGATGCTTTAGATGGAACTTACAAGATTGAAGATGAAGAAGGAGAAAATGTGGCATCCCACATTATTCAGGATAAAATCGTTGACAGGGTAAATGACAACCTTGATGAAATTTTGACTAATATTACTTTGAGGGATTTGCTGGAAGCTCATGGAGAGTATATAGAATACAATCAGAAT
Source organism: uncultured Eubacterium sp. (assembly GCA_900548465.1). Taxonomy (GTDB): domain Bacteria; phylum Bacillota; class Clostridia; order Lachnospirales; family Lachnospiraceae; genus Eubacterium_G. Next base: position 40,875 of record URKY01000007.1, read on the forward strand.
ATGTATTATATTTAGGAGAAAAAGAAAACATTACTTACTGTGATATGCATTTGTAAGACACAATATGGATGGTTTCTTTTTTTGCTTTAAAATAAAAAATAAAAAAAGTTATAAATTCCTATTGACAATATATGAATTGAATGGTAGTATACATACCAACGACAAAACCTGCAAACCAAGTAGGAATTATATGATAAAAACAGGAGGAAAAAGAGATGCGTACAATTAAGACACTTGCAGATAGATTTTACATGTGCAGTATGATGTGTGGCTTTAGCAGATATTACATCATACCTAATTTGTGTGCGTCGAATTTCTAGACCGTAATCAAATAAATAAGATGTAATATCTGGGAAGCCAAAAAAGGCTTCCCATTTTTATTGCCTACTAAAAGGGCTATTGCAGGGTCGATAAATATATTAAAAAAGAAAGAAGAGGTAATTATTATGAAAAAGAAACTTTATTTATTATTAGCATTAGTATTAGCAGTGGCGTCATTAACAGCTTGCGGATCATCAGATAAGAAGGATGACAGCAAAAAGGCAGAAAGCAAGGGTACATTAAAGGTTGCAGCATCTGCTACACCACATGCAGAAATTTTGGAAGAAGCAAAGAAAATACTTAAAGACAAAGGTTGGGATTTACAGGTACAGGTATTTGATGATTATGTTCAGCCAAACAATGTTGTAGAAAGTGGAGATTTTGATGCGAATTATTTCCAGCACATTCCATATTTAGAGCAGTTCAATAAAGAAAAGGGAACACACCTTGTAAATGCAGGTGGAATTCACTATGAACCATTTGGAATTTATCCGGGAACAAAGAAAAAACTTGATGAATTAGCAGAAGGTGATACAATTGCAGTACCTAACGATACAACAAATGAAGCAAGAGCTTTGTTATTGCTTGAAGCAAACGGTATAATCAAATTAAAAGATGGTGCAGGTCTTACAGCAACAGTTAAAGATATTGCAGAAAATCCAAAGAATGTTAAAATACAGGAGTTAGAGGCAGCACAGGTACCAAGAGTAAAAGATGAAGTTGCATTCGTAGTATTAAATGGTAACTATGCATTACAGGCAGGCTTCTCAGTATCTAAAGATTCTATCGCTTATGAAAAATCAGACTCAGAAGCAGCAAAGACATACGTAAATGTTATTGCAGTAAAGAAGGGTAATGAAAACAAACCTGGAATTAAAGCTTTAGTAGAAGTACTTAAGTCAGATGAAATTAAAAAATTCATTAATGACAAATATGATGGAGCCGTAGTACCATTTGAATAAAAATAAAAACACCGGGGAGCAAATGCTCCCTTTAGGTGTGTAAGGGAAAAGGATCAATATGGAGATTACATTACAGGAATTAAAAGAATTAGAAGAAAATCAGTATGAACTGGTGGATATGAGAGATGAAGGAGAACTGGCTTATGGTACAATACCGGGGGCAGTTCATATCCCAATAGAGAATTTTGACGAAATAAAAGATAATGACAAAAAATATGTTTTGTTTTGCACAAGAGGAATCAAGACAAAAGAAATTGCGGAAGAATTACAGACCAGAGGCGTGGATGCCTACAGCTTAAAAGGTGGATACACGGCATGGTTGCTTGAAAAAATGAATGATGACATAAGCCGACAAAAAGCCGGTGACGTAGAAAGAAGTCTTCAGAAAAAGTTTAGAAAACAAATATGGAGCAAATTCACAAAAGCCATTAGAGAGTATGAACTGGTAAAAGAAGGCGACAAAATAGCAGTCTGTATATCCGGTGGAAAAGACTCAATGCTGATGGCAAAACTCTTTCAGCAATTGAAAAAGTACAGCATTTATGATTTTGATGTTAAGTACCTTGTAATGGATCCGGGATACAACGAAGCCAACAGAAAAGTAATAGAAGAAAATGCAAAAAAACTTGGAATCCCAATAACAATATTTGAGTCGGATATTTTTGATTCCGTGTATAATGTAGAAAAATCTCCCTGTTACCTTTGTGCCAGAATGAGAAGAGGACATCTTTACAGTTATGCAAAAGAATTAGGATGCAATAAAATAGCACTGGGACATCACTATGATGACGTTATAGAAACAATTCTTATGGGAATGCTTTACGGTGCCCAGATGCAGACTATGATGCCGAAACTTCACAGTACCAATTTCGAGGGAATGGAATTAATCAGACCGCTGTATTTAATTAGGGAGGATGACATAATAAAGTGGCGTGATTATAATGATTTACATTTTATACAGTGTGCATGTAAATTTACTGATACCTGTACAACATGTAATAATGAAGAAGCAAAATCAAAGCGAATGGAAATAAAACAATTAATTAAAGAGATGAAAAAGACTAATCCGTTTGTTGAAAGCAATATTTTCAGAAGTGTTGAAAACGTAAGTATGGATACCGTAATATCTTACAAGAAAAAGGGAGTTAAACATCACTTCCTTGATGAATATGATTCATAAAAGATATAACAGTACAGAAAAAACAGAAAGTATGAGAGAAAAAATGGAATCAATAATTAAAGTAGAAAATTTAACAAAAACATTTACGTCGAAAAGTGGAAATGTAGAAGCAGTAAGAAATGTAAATTTCGAAGTGGAAAAAGGTGATATTTTTGGCATAATAGGACTTTCAGGAGCAGGAAAAAGTACTCTTGTAAGATGCCTTAATCTGCTTGAAAAACCTACTGGTGGAAAAGTAATTGTTAACGGTAAGGACTTAACAAAGCTTTCAGAGAAAGAATTAAGAAAAGAAAGACAAAACATAGGAATGATTTTTCAGCATTTTAATTTACTTATGCAGAGAAATGTTTTGGGGAATGTGTGCTTTCCAATGGAAATAGCCGGTATTAAAAAGAACGAAGCTAAAAAGAGAGCATATGAACTGCTTAAAATTGTTGGACTTGAAGACAAGGCAGCTGCGTATCCTGCACAGCTTTCCGGAGGACAGCAGCAGAGAGTGGCAATTGCAAGGGTATTGGCAAACAATCCGGACATCCTTCTTTGTGATGAGGCAACAAGTGCATTGGATCCTCAGACTACAAAATCAATACTTGAGTTACTGAAGAAAATTAATAGAGAAGAAGGTATTACAATAGTAATAATTACTCATTCCATGAGTGTTGTTAAGGAAATATGCAATAATGTGGCTGTGCTGGAAAATGGTGTTGCCGTTGAAATAGAAAAGACAGAAGAACTGTTTAAAAACCCTAAAACTGATATAGCAAAGAAACTTGTATATATTGGCGGGGAAATGAATTTAAGTCAGAAGGAGTTGGATGAATATGTGGGATAATGCGACAATAACAATGATATTAGAAGGAACAAGAGATACTTTGTACATGACTCTTGCATCAACTTTCTTTGGCTATATTTTGGGACTGCCCTTAGGAGTGATTCTGGCAGTGACCGACAAAGACGGAATAAGACCGAATACGCTCGTTTACAAAATATTGGATGTAATTACTAATATATTAAGAAGTATTCCATTTTTGATTTTGCTGATTCTTGTAATACCTGTAACAAGATTTATAGTTGGAAAAAGTTATGGTTCAACAGCAACCATAATTCCACTGGTAATTGCAGCAGCACCGTTTATCGCCAGAATGGTAGAGTCATCAATTAAGGAAGTGGACAAAGGCGTTATAGAAGCTGCTCAAAGTATGGGAGCCGGAACATTCACAATTATATGGAAGGTTCTTTTAGCTGAAGCCAGAACATCTCTGTTGGTAGGCGTTACAATTGCCCTTGGAACAATACTTGGATATTCAGCAATGTCGGGTGCCGTAGGTGGCGGCGGACTTGGTGATATTGCAATAAGATACGGTTATTACAGATATCAGACGGACATAATGCTTGTCACCATAGTAATTCTTGTCTTATTAGTTCAAATAATGCAATGGATTGGAATGCTCTTGTCTAAAAAACTGGACAGAAGAAAAGTATAATAATATTTGTATCAACCGGGACCGGGGAAAAGTCCGGATGGAAATAAGAAAATTTTATCAATATTTAATCGTAAAAAGAAACGGCTTATTGTTTGCAGTACCGATGCAATTCGCATAGAATTTTTGATAAATTCTATACTCAGTGCATCTGAAAAAGTGATTTCGAAATCACTTTTTCCCTGTAAAAATCAACCGTTTCTTTTTACTTAAATATATATAAAATTTTAATCATTCCCATCCGGACTTTTTCCCGGTCCCGATTAATGCAAATATTGTTATAACCTTTTGTATGTAGTATTTACTAAAAGTAATGCTTATGTTAAAATAAAAGACAATTATGGGTTTCTATACCAAAATAAACTTTTAGGGAGATTGTATGCTTAATAATGAGAAAATAACATTGATGACAAAGTTGTCATTGTACGAGCAGAAAAATCAAAAAAAAGAAATTAAAACAAGTCGTTTTTTCAAGAGTGATTACATGCTGATGAAGATGCTAAGTTCTTTTTTTTACATTACGGTGGCATATATTCTGGCACTTGTGTTGTGGATTATGTATGGTTCGGAACATCTTGTGGCAGGACTGACCACAACGGGAAAATTTATAGGAATAGTTACGGTGCTTGTCTTAATATATATTATTGTTACGGTAGCGTATATGATTTTCAGCTATGCTTTCTTTTCCAAAAGATTTAAGAAAATAAGAAAAAACCTGAAAGAATATAATGGAGACCTGAAAACATTGCATAGAATTCAGGAATTAGAATACGATGCGATAATAGATGAATTAGAAGAAAGTGAGGAGGAGTAATGACGTCATTAATTGAACTTAAAGAAAAATTAAAAAACATATATGCTGAGCACGAAACATACTTAAGACTAATCTTCAAATTCATTGCTGCATTTATTGCATTGATTTTGATTAAAAGTAATATAGGATTTATGAAGCCTATTAATATGTGGATTGTTATCGCGGGAGCAGCAGTAGTTTGTATGTTTTTATCATGGGGAGCAGTGTCTGTTGTTTTAGCTGTGGATATAATTGTAAATGTATTTGCAGTGTCATTAGAGCTTGGACTACTGATATTAACGGTAATGATTATTATGTTTATACTGTTCTTTAGATTTACACCTAAAGAAGGAGCCATGCTTATTATAGTTCCATTGGCATTTTTCCTAAAAATCCCATATTTTATACCTATTGCAGTGGGATTAGTTTGTACACCGGTTTCAATTGTTTCCGTAACTTTTGGAACAATAATATATTTTATGTTGGATGTTATAAGCAAGAACGCAACGGCAATTAATAATATATCAGGTGGAAGCACAAGTGTTACTAGCATTAATTCAATAATTAATATGATGGGTAACAACGTTGAAATGATTCTGACAATTGTAGCGTTTATTGTTACGATTCTTGTTGTGTACTTTATAAAGAGAACATCCGTGAATAATTCATGGTCAATAGCTATCATTGTTGGAGGAATTGTTGATTTAGTTATTATTCTTGTAGGCTCAACAGTATTAAACACAAATAGTTCACTAATTTGGATTATTGTGGGAACGTTGATATCCGTTTTGCTTGCGTTTATTGTACAGTTTTTTGTATTTTCGGTAGATTATTCAAGAACTGAGCATACACAGTTTGAAGATGACGAATACTATTACTATGTAAAGGCAGTTCCAAAGATTAATGTTACTGCTCCGGAAATGAACGTTAAGAGGATTAATGCCCAAAGAAGAAAGATTGGCAATAAAAAATAAAAAATGCAATAAAAAGTACAGTTTATTCGTTTAATGTAAAAAACAGAAAGGAGAGTAGAAGTGAGTATCGTTTTAGGCTACATTCATGATTTTTTTGAAAAATATCTTACTATACCGGAAATATATCCCAGTGACATAATAGAAATTGTAGTTATTTCTATTTTAGTTTACTATATTATTATCTGGTTTAGAAAAAGCAGAGCGTGGGTATTACTAAAGGGAATCCTTGTGCTTGTGATTTTTATGGTTGTGGCTTCTATCTTTAACTTGACTACTCTTTTGTGGCTTATTAATAAGTTCCTAAGCGCAGGTATTATTGCATTGGTAATTATATTTCAGCCGGAACTTCGTAGAGCACTTGAACAGTTGGGCAAAAAGAATGTATTTTTCAAGATTCTGAAATTTGGAAATAATATTATAGAGGATGGAATTAGTGATAAATCAATTGAAGAAATAATAAGAGCAACTCTTGAAATGGCAAAAGTAAAGACAGGAGCCTTAATTGTTGTGGCAAGAGATCATGATTTGAGTCAGTATTGTGAAACCGGAATTGACATTGGTGCAAAAATTACAAGTCAGTTACTGATTAATATTTTCGAAAAGAATACACCACTCCACGATGGTGCTGTTATTATAGAAGGAGACACTATTGTATCAGCAACGTGCTATATTCCGTTATCTGATAGTACATCAATCAGCAAAGATCTTGGAACAAGACATAGAGCAGGTCTTGGACTTAGTGAAGTTACTGACAGCATTATTATAATTGTTTCAGAAGAAACAGGAAGTGTTTCGGTAGCGAGAGAAGGAAAGTTAATAAGATATGCCGATGCTGCAATTCTTAAAAGCGAATTGATGAAAGCCCAGACTAGAGAAGAAGTAAAACCTAAAAAGAGATTCGGGAAAGGAAGGAAGCGCAATGAAGAAAGCAATAACTAAAATAAAAATGTCACTTACCCATAATGTTGGCATTAAGATTGTTGCAGTAATCATTGCAACGTTGGTGTGGCTTATGGTTATTAATATAAGCGACCCGGAAAAAACAATAATTATATACGGAGTGCCCGTTACGGTAACGGATGAAGAAACGATAACAGATATGGGAATGGTTTATAATATTGAATCAGGACACTATGTTAATATTACAGTTTCGGGAAAGAGATCTGTTGTTGGTAAATTATCTACCAGTGATTTTGAAGCAAGAGCTTCACTAAAGGAATTGTCAAAGGTTAATTCAATTCCAATAGATATTTCCGCAAAAAGAAATTCACTGGCAAGAAAGGTAACCATTGAAAAGCAGTCGGTACAGACACTTATAGTAGATATTGAAGAGGTACAGAAGCAAAACTTCGACATAGAAGTTGAGTTTGATGGCAGTGCAGCAGCAGGATATGTGGCAGGTGAGTACACATTGTCTAAAAGCAGTGTAAATGTTAAAGCCCCAACCTCTGTATTAGACAGAATAAGTAAAGTTGTTGCAGAATGTGAATTAGACGGCGCCAGTGCTGACTTTTCAAAGAAATGTAAGCTTGTTTTGTATGACAAACATGGAAGAACAATAAAAAATAATAATATAACATTGTCAACTAAGAAGGTTCTTGTTTCGGTAGAGGTGTCTAAGGAGAAAGAGGTTCCTGTAGAAGTTGTAAATGTAGGAACTCCTGCAACAGGATATCAGGTAGAAAAAGTTGAATTGTCTCAAAAGACAGTTAAACTTGTGGGGGACTGGAATGCTCTTAATACCGTAAGCAGTATAGTAATTGACAAGGCAATTGACATCAGTAATCAGAAGAAAAATTATTCAAAGGTTATTGATTTGAATAAATTTGTACCAACAGGAGTTACAATAAACGGAAATCATGAGGTTAAGATTGATATAGAGATTAAGCCTTTAGAGAAGAAGACTTTTACGCTTAAATCGTCAGAAATAAAGATTAATAACAAAGGCGATAAAAGTGTAAAAATAAAAGATGATATTAAAGTCTCTCTTCAGGGTGAAAAGGAAGTTATAAATAAAATATCTAAAAATAGCATTAGTGCAAGTATAGATGTAGATAAGTTAGATATCGGAACAAGCAAGGTTCCGGTTGATATAAATGTACCAGATGGAACTACACTACTTAAAGATGTAACAGTTAGTGTAGAAATCAGTTAGGAGGAAAATATGAGCAAAATTTTGGTTACAGGTGGTGCAGGTTTTATTGGAAGCCATACATGTGTTGAATTATTAGATTCAGGATATGAAGTGGTTGTAGTAGATAATCTGTGCAATTCTTCAAAAGAATCTTTGAAAAGAGTTGAGAAAATTACAGGAAAATCTGTAAAATTCTATGAAGCAGACATTGCAGATAAAGATGCAATGAATAAGGTATTTGAAGAAAATGATATATCATGTGTTATTCATTTTGCAGGTTTAAAAGCCGTTGGTGAATCAGTTCAGAAACCATTGGAATATTATCAGAACAATATTTCAGGAACATTAAATATGTGTGAAGTAATGAGAAACCACGGAGTTAAAAATATAATATTCAGTTCTTCAGCTACAGTTTACGGTGATCCCGCAAGTGTACCTATTACTGAAAAATTCCCAAAGGGACAGTGTACAAATCCATACGGCTGGACAAAGTCAATGTTAGAACAGATTTTAACAGACATTCAGTTTGCAGATAAGGAATGGAATGTTATTTTACTTCGTTACTTTAATCCTATTGGAGCACATAAGAGTGGCTTAATTGGTGAGGATCCAAACGGAATTCCAAATAACCTTATGCCATATGTTATGAAGGTTGCTATTGGACAGCTTCCACAGGTTAATGTGTTTGGTAATGACTATCCAACTCCTGACGGAACAGGTGTGAGAGATTACATTCATGTTGTTGATTTGGCAAAAGGACATGTTAAGGCAATTGAAAAAATTGAAGAGAATCCGGGCGTTAAGATTTATAACTTAGGAACAGGAAAAGGTTACAGCGTATTAGATGTAATAAACAATGTAAGCAAGGCTGTAGGAAAAGAAATTCCATATGTTATTGCTGAACGTAGAGCAGGAGATATTGCAGAATGTTATGCAGATCCTGCATTGGCTAAGGAAGAATTAGGATGGGAAGCACAGTATGGTATGAAGGAAATGTGCGAAGATTCCTGGAACTGGCAGCAGAAAAATCCTAATGGATATAGATAAAACTACGAAACAGATTGGAGAAAACCGTGAGTTCGAAAAGTAAGATAAAGGAGCCTGGTAAACAGTTAAAAAAAGTAAAAAGGCTAAGAAGATTAGTTACAGCCATAGAAATTATATTTGGCGTACTGCTTATTTCAGTAGCAGTTGTTTTGTTTGTGCCTGGTGCTAAAACAGAATTAATTAAAGGAATGGCAGGAACAACAATAGGTCAGAAGATAATTTCCATGTTTGGAAGTAAAGCTTATGCACAGAGTGTATTTGATGAAAATTTTGATACAAACAAACTTAAAACAAATGAGTTAAAGTATAATTATTCAGAAGAATATACAAACTTTGTTATGTTTGGCGTGGATTCAAGGGAAGGTGAAGTTGATGCTTCTAACAGTGATTCTATATTGATTGTAAGCATTCACAATACAACCGGTGAGGTTAAAATGGTATCAGTATACAGAGATACGATGCTGGGGATTTGTGATGCTACAGGAACAATCAACAAATATTTCAAAGTGAATTCTGCTTATGCAGGAGGCGGTCCGGAAGCAGCCATTAATACTCTTAATTTAAATCTGGATTTAGATTTGAAAGATTATGTGACGGTTAATTTTTCAGGTGTAGCAGATATTATAGATAAATTAGGTGGAATAACAGTTAACCTTACTGACGATGAAAAGTCACAGCTTAATTATCATTTAGGAAGTACTATAAGTTCTACGGGAAAATATGCACCAAAGATTAAGAAAAGTGGAAAGAATATACGACTTAATGGAATACAGGCAACAACTTATTGCCGTATAAGAAAAGCTACATTCTATGATCCGGAGACAGGTGATTCTGTAAGTAATGATTTTGGTAGGGCTGCAAGACAGCGTTCCGTAATAATGAAATTAGTCGAAAAGGCAAAGAAGGCAAGTGTAAGTGAACTTCAGGGAATGGTTCAGACCGTTATGAAGGATAATAAGAAAAAAGACAGAATTATTTCAACAAGTTTTACATTTGACGAAATAGTAAATCTTCTGCCTATTATATTTGATTTTAAATTAAGCGGAAGCCAGGGATTCCCATCACAGCTTACAACAGGAACATTTAATAATGTAAGTTTTGTAGTGGCTAACGGATTAAGCAAAAATGTATCAAAACTTCATGAATATTTATATGGAGAAAAAAATTATGAACCTACCGCAAATGTGCACTCCGTAGATTCGGCAGTTGCTAATCAGACAGGTATCAGCGAATCCTCAGCAGGTTACGATCCAATTGAGAGTGGAAAGAAAAATAAACAGGATGAAGAAACTGCAACGTCTAAACCAATAGACGATACAGATTATGATTATGATGATAAAGGAAAGAGCGAGTACTATTAAAATAATCGTTTTATTTTAACATTTAGAACACAGAATAATCACATATAGACTTTAAACTTTGTTTTAAATAGTTAATAAGTGCTATATGAAAGGAGAATTAATAATGTTTGAAGAAAACAATAATGGTTATAATGAAGAGCAGAACAATGAGTATAATTATAACGGAGAACAGAGCAACCAAAATAATGAATACAATTATAATGGCGGACAGAATAATGGTTACAATTATAATCAGAATTTTAATAGTCAGGGAAATAATCAAAACAATCCTAAAAAGAAAAACAGAGTACCGTTGGCAATCGCCATTGCAGTTATCACTTTGTTAGTAATTTTATCCTGTGGAATTGGTATTGTTGCTTTAGTTACAGACAATGGTGATGTAACCAACAAATTAACCAGCAACCAGAAAACTACTGAAAAAGAAACCTACAATTCAATTGGTTCTACAAATTCAAGCTCTACATCAAATTCAAATGGAGGGGTTACAGTTACTGATGTTTCAGGTGTTGTTAGCAACACAATGCCTAGTGTAGTAGCTATTACAAGTAAAACATTAGTTGAATCAAATGGATACAGTTCAATTTATGACTACTATTTTGGTGGTGGAAATAAAAGCCAGAAGTACGAGCAGGAAGCTGCAGGTTCAGGTATCATTGTTGACCAGACAGATTCAGAACTGCTTATTGTGACAAACAACCATGTAGTAGAAAATTCAGATAGTTTAAGAATTCAGTTTGACGGAATGGACACAAAAAATGCCGTAGAAGGATATATAAAAGGTACAGATTCTACAGCTGATGTTGCAGTTGTTGCTGTAAAACTTAAAGACATTCCAAAGGATACATTAAACACAATTAAGAAAGCAACATTAGGTGATTCGGATACAGTTAGTGTTGGTGAAGGTGTAGTTGCAATTGGCAATGCTCTTGGATATGGACAGTCAGTTACAACAGGTGTTATTAGTGCAAAGGACAGAGAGGTAACAGTTCAGGAAAAGAAGATGAAACTTCTTCAGACAGATGCAGCCATTAATGGTGGTAACAGTGGCGGGGCATTATTAAATGCTAAAGGTGAAGTTATTGGTATAAACGTAGCTAAATATTCATCAGACGGAACTTCAAGTGCAAGTGTTGAAGGGATGGGATTTGCAATTCCTATTTCATCAGTTAAGAGCATTATTGGAAATCTTGAAACAAAAGAAACAAGAACAAAGGTAAGTGACAGTGAAAAAGGCTACCTTGGAATAAAGAGCAAGTATGATGTAACATCTGACATTTCAGAAATGTATTCAATGCCTACAGGAGTTTATGTATTTGATATTGTTAAAGGCGGTCCTGCAGAGAAAGCAGGAATCCAGAAAGGCGATATCATAACTAAATTTGATGGACAGACAGTTGAATCTTATGATTCGCTTCAGAGCATAATGCAGTATTACAAAGCAGGCGAAAAGGTAAAGGTTACTATTGCATCCGCAGAGGGAAGAGAGTACAAAGAAAAAGAAGTAACAGTTACATTGGCTTCGTCAAAGGACGTTGGCTATAACGAAAGCGAGACAGCATCCAATAACTAGATAGAAAATTAAAGATTTATATAAACTAAAAAAGTCGCACGATTTTGTCGTGCGGCTTTTTTGGGTACAAATTCAAAAACTTGACATAGATTTAACATTTCTATGCAGTTTGAATTAACATAACAGGAATACTATATAGGCGTAGTGGAGAGAACTACCACACAAGTATTTAAAGAAAGTAGGAGAAAAAAGATGAAAAAGAAATTTTTAGCAGTAGTAGCTATGGCAGTTATTACAACATTAGCATTCACAGGATGTGGAAAGTCAAACAGTGAAAGTAAGAGCACAGGAAAAGCAGAGGGAGCTTCAGGAGCGATAACAGTTATATCCAGAGAAGAAGGTTCAGGAACAAGAGGAGCGTTTACAGAGCTCATGAAGATTGTTGATGATAAAGATCAGGATATAACAACACAGACAGCAGAAATCACAAATTCAACATCAGTAATGCTTAGTACAGTAGCACAGAATCAGAAAGCAATCGGATATGTTTCACTTGGTTCATTATCAAATTCAGTTAAGGCATTAAAGGTTGATGGAAACGAAGCAACAGCTGAAAATGTAAAAGCAGGAACATACAAAGTATCAAGACCGTTTAACATTTGTTATAAAGAAAACAAACTTACAGATCTTGATAAGCAGTTCATTGAATTCATTATGAGTGATGAAGGACAGAAGCTTGTTGATGCTGAAGGATACATAAGCGTTGGAGCAGAAGGAAACAAACCTTATGAAGGTACTGATGCAAAAGGAAAAATCACATTAGCAGGATCTACATCAGTAGCACCACTTATGGATAAGTTAAAAGATGCATTTAACAAGAAAGCACCTAACGTATCAATTGAAATTCAGGAATCAGGTTCATCAGCAGGTATCCAGTCAGCAATTGAGGGAGCAGTTGAAATCGGTATGTCATCAAGAGAATTGAAAGATGAAGAAAAGACAGACCTTACAGTTAAGCAGATTGCAATGGATGGTATCGCTGTAATCGTAAACAATGACAACACACTTGATAATATAACAAGCGACCAGATTAAGGATATCTACACAGGAAAGACTACAGACTGGTCAGATGTTAAATAGTAAGGAGAAATAGCTTGAACAAGGTATTAGAATTTTTAATGAAAATTGTATTTCTAATATGTGCCTGCATATCCATAGCAGCAGTAATAATGATATGTGTGTTCATGTTTGCAAATGGAGTACCGGCTATAAAAGAGATTGGATTTGTTAAGTTCCTGTTTGGTACGGAATGGAGACCGGGACAGGGCTTATACGGAATTGGTCCAATGATTGTTGGCAGCATATATGTAACGGCAGGAGCTATGGTTGTAGGAGTCCCAATAGGGCTCCTTACAGCTGTATTTCTTGCAAAATACAGTTCTAAAAAAATATATAAAATAGTAAAACCAATGGTAAACCTAATGGCAGGAATTCCATCAATTATATTTGGTTTCTTTGGATTAGTAGTAATTATACCGGCAATACAGAGCATGTTTGATACAAGCGGAAAAGGAATATTGGCAGCGTCACTGCTTCTTGGAATGATGATTCTTCCAACAGTAATAAATACTTCAGAAGCTGCAATAAGAGCAGTGCCGGAAAGCTATTATGAAGGAGCGCTTGCATTGGGAGCAACAAAAGAAAGAAGTATATTCAAAACAGTAATTCCGGCAGCAAAGTCGGGAGTAATGTCAGGAATAATATTAGGAATGGGAAGAGCTATCGGTGAGACAATGGCGGTTGTAATGGTTGCAGGAAATCAGGCAATATTACCTGACAGTATATTAAGCGGTACAAGAACACTTACATCCAATATTGTGTTAGAGATGGCATATGCAACAGGACTTCAAAGAAGAGCCTTAATAGGAACAGCAGTTGTATTGTTTGTATTCATATTAATAATCAACGTATGTTTCTCAACTTTAAATAGAAAGAAGGAGAAATAAGATGGCTGATAACAAAAAAATAATAAATGTGCAAACAAAAACAAAAGAAGCGGATATACAAAAAAAGAAAAGTAAAATCCAGTGGCAGAAGATAAAGAGTAAATTAAAAGAATATGTGAAAAGACCCGGTTCATTAGTAATGTTTATATTGATTATGCTTGCTACATTAATAACTGTAGCTTCCATGGCATATCTGGTTATATACATTTTAATTAACGGAATTCCATACATAACACCGGATTTATTTGCATGGAAATACACATCAGAAAATGTATCCATGTTGCCGGCATTAATTAATACAATAATCATTGTCGTATTTACATTATTATTGGCAGTTCCAATTGGAATAGCCGCTGCAGTTTATCTTGTTGAATACTCCAAAAGAGGATCAAAACTTGTAAAAGTAATCAGGGTTACAACAGAGACCCTTGCGGGAATACCATCAATTGTATTTGGATTGTTTGGATTTCTTTCATTTGTATTGGCATTTAAATGGGGATATTCATTAATTGCAGGAGTGCTTACGTTGGCAATGATGGTACTTCCTACAATAATAAGAACAACGGAAGAAGCCCTTATAGCTGTACCGGACATGTACAGGGAAGGTAGTTTCGGACTTGGAGCAGGAAAACTTAGAACAATATTTGTAATAGTAATTCCGGCGGCAGTTCCGGGAATCCTTTCGGGAGTAATTCTTGCAATAGGAAGAATTGTTGGTGAAAGTGCAGCGTTGATATTTACGGCAGGTTCCGTAGCATCAGTTCCAGCATTAAAGGGATTTTTCTTCTCATCAACAAGAACTTTGGCAGTGCACATGTATTGCCTGTTGTCGGAAGGACTTTATATAAATCAGGCATATGCTACAGCAGTAATTTTGCTGGTAATAGTATTAATAATTAACTGGTTGTCAGGAATTGCAGCAAAGAAAGTTGGAAAGGAATAGAAAATGGGAAAATTCGATATAAAGAATATGGAACTTCACTATGGTGATTTTCATGCAATAAAAAACGTAAATTTAAGCATTCCCCCAAATGAGATAACAGCATTTATCGGACCGTCAGGATGTGGTAAATCAACAGTGCTTAAATCCTTAAACAGAATGAATGATTTGGTACCGGATTGTAGAATTGAGGGAGAAATAACTTTAGATGGTGTAAATATTTACAAGGATATTGATGTAAATGAATTAAGAAAAAGAGTTGGAATGGTATTTCAGAAACCCAACCTCTTTCCTATGAGCATATATGACAATATTGCATATGGACCAAGAACTCATGGAATTCATTCAAAATCAAAACTTGATGAAATTGTAGAGAGAACATTAAAGCAGGCAGCAATTTGGGATGAAACAAAAGACAAACTAAAGAAAAGTGCCCTGGCAATGTCAGGTGGACAGCAGCAAAGATTGTGTATCGCAAGAGCACTGGCTGTAAATCCTGAGGTGTTACTAATGGATGAACCAACATCAGCACTTGATCCTATATCAACTTCAAAGATTGAAGATTTAGCTGTGGAATTAAAGAAAGATTACACGGTAATAATGGTTACTCACAATATGCAGCAGGCAGCCAGAATTTCTGATAAAACTGCATTTTTCCTGTTAGGAGAGGTTATAGAGTTTAGTGATACAGAGCAGATGTTCTCAATGCCAAAGGATAAGAGAACAGAAGATTATATCACAGGAAGGTTTGGTTAATGTTATGAGAAATAAATTTGATGAACAGTTAGAAACTTTGAACAGAGAAATGATTAACATGGGGGAACTTTGTGAACATGCAATTGAAACAGCCATTAAAATGGCAATGGATGGGGCAAGCATTGAAATGAAACAGGATGTGCTTGATACAGACAGTGAAATTGACAGAAAAGAAAGAGAAATTGAAAACATCTGTATGAAACTTCTTTTAAGACAGCAGCCGGTTGCAAGGGATTTAAGAGTAATCTCATCAGCCCTTAAAATGATTTCTGACATGGAAAGAATTGGAGATCAGGCTTCCGATATAGTAGAGCTTGCAGATTATATCAAAAACAGCAAGGCAAAACATAAGATACATTTAAGTGAAATGGCAAAAGAAGTA
This sequence comes from uncultured Eubacterium sp., assembly GCA_900548465.1. Classification (GTDB taxonomy): domain Bacteria; phylum Bacillota; class Clostridia; order Lachnospirales; family Lachnospiraceae; genus Eubacterium_G. The sequence goes on from URKY01000007.1 coordinate 56,722, forward strand.
ATAAAAATGGTAACACAGAGTATTGATTCATTTGTAAACAATGATTTGTATATGGCAAGAAGTGTTATTATTTCCGATGATGTAGTAGACAATTATTTCTATGATATAAAAATGAAACTGATAGATCTCATAGGAACAGATCCACAGTCAGGTGAAGAATATGTAGACATATTAATGATTGCTAAGTATTTAGAGAGAATAGGAGATCATGCAACAAATATTGCAGGATGGGTTGAATATTCAATACTTGGAAAGCATGTAGATAATGCCGGGGAAGAGAGTAATTAAAGAAAATATATAATATTTTACAAAAAATTTACGTTGAATTACCAAAGTTTTACGTGGAATTAACTTACAAATTACATAGCAATTCTATAGTCATGCTGTAGGAGGCGATACTATGATTTATTTAGTAGAAGACGATAGCAGTATTAGGGAATTAATAGTGTATACCTTAAACAGCACAGGACTGGAAGCAGAAGGGTTTGAAAGACCCTCAGAGTTTTGGGAGAAGGTAGACGAAAAGATACCTTCTCTTGTTATGCTTGATGTAATGCTGCCGGAAGAAAATGGTATAGAAATATTAAAAAAATTAAGAAAAAATTACAGCACGGAGTATGTTCCAATAATTATGGTGACCGCAAAGACAAGTGAGTATGACAAAATTAAAGGTTTGGAAAATGGTGCTGACGATTATATTGGCAAACCATTTAGCATGATGGAAATGGTTGCCAGAGTGAAGGCTCTTCTTAGAAGAAGTGAGTACACTGAAAAAGAGCAGGAATATAATATTGGAAAATTATATGTATGTCCGTCAAAGCATATTGTAAAAGTTGATGGAAAAGATATAACTCTGACATTAAAGGAATTTGAGACACTTTGTCTACTGTTGCAAAATAAAGGAATAGTGTTAACAAGAGACCAGTTGCTAAATAAAATCTGGGGATATTCTTTTGATGGTGAAAGCAGAACTGTGGATGTACATATTAGAACTCTCAGACAAAAATTACAGGAAGCGGGAAGTGTTATAAAGACTATTCGTGGAGTTGGATACAAAATTTAGGAGGATAAAATGAATATATTTAATGTATTATCGCTAATAGGCGGGTTGGCACTTTTTCTTTTTGGAATGAATGTAATGGGCGAATCTCTCGAAAAGCGTGCCGGAAACAAATTAAAAGGAATATTGGAAAAACTTACGGCAAGCCGCTGGAAAGGATTTCTGTTAGGAGCAGGGGTTACTTCCATAATACAAAGTTCATCAGCCACCACTGTAATGGTAGTTGGATTTGTAAATTCAGGAATAATGACTTTAAGACAGGCTATTGGAATTATAATGGGAGCCAATGTTGGTACCACAATAACCGCCTGGATTTTAAGTCTTACGGGAATTGAAAGCTCAAATATTTTTGTAAGTTTATTGAAGCCATCATCATTTACACCTATTTTGGCATTAATAGGAATAGTTCTTTTAATGCGAAAGAAAAATTCTAAAAGTGTAGATACAGGAATGATATTTTTGGGATTTGCAGTTTTAATGTTTGGAATGGAGGCAATGTCTGATGCAGTGAGTCCTCTTAGAGATGTGCCACAGTTCCAGCATATACTTACAATGTTCAGCAATCCTATTCTTGGTGTATTGGCTGGTGCAGTACTTACAGGAATAATTCAGAGTTCATCGGCATCGGTAGGCATTCTGCAGGCATTGGCATCCACGGGAGCAGTAAGTTATGGAAGCGCAATTCCTATAATTATGGGACAAAATATAGGTACATGCGTAACTGCTTTGATATCTTCAATAGGAACAAACAAAAATGCAAGAAGAACTGCTGTAGTACATTTGTCATTCAATATAATAGGTACAATTATATGTCTTGCAGCATTTTCTCTCGTAAATGCACTGGTGAATATATCGTTTATCAATGACAGTGCAAGTCTTTTGGGAATTGCCATAATTCATACAGCGTTTAATCTGTTATGTACATTAATTTTATTCCCATTTGCAAATCAGCTTGAGAAACTTGCGTGCTTTATTGTTAAAGATACAGATGGCACAGATAAGATGAAACTTTTAGATAAGAGATTAATTGCAACACCATCTATAGCAATAGAACAAAGCAAAAAAACAGTTATAGAAATGTTTGACGAAACACTGGAAGGGGTAAGAGAAGCAGGTGGTCTGATAAGCAGTTACAATGAAAAGACCGCGGAAAAAGTTACTGAATTAGAAAAAGATGTAGATAAATATGAGGATAAACTGGGAACATATCTTGTTCAAATCAGTAAGGAAAATTTAAGCGAGTCCGACAGCAGATCCGTTAGTGAATTACTGCATATAATTGGAGATATAGAAAGAATTTCTGATCATTCCGTAGGAATTGCCAATTCTGCAGAAGAAATAAACAGTAAAAAAATGAAATTCTCAAATCAGGCTACAGCAGAAATAAAGTTAATGATATCTGCAGTAGATGATATATTGGAGCATACAAGAAGAGCGTTTGTTGATAATGACATGGAAGCAGCATTAAGTGTAGAGGCGATGGAACATGTCATAGATAAACTTCAGAAAGAATTGAAAAACCGCCATATAGATAGATTAAAAAAAGGCGAATGCAGTATTGAGCAGGGATTTGTAATGTCAGACATAATAACAGCACTGGAGAGAATATCAGACCATTGTTCTAATGTGGCAGGGTGTGTAGAAGAGATAGGGCATGGAAGTCTTGAAATGCATGCTTACTCAAAAGAAATTGATAAAACTCCCGGCAGTCTGTTTTACGATATTTATGAGCGTAATATGAAAAAGTACAATTTAATATAAATCAGATATAAACAGTAAAGTCTAAAATGATGAAAGATAAGTTTTGGTAAACCGCAGTTACCTCGCCAGCCGAACCCTGATTCTCTAGTACGTTTCTTTCATCCACTTTACTGTTTTTTATACCCGGTTCAAAGGCTAAAAATATCCAGAAAAAAATATAAAAGAGGTGTCCTCCAAAATGATTGGAAGTATTTCGTTATCTTTGCGAGCATAGCTACAATTGCGAAGCAATGTTTGAGTCCGCTTTGCGGACGAGTTTGCAGGAGCAATTGTTAATATGCGGCGCAGCAAAGATAGAAATACGACATATTTTGGAGGACACCTCTTTTATATTTTTTCCCGGATATTTTTAACCTTTGACCCGGGTATTTAAAGTAGTAGTAGGTTGAAAATATTCGTAGCTCCAGATGGCTTTGATCTGACCGGCTAATCTGGCAAAAGACCAACGCTTTTTGCTACGGTATGCACTGTATGGGTCATTGATTTTAAAGCCGTTTTTGTCATAGCCATAGATTACAATAAAGTGGCCGTTTCTGGTAAAGTCCCCTTTTCCCATGGCACAGATTATAAGTCCGTCATTTCTTAGTCGGTTTTTGATTGCATCTTCTGATAATGAAACCTCATTTATGGTAATACCGTATTGAGCAGGGTAATCTGTCATAAGAGCCCAGGCAGTACCGGTTCCTTCAACATAAAATCCATTTTTCTCACTGTATTTGGCAACAGCGGCAGGAGTGATTTTGGAATTGTGGGTAAGGGAAAAAGTAACCATAGCTAAACATGTCGGACCGCAACCTGCAAGACCAATGTTTGAATCTCCGTAGGATTTATATCCCCATCGTTTATCCCATTGCAGAAATAGAGGATACTTCTGATTTTTTTCCGAGTTATTTAATTGGCATTTTATTCCTTTTGGCTGAGCATAAGAATATCTTACAAATTCAGTCATTTCAGGATTGTTTATAACCTTGTCCAGTAATTCATTACTGTATTCATCAATATGTTGGTAAATATATTTAATATTGTCATCTTCCGACTGATATTTTTTTAAGAAATTAATTATTTCTTTTTTAGAACGGTTTTTAGGAGCAGTTACTATCCAATTAGTTTTGTAAAGTGATTTTGAAGCCTGTTTTTGTGGAACTGAAGTTGTCTGGGAGTTTTTAGCCAAAGTTTTCTTTTTCTCATTGGCATTATGGTTTATTTTAAAAATAATAAAAACGCATGCACATAAAATTATGGTAAGAATTATGATTATATTCTTCATAATCCTATCACGACGTTGTATTGTAGACATGCGCTTTCTGTATTCTATTTGTTTTCTTGTATCATTAGAATTCACGATGTATCTCCTATGTATTAATCTCAATATAAGTATGTTATAAATTAATCATGTATATTATTTGTATCATAAAAATATTAAAAAATTATGATTTGTAATAAATATTATTAGCAAAATAAAAGAAAATACTCATAAGAAATATTGAAATTTATTTAATAGGAGATTTTCCCGGTTCAGTTTAAATAAGAAATTTTTTCACATTCTCTAAATGCTCCAGACCTTCTCGTCTTCCGATTTCGTATAAAGCCTTAAGTTTTTCAGGATCACGTTCAGTTCTTTTTATGGTAATCGGTTCTTTGGGCTGGATAATGTACACTTCGCCGTCTTCTTTCATTTTGTGCAAATCATCCAGTGTGCGGTTATAAACTTCGTGTCTGATTTCCATTGTATGAACAAGGTTAGGATATTTTTTGCCATACTTAAGTTTTACCAATGGAATGGTATTGTTTTTCTTCTTTCTGTAGCCATTATGCTGAGTTAGAATGACAATATTTTTTTCGTAGCCCATTTTTCTAAACTGATAAATTGGAATGGAATCGGAAATGCCTCCATCAAGCATTTTTTTATTTCCAATTTCAACAATACGTGAAACTAAAGGCATTGATGCGGAAGCACGGAACCATTGAATATCAGTATTATCTCCCTTAGGACAGAGGTGATAAATTGGTTTTCCGGTTTCTATATCAGTAGTGACAGCGTAGAAAGCCATTGGGTTTTCCTGATATTTTTTTACATCAAAAGGATCCAAATTATTTGGAATTTCGTTATAACAAAAATCAACTCCGTATATATCTCCTGTTTTGATAAGGGAGTTAAGCCCAACATATCTGGGGTCTTTTGAATATTTTAAGTTATACCTAAGAGTTCGACCAATTTGTTTTGATTTATAGTTGCAACCAAAGACAGCTCCGGCAGATACTCCGATTGTGCCATCAACTGTAATGTCATTTTCCATAAATACATCAAGTACACCTGCGGTATACATGCCTCTCATGGCACCGCCTTCTAATACTAATCCTGTTTTCATATTATTATCCTCGTCTTTCAAAAAAGATATATAGTATTATAGCACAATAATGAAAAATAATGAGGTATGATTGTTAAAAAGGTGCAAGCAGAGATAATATTCCCTGTCTGCACCTTTAAAAATTACCGTCTACTTTTTATCACTTACCTGACTACCGTCATGCTCCATATGGAAATTATCTTTATAAATCAGTTTTGAGATAGGAACAATTTCATACCCTTTTTCCTTAAGACCTTCTATAACCTTCGGCAGAGCTTGGGCAGTATATTTTGCACCGTTATGCATAAGAATAATAGAACCGTTTTTTAAGTCTTTATGATTAAGGACGGTGTTAACAATTGAGTCTGCACCGTAATTTTTCCAGTCAAGGGAATCCACATTCCACTGAATAGTGTAGTAACCACAGTTCTTTGCCTGAACTATGAGATTGTTGTCATAATCTCCATAAGGAGGTCTGAAGAGGCACATTGTAACTCCCGTAAGCTTTTTGACCTTTTCGGTTACGGAATTTAGTTCATCACACATTCCACTGGTACTTAACTGTGGCATATGCTTGTGATGTTCACTGTGGTTGCCTAAATCATGCCCGGCTTCTTGTATCGCCTTTACATCATCAGGATAACTTTCAACCCATCCTCCGGTCATAAAAAACGTAACATTTATCTTATATTTTTTCAACGTATCCAGAATATGTTTTGTATCTTCATTTCCCCATGCAGCATCAAAGGAAAGGGCAACCTGTTTTTTGTCGGTTTGGACATTATATATAGGAAGTTCCTTTTTTGCAGTGGAGGCAGTTATGGCATCAAAGGTATTTTTAAAAAGATTTTGCTGATAATAATATGTAATACCAACTACAGCGATTAAAACACATAGCCACAAAATACTCCTTTTAAGCAAAGAAATTTGTTGAGAATCATGCATGTCAGTTTTCCGAGAAAATTTATTACTATAGTTTATGCAAAAAATGTGATAATATGATAAAAGTACGTTAAAATATTTTATCAAAATACAATAATACATAAGGGAGAAAAAATGAACAAAAATGGTTTGGAACTGTTGTCAAAATACCGGAAAGTAATTATGGGATTTGCAGCATTATGGATTTTGGTATTCCATGAATGGCAGATGCTATCTACACCGGGAACTACAGCATATGAGGTAGAATGGTATATTAAATACATTGGATTTTGCGGAGTGGACATATTCTTCGTGCTGTCGGGTATTGGAATGAGTTATGCACTTAAAAAAGAACGATTATTGAGGTTCTATTATAATAGAATTAAGCGTGTTTTTGTACCTTTCCTTGTTATTGCAAGCATCATTGCAATAGTTGATCATTGGGAATTGAAAGTATTCTTTGATAAAATTTTTGGAATTTCATTTTATACGGTTAATATGTATTCCTTTTTATGGTTTGTGCCTTCAATTCTTTCTTTTTACCTTATATCACCTTTGTATTACAGGTTATTTATTAGAGCGAAAAATAAGATTGCATTTACAGGATGTGTATTGGGTATATGGCTATTGGCATCTATGCTTTTAAATGGTACATTACGTGGGGATTTATTGGAATGATAAGTTTGGAATTTTATTGTGTGCAGGAGTGGATGGTCGGAAAATTTTTACAGGGATTCCTTGTAACCTACGGAAAAATGGGAGCAAATATTATAATGTTGATTACTGTTGCCACGGCAGGATTTGTACTTTATGATATAGGCAAACTCATTGGCACAATACCGGAAAAATTAATAAGCAGGCATGGCACACAGAAAAAACAATAAAAAATAATTAGGGAAGATATTAGTAGGAGGAAAAGTAGAATTTAGAATGATGAATAAATTAATAGACAAAGTAGGAAACGTGATTCAGAAAATCATATGGATATTGCTGGTGGGAGTGATGGGACTATTAGCAATATTTAATATACTTGGAACAACAAGGATAGATACAACACTTAACGGGTATCATGAATACGCAAACTATAATATAGAAATAATATTTATAGTATTATCATATCTGGTCTTGTTTTTCGTGGTTATCTTTATCATAGACCAACGTATTGGTATAGAAAAAATAAAAACTTCAAAAATTATGAAGATTGCGTTAATATATGTGGTTGCTGTAGGTGTGTTCTATATTTTGATAACAAGAGGGAAACCTATTAATGACCAGTTTATAGTTCAGTCTGAAGCTGCAAAATTCTTACAGGGAGATTATCAGGCATTAAAGAAAGGCGGATATCTGGCATCATATCCACAACAGTTGGGAATAATATCGATTTTCCAAATTATATATGGAATTTTTGGAAAAGAAAATTACACTGTAATTATGCTGATAAATGTTCTTTGCGTTGCGGGGATTTTCTATTTCTTATATAAAATTCTTACAAAGATGACTAATAAGGTGAAAATACATAATTTATATTGGATTATGGTATTTGGTGCTTTCCCGATAATTTTTTACAGCTTTTTTGTTTATGGAACAATAATAGGATTACTCTTTGCATTAATTGGATTTTATTATCTGCTTAAATTTAAAGATAAGCCAAAGGTGCATTACTATATAATCACATTTATATCATTGGCATTGTCTGCAATATGTAAGAGCAACTATTTGATTTGCGTAATTGCAGCAGTTCTGGTACTGCTGTTCTATGCCATCAGAGAAAAGAAAGTCGTATTTATGCTGCTGTCTCTGGTATTGGCATTGTCACTTATGGCTCCAAAGGCAATTAATCTGTATTATGAGAAAAAGTCAGGAATAGAAGTACAGTCCGGTGTCCCGGCAACCTGTTTTATAGCAATGGGACTTCAGAAAGGTGATAAGAAAAATGCCTGTGGTGCTGACGGATGGTATAACGGATATAATCTTGGTACCTACAATGGGGCAGGTGGCGACAGCGAAAAAGCAGATAAGATAGCGAAAGAAAATATAAACGAAAGAGTTGCCGAATTTAAGAAATCACCAATAGAATTTTTAAGTTTTGCAAAGAACAAAATTACTACACAGTGGTGTGAACCCACATTTCAGGTATTCTGGATGGCAGGGGTTACGGATAATCATGAGGAGTGGTCAGGAGTAGCTAAGCAGATTCATACGGGATTTATTAATGCTTTATTACAGATAATAATGAAAATATATCTTGTTTTGATTTGGCTGGGAAATCTGATATACTTAATTGTCAGAAGAAAAGAACTTACAATCTGGAACATGATGATTCCGATTGCAGTACTTGGTGGTTTTGTATTTCATTTTCTGTGGGAAGGAAAGGCACTTTATATTATGCCATACTATGCAATTTCCTTTGTGGCCGGAGTTCAGGGAGTTTACTTCCTGTATGAAAAAATCAAAACTACAATAAAAAAAGAAACTAATAGAGAAAAGTTAGAGGTATGTAATGGAAAAGATAAAACAACTTTATAAGCAGTACAAAGAAATTATAATGTATTTAATAATGGGAGGATTGACAACACTTGTAAACTGGGGAACATATGCAGGATTCATAAAAATCGGATCATCAGTTACAGTATCCAATATTGTTGCATGGGTAGCCGGTGTGTTGTTTGCATATATTACAAACAAAATATTCGTATTTGAAAGTTACAGTTGGAAACCCGCCTTTGTTTTAAAGGAGTTTTTCCTTTTTGTATCTGCAAGATTTGTAACGGGTCTGTTAGAAATAATTGGATTACCTTTCCTTGTTTCCCATGGATTCAATTATTCAATTTTTGGAATAGAGGGAATGATTACAAAGATAATAGTAAGTGTTGTAGTTGTAATTTTGAATTATATATTCAGCAAACTTTTCATTTTTAAGAAAGATAATATTGAAGAAGTTGAAGCTGAATAATAAATATAAATTATAGAAGGAGTTATTATTATGGTTAAGACAACAATAAAAATAGATGGTATGGCATGTGGTATGTGTGAGGCACATGTAAATGACGCGATCAGAGCGAAATTTGATGTAAAAAAAGTAAAGGCATCTCATAAGGACAAAGAGGCAGTTGTAATTAGCAAGGAAGCCTTAAATGAAGACGAGGTAAAAAAAGTAATTGACGAAACAGGATATACTTTCGTATCTGTAAGCAGTGAACCTTATGAGAAAAAAGGACTTTTCAGAAGATAAATCTATGATAAAATAACGGACTTTATCCTAATCAGGGATTGGAGATAAAAATATGAAGTTATCAGAATTAAAAGAAAACCAAAGCGGGATGATTGTTAATGTGGGCGGTGAGGGCCAGCTACGACGTCATTTTCTGGATATGGGACTAATTCAGGGAGTAAAAATTGAATACGTAAAGAAAGCACCAATGGGTGACCCTATTGAATACAGAATATGGGGATATGAACTTACTCTTAGAAAAGATGATGCAGAGTGCATAGAAATAGATTTGCTGATGGACAGTGAGGAACCACTTAAGACCGAAGAAAAAACAGAATATAATTCAACGAAACATCCACATATAGGTGAAGCAGGAATTTATCATGTTAAGCAAAGGGGAGAACAGATTGAAAAAGGCCAGCTCATAACTTTTGGCCTTGCAGGAAATCAGAACTGTGGAAAAACAACTTTATTTAATCAGTTAACAGGCTTAAATCAGCATGTTGGCAATTTTCCCGGGGTAACGGTGGACAGGAAAGACGGACCTATCAGAGGTCAGGAGAACACTTTAGTGGTGGATTTGCCGGGAATTTATTCTATGTCTCCATATACAAGCGAGGAAATAGTATCAAGAAATTATTTCTTGGATGACAGACCAAGAGGAATAATTAATATAGTTGATGCTACTAATATTGAAAGAAACTTATATCTGACTTTACAGTTAATTGAATTAAACATTCCAATGGTATTGGCACTTAATATGATGGATGAAGTGACAACTAATGGTGGTTCAATTGACGTAAATAAATTAGAATCAAGTTTGGGAATACCTGTAGTACCTATTTCAGCAGCCAAGAATGAAGGTGTAGATGAACTTATTGAACATGCAATGCATGTGGCGATACATAGGGAACGCCCGGGAAGAATGGATTTTTGTGATGCAGAGGGCCAGGACGGCGGCGCAATTCACAGGGGCATTCATTCCATTATGCATCTTATAGATGATCATGCCCATAAAAATCATGTTCCACTTCGTTTTGCTGCAAGCAAAATTATAGAAGGAGACACTGAAATAATAGAAAAAATTCATTTGGATGAGAATGAAAAAGAAATGATTGAACATATTATTTTCCAAATGGAAAAAGAAAGTGAGATGGACAGACATGCAGCTTTGGCAAAAATGAGATTTACATTTATTGATAAAATCTGCAAAGATACGGTAGTTAAGCCTCATGAAAGCAAAGAGCGTGCAAGAAGTAGAAAGATAGATAAAATCCTTACGGGAAAATATACTGCATTGCCGGCATTTGCTATTATTATGGCAATGATTTTCTGGCTTACCTTTGGTGTTATTGGCGCAGGACTTCAAAATCTTATGGATATGGGTATTGAAGCTTTAAGCAATTTATGTGAGCAGACCATGAAGGCAGCACAGGTTAATGAAGTTATTCAGTCTCTTGTAATAAATGGAATTTTTGTTGGTGTGGGAAGTGTATTAAGTTTCCTTCCGATAATAGTTGTTTTATTTTTCTTTTTGTCAATGCTTGAAGACAGCGGTTACATGGCAAGAATTGCTTTTGTAATGGATAAACTACTTAGAAAATTAGGACTTTCAGGAAGAAGTTTTGTTCCTATGATTATTGGATTTGGATGTTCGGTCCCTGCAATTATGGCAACAAGAACTTTGCCTTCAGAGCGTGACAGAAAAATGACGATAATGCTTACACCATTTATGAGTTGCTCCGCAAAAATTCCAATTTATGCTTTGTTTGCAGCAGCATTTTTTAAGGGGAATGGTGCAATAGTAATGACAGTACTTTATTTTACCGGGATCCTTGTAGCAATTTTGTATGCCCTGATTCTTGATAAGACAAAGTTTAAAGGTGAACCGGTTCCTTTTGTTATGGAATTACCTAATTACAGAATGCCGGGAGCAAAAAGTGTACTGAGATTAATGTGGGATAAAGCTAAAGATTTTATAACAAGAGCTTTCACTATTATATTCCTGGCATCATTAATAATATGGTTCTTACAGACATTTGATTTGCATTTCAATATAGTAACAGATGCAGGAAATAGTATTTTAGCAATGATTGGTGGATTTATAGCACCAATATTTAAGCCATTGGGATTTGGTGATTGGAGAGCATCAACAGCCCTCATAACAGGATTCACTGCAAAAGAGAGTGTTGTCAGTACACTAAAGGTATTACTTGGTGGTGGAGCATTGCAGACGATGTTTACAGCAAAAAGTGCCATAGTATTTCTTGTATTTACATTGTTATATACGCCTTGTGTTGCAGCGATTTCTGCAGTAAAGCGTGAACTTGGAGGTAAGTGGGCTGTCATGGTGGTTTTCCTTCAGTGTCTGGTAGCATGGATTGTAGCTTTTGTTGTAAATATAGTAGTTAATTTAATTATCTAGAAAGTTATGTTTGACACATGAACTTTCCTATTATATAATCAAGTTTAATGGCGTTGAAGAAGAGAAGTAATCTTAATTATCGCTTACAGAGAGCAGACGGTGGTGAAAGTTCTGCAGAATGAATTAAGATGAATAACACTTTGGAGCTGCGAACCAAACACAATGTCTGATAATATTTATGCATTGTCAGTAGGGAAGCCGTGGCCGAGCGATAATCGGAAGGTTTTTAAACCTAAGAGTGGCTGCATGATATGCAGTAAATCAGGTGGTACCGCGGACAGATTAGAAATAATGAGTTCGTCCTGAAAATCAGTTTCCGGGATGAGCAAAACATAAAAAGTTAACATAAAATCATCCTAAGCAAATATGCCGGGATGATTTTTGTTTTGTAGGAAACAAAAATGCACTCAATATAAAATCGAAGGGAGAAAACTAATGGACGTAAACACAAACAACATTTACCGTGATGTTACAATGGATTTGATTACGGAAGCAAACGTTGGAGAAACAATGAAGATTGCAGGTTGGATTGAGAACATTCGTGACCACGGTGGCGTATCATTTATTGACCTTAGAGACATGTATGGTGTTATGCAGGTAGTAATGCGTGATACAACATTACTTGAAGGTCTTAACAAGGAGGATTGTATTTCTGTAGAAGGACCTATAGAACACAGAGATGAAGAAACATACAATCCAAAGATTCCAACAGGAACAATTGAATTAGAAGCAAAGAAAGTTGAAGTTTTAGGAAAGGTATACAGACAGCTTCCTTTTGAAATAATGACTTCAAAAGAAACAAGAGAAGATGTCAGATTAAAATACAGATATCTTGATTTAAGAAATACAAAAGTAAAAGATAACATGATTTTCAGATCAAAGGTTATTTCTTATTTAAGACAGAAGATGACAGACATGGGATTTTTAGAAATTCAGACACCTATACTTTGTGCATCTTCACCGGAAGGAGCAAGAGATTATATAGTTCCTTCAAGAAAATTCAAAGGAAAATTTTATGCTCTTCCACAGGCACCACAGCAGTATAAACAGTTATTGATGGTGTCAGGATTTGACAAGTATTTCCAGATTGCACCTTGTTTTAGAGATGAGGATGCAAGAGCAGACCGTTCACCGGGAGAATTTTATCAGTTAGACTTTGAAATGAGTTTCGCAACTCAGGAAGATGTATTTAGAGTAGGAGAAGAAGTTCTTGCTGATACATTTAATAAGTTTGCACCTGAAGGATATGAGGTAACCCAGGCACCATTCCCTATTATCAGTTATAAGGAAGCAATGCTTAAATACGGAACAGACAAGCCGGATCTTAGAAATCCTCTTGAAATAATAGATGTAACAGATTTCTTCCAGAGATGTACATTTAAGCCGTTCCATGGAAAGACTGTTCGTGCCATTGTTGTAAATCAGAAATTATCAAAGGGCTTCCACGAAAAGCTTCTTAAGTTCGCACAGAGCATCGGTATGGGTGGTCTTGGATATCTTGAAGTATTGGAAGACGGAGCATACAAGGGACCTATTGATAAATTTATTCCTGACGATATGAAGGATGAAATCAGAGAGTTGGCAGACCTTAAGGCTTTAGATACTATTTTCTTTATAGCTGACAATGAAAAGAATGCATCTCTTTATGCAGGTCAGATAAGAACAGCATTAGGCGAAAGACTTGATTTAATAGAAAAGAACAAATTTATGTTCTGTTATATTAATGACTTCCCAATGTATGAATATGATAATGAAACAAAGAAGATGATATTTACACATAATCCGTTCTCGATGCCACAAGGAGGTCTTGAGGCTTTGGAAACAAAGAATCCTGAAGAAATTCTTGCATATCAGTATGACATTGTATGTAATGGTGTTGAATTGTCATCAGGTGCTGTTAGAAACCATGATATGAAGATTATGGTTAAGGCATTTGAAATTGCAGGATATACAGAGGAAGATCTTAAAGAAAAATTTGGAGCTCTCTATAACGCATTCCAGTTTGGTGCTCCACCACATGCAGGTATGGCACCGGGAGTTGACCGTATGATAATGCTTCTCCGCGATGAGGAAAATATTCGTGAGGTTATTCCGTTCCCAATGAATGGTAATGCCCAGGATCTTATGTGCGGTGCACCGGGAGAAGTTACTGAACAGCAGCTTAGAGAAACTCATATAAAAGTAAGAGCATAGTACAAATATATAATTATAATATAAAAACAACAGAATTTACTCAGACAACAATTGGGGTATCAAAGGGCTTCAAAGCCAAGTTGACAGGTTATAGTACAGCAGTGTACGTTATGTGGGAAACATACGAAGGCGCTACAGAATACAGATTGTATACGTCGCAATTTATCTGTACATCTTAGAAAAAGTTGCTATAATAGAGTTGCAAAAAAATAAGGTGCATAAGTGAGGAGATTGATATGTATAATACGGTAATTTTTGATTTAGATGGAACATTGCTTAATACTATAGATGATTTGGCGGATGCAGTTAAATATATACAAAGAAAGTACGGTTATCCTGTACACAGTGTCGATGACGTCAGAAGGCATGTAGGCAACGGACTAAAATTGCTGATGGTGCGTTCACTGCCATTAGGAGAAGAAGATCCGAACTTTGAGAAGGTATTTGAAGAATTCAAGGAATATTATCAGGGACATTGTCAGATAAAGACAAGAGAATATCCGGGAATAATGGAGTTGCTAAAAGAACTAAAAGAAAGAAATATTAAGATGGCTATTGTTTCAAATAAGGCACAGGCCGCAACTTCAGAATTAAATAAAATATATTTCAGTGATTACATTCAGATTGCAATAGGAGAAAATGAGGCAGCGGGAATAAAGAAAAAACCGGCACCTGACAGTGTCAATCATGCCCTTAAACTTCTTAATGCAAGGAAATCCGAAGCAATATATGTAGGTGATTCTGAAGTTGACCGGGAAACAGCAAAGAACTCTGAACTGCCGTGTGTATCATGCAGCTGGGGCTTTAGAGAAAGAGAACTCCTTGAAAGCCTGAATCCAATGGCAATTATAGACAAGCCTGAAGAACTGCTGGCAATAATAGACGGTAGTAAATAAAAATCCAAGAGAAAAAGGTTCCGGTCAAGAAATAAAGAAAAGAGCTAATGTTTAAAATAAGTCGTATTTCTATCTTTGCTCCGCCGCATATTAACAATTGCTCCCGCAAACTCGTCCGCAAAGCGGACTCAGACAATGCTCCGCAATTGTAGTTATGCTCGCAAAGATTACGAAATACTTCCAATCATTTTGCACATTAGCTCTTTTCTTTATTTCCTGACTGGTCCATTTTCTCTTGGATTTTTATATTCCACAGGCTTCTTTTGCCAGCTGGTCTGCTAGGTCATTATATTTGTCACCAGAATGACCTTTGACTTTTTGAAATGTTATGTTAACCTTTTTTCTGGCTCTGTCATAATATTTTTTGTAGGCGAGAGTGCCGGCTTTATTTGTTTTCCATTCACCGGTACACCATTTTTCAATGCCCATATAATCATAGTAAATTGTAAGGTGGGAGATGTTGTGCTCAATGGCATACTCCATAGACGCAAGGGAACCGTATATTTCACCTGCAACGTTACGCATTGAAGCCATCTCCTCATCATCAAATGAATTAGAAAGGTGAAGCTCATGTCCATTATGAAACATTACAACACCATAGCCAAATACATTAGTTGAAGAGTTAAAACTCCCGTCAACATAGGCTACAGCCTTAACTGAATTTGAAAAAGGAATATCTGTATCAGGTGCTTCTTCGTTTTGAATAGGTGTAGTATCGTTGGTGTCAAAAGAGTCCATATTAAAAAGACTCATTTGTTTGCCGGACCATCCCATATATCCGTGAGCATCTGCTAAATTTGTAAAACTCTTATATAAGGCACCGGGATATCCGTCTACACTGGCTTTACATTCTTCCCATGTTTCGAAAATACCGGTTGTTTTACCGACTTTCACGGCATAATATTTCTTTGCCATAATAACTCCATTCTATTTTTTGTTGCTTTTCTGTTCTTTAGTAGTAGTCTTTTTGCGAGTGTTAGTTTTTTTCTTATTCTTCCAAGGGTTTCCTTTTGCAGGATCCGTAGGATCCCAGTTCTTATTTTTATTTGACTTCTTTATCTTCTTTATTTTAGGTAATGCTATTTCAGGTTCTTCATCGGGTTCACTGTAAATAGTGACCTTTGTTCCATCATTACAATTATCGTAAATCCATTTTATATCCTTTACTCTTAAACGGACGCATCCAAGAGAAGCAGGTTTTCCTAATTTATTGTATTCCCAATATTCTAAGGCATCGTGTTTTCCGTAGGTATAAGGGATGGAATGTAACATTATAGGTCCATAAATTCTAACTGCATACTGGGCATATGAACCGTCAACCATAATACGCCAGTCATAGCGCTCTGATATTTTGAACTGTCCAAGAGGTGTAGATTCCGGATCTAAGCCTGTTGAACACCAAAATGTTTTGTATGGAATTGTATGTTTTCCTTCATAATCCATACCATAAACGGTAACAAAGTTTTCAGCACGGTTAACCCTAATCATATAAGGATGTTTTGCTGAAAAGTCTATAAGACTTTCAATGTTTTTGTTATTGTCAAATTCTCCGGTTTTTGAAGCATTCTTTTTCTGTTGTTTTTTTGGTAATTTTGCTTCAGTTTCAGCACCGATGGTTTCCGTTTCAGTCTCCGGGATGGTGGATTCAACAACTGCGGTAGTCGTGATTGGAGTCTGATTAAAATCACTTATTCGGGAATTATTTGTGCGAATCATCATTATAATAAAAATAGTAACAATAATTATGGTAAAAGCCCCAAGGCAGATTTGTTTTTTATATTTGTTAATCATTAGTATTCTCCATGTTTGTATTTAGTCAACATACATTTTATAATTTAATTGGTGGAAATGCAATAGAATATATATGGTAATGTAAATTAAAAAAGTGAATTCTTTTGCCGGCAAAAATGCCATGAGGAGACTTGGTATTTATTGACGTAAGTTGTGGGATTTGTTATTATTTAATAAGAATTTTCATTTTTGAGAGGAGTAAAAAATGGCATATACAAAACAGAAGATTTTAAACGTAGCACAAAGCGAGGATGTAGAATTTATCAGACTCCAGTTCACTGACCTTTTTGGAACATTAAAAAATGTTGCAATTACTAAAAGTCAGTTAGCGAAAGCTCTTGATAACAAAATCATGTTTGATGGTTCTTCAATTGAGGGATTTGCAAGAATCGAAGAGTCAGATATGTATCTGTATCCTGATTACGATACATTTGAGATATTACCTTTTAGACCACATCAGGGAAAAGTTGCCAGAATGATTTGTGATGTATACAAACCTGACGGCACACAGCTTGAAAATGACCCAAGATTTATTTTAAAAAGGGTTATAGGGGCAGCTGCTGAAATGGGATATAAATTTAACGTAGGTCCGGAATGTGAATTTTTCTTATTCCATACAGATGACAATGGAAATCCGACTACAATAAGTCATGAAAAAGGAAGCTATTTTGATTTAGGTCCTACAGATCTCGGTGAAAATGCCCGTCGTGACATTGTATTAAATCTTGAAGAAATGGGATTTGAAGTTGAGGCTTCACACCATGAAGTAGCGCCGGCACAGCATGAAATTGATTTCAGATACGGTGAGGCATTGGAAACAGCAGATAAGATTATGACATACAAGCTTACAGTTAAGACAATTGCAAAGCGTCACGGATTATATGCATCATTTATGCCAAAACCAAAATATGGAGTATGTGGTTCAGGTATGCATATTAATATGTCATTGTCAGATATGGAAGGTAACAATATATTTGCCAACCCTGATGACCCTAACGGATTAAGCAAAGAAGCATACAGTTTTATTGCAGGAATAATGGAGCATGTGAGATCAATGACAGCCATTACTAATCCAATTGTAAATTCATATAAGAGACTGGTACCGGGATTTGAAGCTCCTACATATATTGCATGGTCAGCTACAAACAGAAGTCCTTTGGTAAGAGTTCCTGCATCAAGAGGGGCAGGAACAAGAGTAGAACTCAGATGTCCTGACTGTGCCTGCAACCCATACCTTGCTATAGCAGTTTGTCTTGCAGCAGGTCTTGACGGTATTAAGAGAGGACTCACACCACCTGATAGTGTTCAGAAGGACATTTATGAAATGACAGAACAGGAAAGAGTAGAAGCCGGAATTGGTAATCTTCCAAGCAATTTATATGAAGCTATTCAGGAAATGAAAAAATCAGAATTTGTGAAAAAGGTTTTAGGAGAAGAAGTATTTAACAAATATATAAGAGCTAAAAGCGAAGAATGGGATGAATACACATCTCAGGTTACAGATTGGGAGATTGACAGATATCTTGATCGCATCTAAATAGGAGGCAAAATTGGCAGGAGTAATAGTAGTATTTCCGAAGCCTGAGGATAGCAAGTCGATAAAGAACCTCCTTATTCATAACGGATACGATAACGTTTTTAGTTGTGCGACAGGTTCGAAGGCAATAACATTGGCGGATACCTTAGGTGAAGGTGTTATAATATGTGGATATAGAATGCCGGATATGTCATATACTGATATCTATTATAATGTAGAAGGTAGGTTTGAGATGCTGCTTGTAGCATCCAGACAAAAACTATTAGATGATGATACAGGTGTTGCAATGGTTGAAATGCCTATCAAAGTTCGAGATTTTCTTAATTCTGTTGAAATGATGCAAAATAACATTTATGAAAAATACAGAAGGAAAAGAAAATCACCCCCTAAGAGAACAGAAGAAGAGCAAAGCATTGTAGATGAGGCAAAGGCAGTTTTAATGCAAAAAAATAATATGACAGAAAATGAAGCACACAGATACATCCAGAAAAATGCTATGGACAGTGGTAGGACAATGGTTGATACTGCAACTTCAATTCTGCAGATTATGTATAAAGAGTAAACTAACAAAGTAAGAAAGAAGGATTGAAAAATGTACAAAATTAATGAAAACTACTTAAAGTTACCGGGAAGTTATTTATTCTCAAACATTGGTAAAAAGGTTGCAGCTTATAAGCAGGCCAATCCTGATAAGGAAGTAATAAGTCTTGGAATAGGTGACGTTACACAGCCTCTTTGTCCGGCTGTTATTGAAGCTATGCACAAAGCAGTTGATGAAATGGCTGATGCAGCTACATTTCATGGTTATGCACCTGATTTAGGTTATGAATTCCTCAGAGCAGCAATAAGAGATAATGACTATAAGGCAAGAGGTGTTGATATAGCACTTGATGAAATTTTTATAAGCGATGGTGCTAAATCCGATTCAGGAAACATTGGTGATATTTTTGCAGTTGATAACAGAATTGCAGTTTGTGACCCTGTATATCCTGTTTACGTCGATACTAATGCCATGGCAGGCAGAACAGGTGATTACATTCCTGAACAGGAAAAATGGAGCAATGTTATTTATATGCCATGTACAAAGGCTACAAATTTTGCACCTGAGCTTCCAAAGGAAACACCTGATATTATTTATCTTTGCTTCCCAAATAATCCTACAGGTTCTACAATTACAAAAGCCCAGTTACAGGAATGGGTAGACTATGCAAATAAAGTAGGTGCTGTAATTATTTATGATGCAGCATATGAAGCATATATTTCAGAAGATGATGTACCACACTCAATTTATGAATGTGATGGTGCGAAAACATGTGCAATTGAACTTAGAAGTTTTTCTAAGAATGCCGGATTTACAGGAACAAGACTTGGATTTACCGTTATTCCAAAAGAACTTGAATCAAACGGAACTAAGTTAAATGCCCTTTGGGCAAGAAGACACGGAACTAAATTTAATGGTGCACCATACATTATTCAGAGAGCCGGTGAGGCTGTTTATTCAGAAGCAGGTAAGGCACAGACAAAGCAGCAGGTAGCTTATTACATGAATAACGCAAAAGTAATTATGGATGGCTTAAGAGCTGCCGGATACAATGTCAGCGGTGGCGTGAATGCACCTTATGTATGGCTTGAGACACCTGATGGAATGTCATCATGGGATTTCTTTGACAAGTTATTACAGGAGGCTAACATCGTAGGAACTCCGGGGTCAGGATTTGGACCTAGTGGTGAAGGATATTTCCGCCTGACAGCATTTGGAACATATGAAAATACATTAAAGGCTATTGAGAGAATTAAGAATTTATAAAAGGCAACAAAATTGAAATAAATGATTGAAAATTGGGTAATCCAAGTTTAGAAAACACGATTGTGGAAAACTACAATCGTGTTTTCTTTAATGTAAGTTTTTCCCACAACTGTAATATTTAAACGCAAATCCGTAGTATATAAGTAAGGAGGTGAAAAAGTGGAAGATAATATAATTATAGAAAAGTTATTCCGTCGCTCAGAGGATGCTATTGCAGATGTATCAGAAAAATATGAAGCAAACTGTATAAAAATTGCGGAGCGTATTGTCA
>URKY01000008.1 GCA_900548465.1 uncultured Eubacterium sp.
CTGTTTCAAGTACAGATATTTCTTCTGATGAAATAAATCAGTTGAAGGCTCAAATACAAGCTAACGAAAAGTGGTTAACAGATATAACCGAGTTTGCAATTCCGGCAGGAAAGGTTTATTTATCGCCTATAGTAGATTGTTTTGATGGCTTACTTGTCAATTGGAATATAAGCACTTCTCCAGATGCATTACTTGTCAATTCTATGCTTGACGATGCAGCTAAATTACTATCTGTAGGAGAAAAACCAATCATACATTCAGACAGAGGCGTACACTACCGCTGGCCAGGCTGGATTGACAGGCTGGAGAAAAATGGTTTCATACGATCAATGTCAAAGAAAGGCTGTTCACCTGATAATTCTGCCTGTGAGAGCGTATTTGGAAGAATTAAAAATGAGATGTTCTATAATGCAGATTGGTCTGGGGTAAACATCTCAGAATTTATTGGTATTTTAAATGATTATCTTTATTGGTATAATGAAAAAAGAATAAAAAAATCATTAGGATATTTGAGTCCTATAGAGTACAGACATAGACTTGGATTGGTCACTTAGATAGTCCAAGAAAATGTCCGCACCCTCGACTCTATTTATCTGAATTACCTATTTGAAGATTTACTTCATCTTTGTCCTTGTTTACATCTGCATTTATATTAAGACTTTCTTTTTCCAAAGTATCTTTATTTACATGGACTTTAACCTTCTTATCTTTATCCTTATAAATATAGTTTCCATTTTCAGTTTCTTTTAGTTTGGTTTTGTCGCCATTATTATCCGTTACAAATACCTGTATATGCTTTGCAATACCTGAACCTGTAGCTGCATATGATACAACATCAGATGTGGCAAATAAAGCTAATGCGACAAGGGCAACAGCGGCATAACGTATTTTAAATTTTCTGATTTTTTTATTTCTTACTTCCATATTTCTCACCTTTCTCATACAGTCATCAGAAATATTAATTTCGTCAAACATCTTTTTATAATTATTCATCTAACCAATCTCCTTTCATGGTGTTTTTAATCTTTGCTCTGGCACGCATTAACCTAGTTTGAACTGTAGTTTCTTTTATATGTAAGATTTCAGATATTTCCCGTATGGAATATCCTTCATAATAATATAAATGAACCACTATTCTATGTTTCGTATCCAAGCTCATTACTGTGTCATAAAGCATAGAGTTTTCATTATTTTCAAAAGAAAATTCGGCATCTGACACGGATTCATCCCAGGATACAATTCTTTTACGCCAAAAAGATGCACACATATTTTTCGATTCATTGATAGATACACGAATAAGCCATCTTTTTATGTGTTCGTTGTCTGAAAATGAGCCTTTATGCTGCAACAGTTTTAAAAAGGTATTTTGAACAATATCCTCTGCGTCATATTTATTTTTGCAATAATTGTAGGCTATTTTGAAGACCATATTGGCATAT
This sequence comes from uncultured Eubacterium sp., assembly GCA_900548465.1. Taxonomy (GTDB): domain Bacteria; phylum Bacillota; class Clostridia; order Lachnospirales; family Lachnospiraceae; genus Eubacterium_G. Next base: position 1,440 of record URKY01000008.1, read on the forward strand.
TCCGTTACAAGTTGATTATATAATTGTGAGTCCACAAGATTTCCTCCTTAATGTGTTGAAAGATCTTTCTAATAATACAACAATTCAAACGGAAAAAATATCACAAAAAATTTTAAAACATTTGGAATGAATTTTTACGAATAATTAATGTTCATTAAATCGACACATATTTATTGTTTAATTATGATGAATACAATATAATTAGTGTAGCAGTTAAGGAGGTTCGTATGGAGCAGTTAAGGAGGTTCGTATGGAGCAGTTAAAGATATTAGTTGTAGATGATGAAGCAAGAATGAGAAAACTCGTAAAGGATTTTTTAGTCAGAAAACAATATACCGTTGTTGAGGCTGGAGACGGAGAAGAGGCAATAGAGTTATTTGTTAAAGAAAATGATTTTGATTTAATTATATTGGATGTTATGATGCCAAAGATGAACGGCTGGGAAGTCTGCAGGGAAATAAGAAAACTTTCAAAGGTTCCAATTATTATGCTGACTGCAAAAGGTGAGGAAAGTGACGAACTTCTTGGATTTGAACTGGGAGTTGACGAATACATAAGCAAGCCTTTTAGTCCGAGAATTCTTGTGGCAAGAGTTGATGCTATATTAAGAAGAACAAACAATATTGATCAGAGCGAAATTGAAAAGGCAGGAGAAATTGAAATTAATAAGTCTGCCCATATTGTTTCGGTTAAGGGAAAGCCTGTTGAACTTAGCTTCAAGGAATTTGAACTGCTTACTTATTTTGTAAAGAATAAGGGAATTGCACTTTCAAGAGAAAATATACTGAACAATGTATGGAATTATGATTATTTTGGTGATGCAAGAACCATTGATACCCATGTCAAAAAATTGCGTAGTAAATTAGGAGAGTGCGGAAAATACATTTTAACTATTTGGGGCATGGGATATAAATTTGAGGTACAATAATGAAGCGTTCAATTCGAGTAAAATTAGCAGTTTTGATAATTACAATAATGGCGGTATCAATTGGTGCCGTTATTTTGTATAGCAGTTTTTTTGTGGAAAAATATTATTCTGCAACAAAACAGACATCAATTAAAAGTGTATACTACTATTTAAAAGACATTATAGATAAAGATGAGAATCTGGAAAAAAGTGATAATGTAAGAAAATTAAACAATATTTGTGAGAGAACAGGAACAACATTAATTCTTGTAGATTCGAACGGAAATGTTCTTTTTGATTATGGAGCAGGAAAAATTCTTATTGAAAGATGGCGTGATATGATTTTCGGTCAGAATATTGATGAGAAGGCACCACATTTAATTGAAGCAGGTAATAATTACAAAATACAGTCGGCAACTGACAGAAATTCAGGAACGAAGTACTATGAGTTAACAAGTACATTAGACAATGGATACACTGTTATGGTCAGAATGTCTGTTGAAAATTTCAAGGAGACAATAAGTATAACTAACAATTTTTATTTGTGGATAGGAATTGCCACAATAGCCATAGCCACAATAATTATACTTCTAGTTACAAGCAGATACACAAAACCATTATTGCAGTTGGCCGACATATCAAAGAAAATGTCAGAACTGGATTTTAACGCAAAGTATACCGGGCATCATAACGATGAGCTTGGTGTATTAGGTGAAAGTATGAATGATATGTCGGAAAAGTTGGAGAGAACCATTTCTGAACTTAAAACTGCAAACATTGAACTTCAAAAGGACATTGAAAAGAAAGAAGAAGTTGATGAAATGAGAAAAGAGTTCATTTCCAATGTCTCTCATGAGCTGAAAACACCAATTGCCCTTATTCAGGGATATGCCGAAGGATTACAGGAGGGTATTATGGATAATCCGGAGGATATGAATTATTATTGTGATGTTATTATAGATGAAGCTAATAAAATGAACAAAATGGTTAAGAATCTCCTTACACTTAACCAGCTGGAATTCGGAAATTCCCCTGTAAATATGGAACGTTTTGATATCGTTTCAGTAATTAACGGAGTTATTAACTCCATGAAAATCAAAGCAGAACAGAAGGAAATAAATGTTTTGTTTGAGGAAAAAAGACAGATTTATGTATGGGCAGACGAATTCCAGATAGAAGAAGTTATTACAAATTATCTCAGTAATGCTATTAATCATGTGGATGAAAACAAATTAATTAAAGTAGAAATATCTGAAAAAAATGGTATAGTAAGAGTGTCGGTATTTAACAGCGGAAAGAATATTCCGGATAATGAATTGGAAAATATCTGGGTGAAATTCTACAAGGTTGATAAGGCAAGAACCAGAGCCTATGGCGGAAATGGAATAGGACTGTCCATTGTTAAGGCAATAATGGAAAGACACAATAAAGGTTATGGTGTTATTAACCACGAAGACGGTGTGGAATTTTGGTTTGAATTAGACAGCAAAATTTAGGAAGGACAAAATATTTTAATGATAGCAATAATAGACTATGATGCAGGTAATATAAAAAGTGTTGAGAAGGCTTTTCAGTTCTTGGGAGAGGAAACAGTTTTGTCAAGAGATAGAGATGTAATATTGAGTGCAGATAAGGTTGTGCTTCCGGGAGTTGGGGCTTTCGGTGACGCCATGTCGAAATTAAAGGACTACAATTTAGTCAATACAATATATGATGTCGTAGATAAGAAGACACCTTTTCTTGGTATTTGTCTTGGATTACAGCTTTTATTTGAAAACAGTGACGAGTCAGAAGGAGTACCGGGACTTGGAATACTTCAGGGAAAGATTTCAAAAATTCCTGACAAAGCAGGATTCAAGATTCCACATATTGGATGGAATTCCCTTGAATTAACTAATAATGGAAGATTGTTTGAAGGCATTGATAATCAGTCCTACGTATATTTTGTGCATTCCTACTATTTACAGGCAAAAGAACAGGAAATCATTAAGGCAACCACTGAATATGTTGCCCACATTCATGCGTCAGTTGAAAAAGATAATGTGTTTGCATGTCAGTTTCATCCTGAAAAAAGCGGAAATGTAGGACTTAAGATTTTAGATAATTTCAGAAAATTATAGAATGGAGATTACAATGCATACAAAAAGAATTATTCCATGTTTGGATGTAAATAACAATCGTGTGGTAAAGGGAACTAATTTTGTTAATTTAAGAGACGCGGGAGATCCTGTTGAAGTGGCGAAAGCCTATAACGAGGCAGGGGCTGACGAGTTGGTTTTTTTAGATATTACAGCAACAAGTGATCACAGAAATACCGTTGTTGATATGGTAAGAAAAGTTGCAGAGCAGGTTTTCATACCTTTTACCGTAGGTGGTGGTATTAGAACTGTGGATGATTTTAAGGTTCTTTTAAGAGAGGGGGCAGACAAAATCTCAATTAATTCAGCGGCAATTATGAATCCAAGACTTATAAGTGATGCAGCAGATAAATTCGGTCGTCAGTGTGTTGTTGTTGCCATTGATGCTAAAAGAAGAGCAGATGGCAAGGGCTGGAATATATTTAAAAACGGCGGTCGTGTCGATATGGGGATTGATGCCGTGGAATGGGCAATGGAAGCCGACAGACTAGGTGTAGGAGAAATCCTTCTTACCAGCATGGATTGTGACGGAGTAAAAGAGGGATATGACATTGAACTTACAAGAACTATTGCTGAAAATGTGTCGGTTCCGGTAATTGCTTCCGGTGGAGCAGGAAAAATGGAGCATTTTTATGATGCGTTGACAGAGGGCGGAGCGGATGCGGCTCTTGCAGCATCTTTATTCCATTACAAAGAATTGGAAATAATTGACCTTAAGAAATACTTAAATGATAAAGGTGTATCTGTCAGATTATAGATTTGGTAGAGTAAATTTTGGATATACGTGGGAGAAAATAGATGAAGTACTATTTTATTATTAATCCTAACAGTGGAAAAGTTAAAAAAATTGAAATAGAAGAAAAAATAAGAAAGGCATGTTTGTTGCGGGAAATACCTTACGAAATCCTGTATACAAAAAAAGCAGGAGATGCAAGAACAATAGCCAAAAATATTCCCGATGATAAGGAGTGTGTAGTTTTCTCCGTGGGAGGAGACGGAAACTTAAATGAGGTTTTAAATGGAATTATAGGTTCTGAAAATAAAATTATCGGAAGCATACCTGCCGGCAGTGGAAATGATTTTGACAAAACATTAAAACAATGTTCCAGTGGCATAAATACGATTGATGTTGGAAAAATAAATGGAAAATATTTCTTAAATGTTGCATGCCTTGGACTTGATGCAGAAGTGGCAAACAACATATCAGTAATAAGAAACAAGAAGTGGATTCCTGTCAGCCAGCGTTATAATGCCAGTCTTATTTACAGTTATTTTAAGTATAAATTTAAAAGATTAAAGATAACAATGGGAGAATCTCAGGTGGAGAATGACTGTACAATTCTTGCTATAGGAAACGGTCAATATTACGGAGGTGGATTTAGAATAGCTCCCCATGCAATATTAGACGATGGTTTGTTTGATATTTATTTTGTGGGAAAATTATCAAAACCCAAAATTATTCCAGTACTGCTTAAGTTGTTAAAGGAGAAACATGAAAGTTCGCCTGCAGTAAAACGATTTAGTGAGAACAAAATAATAGTTGATTCTAAAGAAATGTGTACCTTTAATGTTGATGGAGAAATGATGAGGTCTAATCACTTTGAAATTTCTATTGTTCCCGGAGCAGTTAGGGTATTTAATGAGAGAGATTTTATTAACGAGATAATATAGAGGAAAATTAAAATGACAATGATAGATAATGATTGGGTTAAACCCCTTAGTGTGGAATTTAGAAAACCCTATTACAGAGATTTATATAATTTTGTAAAGGATGAATATAGCAAAACAGTAATATATCCTCCGGCAGATGATATATTTAATGCCTTTCACTTTACACCGCTTAAAGATGTAAAAGTGCTGCTTTTGGGGCAGGATCCATATCATAATGTAAATCAGGCCCATGGATTATCATTTTCTGTTTTGCCGGGAAATGATATACCTCCATCTCTTGTTAATATTTACAAGGAACTTCATGATGATTTGGGATGCTATATACCTAATAACGGTTATTTAAAAAAATGGGCTGATCAGGGTGTGTTGCTTTTGAACACTGTATTGACGGTTAGAGCCCATCAGGCAAATTCCCATCAGGGTCACGGCTGGGAGCAGTTTACAGATGCGGTAATTCAGGCTGTAAATGCTCAGAACAGACCGATTGTTTATTTCTTATGGGGCAGTCCTGCAAGAAGAAAGAAATCAATGCTTACTAATCCAAAACATTTGATACTTGAAGCTCCTCATCCAAGCCCGCTGTCAGCGTACCGTGGATTCTTTGGCTGCAAACATTTCAGCAAGGCAAACGAGTTCCTTAAGGCCAACGGAGTGGAACCTATTGACTGGCAGATTGAGAACATATAAGAAGTGTTTTAAATAATCTTATACTTGTACAGCGTAAATAATAAGCTTTGAAAATTAAATAAATTATAATGAATATTTCTCCCAATGATTGTTAAAACTAAAGTTATGATTTAACAGTTATTGGGAGGTTTTTTATGGAAAACAATAAAGAAGAAATGCCTTTAGGGTTAGGATTTGGTTTGGCAATGAATGACGTTGCCATGGAGCATTTTTCAAATTTATCAGACGATGAGAAAAAGCAGGTGATGGACACTGCAAGAACAGTGCAGTCAAAAAAAGAAATGAGCAGCCTTATTCAGGATATAGCAAAAATGTAAAAGCGTGAGATAACTGAAAGGTTTCCCGGGCAGTTACGCAAAGAAGCAGAAAAAAAATTAAATTGTGTAAAACGGACAACATCATAATAAACAAACCCCATTCATTATTGAAAACAATAACGGATGAGGCTTATATATTCACTAATATTCTCTATTTCTCACTTTCTTTTAAGCGCTTATTTGCTGTGGCAAGCATTAACTTAATTCTGTTAAGCTGGTTAACTTCGCTGGCACCGGGATCGTAGTCAACTGCCACAATGTTGGCATCCGGATTCATGGCACGAAGCTTCTTAATAACACCTTTACCTACAATATGGTTTGGAAGGCAGGCAAATGGCTGTGTACAAACAATGTTTGGAACACCATCATGAATTAAGTGAAGCATTTCACCTGTAAGGAACCAGCCTTCACCAGTCTGGTTACCAATTGAAACAACTTTTTCAGCCATTTCGCTCATTTCCCATATATCAGATGTAGGAGTGAAGTGTTTACTCTTAATAAGAGCTTTTTTGGCTGAATTTCTCATCCATTCAATTGCTTTAATCCCAAGATTGTTGATGAGGACAGACTTCTTATCAAATCCAAGATTTTCGTATTTAAACGTAGCGTTTCTAAATCCGTATAAGAAGAAGTCTACCAAATCAGGCATAACTGCTTCAGCACCTTCAGATTCAAGCAATTCAACCAGATTGTTATTGGCAGTAGGAGAGAACTTAACTAGAATTTCTCCAACAATACCAACTCTAGGTTTCTTAATATCTTTAACAGGAATAGCATCAAATTCTTCAACGATTTTTCTCATATTTCGTTTGAAACGTCTTATTCCAAACTTCTTATCAGAAAGTTCTTTGCAAAGTTTATATTCCCATTTCTTGTGAAGAGCGTTTGTTTCGCCTTCATTTACTTCATAAGGTCTTGTTCTGTAGACGACTCTCATAAACAGGTCACCATACATAGCAGCTTCAACAGCCTTGACAGCAAGCTTTGGTGTGATTTTAAAACCACTGTTAGATTCAAGTCCCTGAAGACTAAGAGATAATACAGGAATATGACTAAGACCTGCCTTTTCAAGGGCACGTCTGATAAAACCAATGTAGTTAGTAGCACGGCAACCACCGCCGGTTTGGCTGATAACAACAGCAGTTTTATTTAAATCATATTTCCCTGATAACAGAGATTCCATAATTTGTCCTACAACAATAAGAGATGGGTAACACGCATCGTTATTAACGTATTTAAGCCCCACATCTATGCAGGATTTATTACTTTCCATAACCTCAAAATTATATCCGCATGAATTAAGAGCAGCCTGTAACATTGTAAAATGTATAGGACTCATCTGAGGAGTAAGGATAGTATATTTATCATCATACATCTGCTTTGTAAATTCAACTTTATTAATTGATGAAGGCTGAATATAACGCTCAAAATGATTTTCAGAACGGACTCTTATGGCTGCAAGTAATGAACGGATTCGAATTCTTGCAGCACCTAAGTTATTTACCTCGTCAATTTTAAGTACTGTATAAATTTTTCCTGATTTAGTTAAAATATCGCTTACACAGTCTGTTGTTACAGCATCAAGACCGCAACCGAAAGAGTTTAACTGAACCAGATCAAGGTCATCTCTTGTTTTAACGAAGTTAGCAGCTTTATACAATCTTGAATGGTACATCCACTGATCCGATACAATAAGAGGACGCTCAACATCTGCCAAATGTGAAACAGAGTCTTCCGTTAAAACAGCAAGACCATATGAATTAATCATTTCCGGAATACCATGGTTGATTTCAGGGTCAACATGGTACGGTCGTCCTGCAAGAACAATACCACGTTTTCCGTTTTCTTCCATGTATTTTAGGGTTTCTTCGCCCTTCTTTGCCATATCATTTCTGGATGCCAGTAATTCATCCCAGGCTTTATGGGCTGCAGACTTGATCTCTTCAGATGTAATACAGAATTCCCTTGTAAATTCTTCAACAAGTCGTGTAGTAATAGTATCTTCATTAGTGAATGCCATAAAAGGATTCATAAATTTAATAGAAGGATCGTCTAATTCCTCTACGTTATTTTTTATATTTTCAGCGTAAGATGTAACAATAGGACAATTGTAGTGATTGTTAGCATCAGGAGTTTCATTTCTTTCATATGGAATACATGGATAGAAAATAAATTTAACTCCATTCTGAAGTAGCCATGCAATATGTCCGTGGGAAATCTTAGCCGGATAACATTCGGATTCACTAGGAATGGACTCAATACCCATTTCATAAATCTTGTGTGTGGACTCAGGTGAAAGAGTTACGCTAAATCCTAATTCTTTAAAGAATGTTGCCCAAAATGGGAAATTCTCATACATGTTAAGAACTCTTGGAATACCAACAATTCCACGGGGAGCTTCATCGGCCTTTAGAGGTTCGTAATCAAACATACGATGCAATTTATATTCAAATAAGTTAGGAATATTTTCTTTATTCTTCTGTCCACCAATACCTTTTTCACATCTGTTTCCACTGATGAATCTACGTCCGTCAGAGAATTTGTTAATAGTAAGGAGACATGAGTTTGTACAGCCTTTACATCTTGTCATGGAAGTTTCATAAGAGAAAGATTCCAATTGCTCAAGACTAAGCATTGTGGTAGGTTGTCCTTTATATCTGTCCCTTGCGATAAGAGCAGCACCAAAAGCCCCCATAATGCCGGCAATATCAGGTCTGATTGCCTTACAGTCAGCAACCTTTTCAAAACTTCTAAGAACTGCGTCGTTGTAGAATGTACCACCCTGAACAACGACTTTTTTTCCAAGGTCCTTAGCGTCAGTTATTTTTATTACTTTAAACAGGGCGTTCTTAATAACAGAATATGCAAGACCGGCAGAAATATCTGCAACGCTTGCTCCTTCTTTCTGCGCCTGTTTTACATTTGAATTCATAAATACGGTACATCTTGTACCTAAATCAGTAGGATTAGAAGCAAATAAAGCCTCCTTGGCAAAATCCTGAACAGTGAAATTAAGTGATTTTGCAAATGTTTCAATAAAAGAACCGCATCCTGAAGAGCAGGCTTCATTTAGCTGTACGCTGTCAACAGAATTGTTCTTAATTTTGATACATTTCATATCCTGACCGCCAATGTCAAGAATACAGTCGACCTGTGGCTCAAAGAAAGCTGCAGCATTATAGTGGGCAACAGTTTCAACTTCTCCTTCATCAAGTAATAAAGCTTCCTTAATTAGAGCTTCGCCGTAACCTGTAGAACATGAACGGACAATATGTGCATCAGACGGAAGTTTGGAATAAATATCCTTAACAGCATCAATAATTGTTTTTAAAGGATTACCGTTATTGCTGCTATAGAATGAATATAATAATTTTCCGTCTTCAGCAACAAGGGCAGCTTTTGTAGTAGTAGAGCCTGAATCAATTCCAAGATAACAGTTACCTGAATATGTTTTTAAATCACCCTTTTCAACCTGCGCCTTATTGTGTCTCTCAGTAAATTTGTCATATTCTTCCTGGTTGTGGAATAAAGGATCAAGACGCTTAATTTCCATAGACATCTGAACACCTTTAGACAACTGCTCGTATAAATCAACTATATTAATACGAACACTAGGCTTGTGATTTAAAGCGGCACCTGTAGCGGCAAACAAATGTGAATGCTCAGGTGCAACAATATGTTCATCATCTAACTTAAGTGTTCTGATAAATGCTTTTTTTAATTCCGGAAGGAAATGAAGTGGTCCACCAAGAAATGCTACAGTTCCACGAATTGGTTTACCACAGGCAAGTCCTGAAATTGTCTGGTTAACAACAGCTTGAAATATGGAAGCTGCAAGATCTTCTTTAGTTGCACCTTCGTTAATAAGAGGCTGAATATCAGTTTTTGCAAAAACACCACATCGTGCAGCAATTGGATATATAGCCTTATAATCTTTTGCATATTCATTAAGACCTGAGGCATCTGTCTGTAAAAGAGAAGCCATCTGGTCAATAAAAGAGCCTGTACCTCCGGCACATATACCGTTCATTCGCTGTTCGATACCGTTCGTAAAATATATTATTTTGGCATCTTCTCCACCGAGTTCGATTGCAACATCAGTCTGAGGGGCATAGTCCTCAAGAGCGGTAGACACTGCAACAACTTCCTGAACAAATGGAATTTTTAAATGATTTGAAAGTGCAAGACCGCCTGAACCTGTTATCATAGGAGCAAGGTCAATGCTTCCAAGTTTGTCATAGGCTTTTTTTAATAAAGCCACAAGAGTTTCCTGAATATTAGCAAAATGTCTTTCATAGTCTGAAAAAATGATATTATTTTTATCATCTAAAATTGCTATCTTAACAGTGGTAGAACCAATGTCGATACCAAGACTATAATACTTGTTCTCATTCATGTGATTTCCTCCAAATGTTTCAAATAATGAAACATAAAATACTTAATAATAGATATTATAAAAATATATATTCCTAAAATAAAACCGTTTTTGACATGGAAATACTAAAAACGACTTTTAATTATATTATAAATAAAGAAAAAACTCAATAAAAAAATAGTGCCAAAGTAGTTTGACAAACAGTAGTGTAGAATTTATACTGTAAATTGGTCATTTTTATATGGAGATAGTCTGCCTTTTTGGCTATAAGGAGAATAAATTAATGTCAGATTTTGAAAGAAAATATAGCAAATATGCAATACCGAATTTATCATTATATTTGATAATTGCTTATGTAGTAGGATATGTAATTGAACTTGTAAGTCCTGAAATGTATTCTTTTCTTGAATTTAATCCATATTGGGTTTTTCATGGACAGATTTGGAGAATTGTAACATGGATACTGGTTCCACCTGAAGAATTGGGAATTTTCACAATAATAATGCTCTTATTGTATTATCAGTTAGGAAGAGGACTTGAACATGCGTGGGGAACATATAGATTTAACGTATATATTTTCTCAGGGTTTATATTTACCGTTGCTGGTTCACTCATTCTATACGCAGTGCTATTGGTTTTACATCATTTTAATGTGTTGCCTACTGATATGTATTCCCAGATGTTAGCCTATGGAATGACGGGAGTCGGTGAATTCTTTGGAACTTATATTGGACTGTGTGTTAGTACCTATTATATTAACATGTCCATATTCCTTGCATATGCGGCAACTTATCCGGAAGAGCAGTTACTGCTGTATTTCATTATTCCAATAAAAATCAAATGGTTTGGATATATATATGGAGCATATCTGATATTTGATATAATACAGGCGTTTAAAACAGGAAGTCTTATTGCAGGAATAATTATTACGGTTTTAATTTTTGTATCACTTTTAAATTTCTTTATTTATCTGATATTTTCAAAACACAGAGGAAAATATAATCCTAAACAGGTAAAGAGAAGACACGAGTATAAGAAGAATATTAGGCAGGCAAGACCTAATACTTATGAAAACGGAGCAAGACATAAATGTGTTGTATGTGGCAGAACGGAACTGACGAATCCTGAACTGACATTTAGATATTGTTCAAAATGTTCGGGTAATAAAGAATATTGTCAGGATCATTTGTTTACACATGAACATTATTAATACAATAAATAATTTTTAAGGGAGATATATATGACTCAGGAGAGTTTTGACAGAAGTGCAGGAGTTTTGATGCCTGTAAGCAGTTTACCTGCACCATATGGTATTGGAACATTTGGAAAAAGTGCATATGAATTAGTTGACAAACTTGTTGAAGCAAGACAAAAATACTGGCAGGTTTTGCCTATAGGTCCAACCAGCTTTGGAGACAGCCCATACGCTTCATTTTCAGCATTTGCAGGAAATCCTTATTTTATAGATTTAGATACTCTTATAGAAGAAGGATTGCTTGAAAGAGACTATGTCAACAGTTTTATGTGGAATATAGAAGATAAATACGTTGACTATGGATTGATATACAATTCAAGATTTAAGGTGTTAAGAACCGCATTTGAAAATAGCAATCATTTTGAGACAGAAGAATATAAAAAGTTTTTGAAAGAAAACGAGTTTTGGTTGGAAGATTACTGCATATACAGTGCATGCAAAAATAAATTTTCAGGAACAGCCTGGTTTGACTGGGATGAAGATATAAAATTCAGAAAAAAAGAAGCTCTTAATGATATAAAAGAAGAATTAGCGAATGAAATAGATTTTTACAAGTTTATCCAGTTCAAATTCTATGAACAGTGGAACAAACTTAAATCTTACGCCAATGATAAGAACATAGAAATTATTGGTGACATTCCAATATACGTCGCATACGATTCTGTTGATGTATGGCAGAATACGGATATGTTCCAGTTGGATGAAGAACTTAATCCAAAGAGCGTTGCAGGGGTTCCGCCTGATGCTTTTTCGGAAACAGGTCAGCGTTGGGGAAATCCAATATATAACTGGAAAAAAATTGAAGAAGATGATTTTTCATGGTGGCGCAAAAGAATGGAGCATTCTGCAAAACTTTACGATGTAATCAGAATTGATCATTTTATTGGTATGGTTAAGTATTATTCCATTCCGGCAAAAGATGAAGATGCAAGAAATGGAAAGTGGCAGAAGGGTCCTGGAATGAAACTGATAAAAGCCATTAATGAGTCCATTGGTGACAAAAAAATTGTGGCAGAAGATTTGGGAGTTAAAATGCCTGAGGTTGCAGAAGTACTTGAAAAATCAGGATATCCCGGAATGAAAGTATTGGAATTCGCCTTTGACGGTGATAGAAAAAATGGGCATCTCCCATATAATTGGGATAAAAATATAGTAGCATATGGCGGTACCCACGATAATGATACTCTTGTTGGATATTTCACAGGACTTGAGTGGTGGGAACTTGGATACATAAGAGAGTATATGGAGTGCAGAAACGGCACAATAGAAGATCTTGTAGACAAGATTTTTATGACTGCATATGCAAGTGTGGCCAACGTTGTTATATTCCAGATGCAGGATGTACTAAAAGTTGGAAACATTGGAAGAATGAATCTTCCTTCATCCATGGGAACTAACTGGAGATGGAGAATGCTTCCGGGAGAATTTAGTGCTGAAAAGATTGAAAGACTTAGATACCTCTGTGATATTTATGGCAGATAAAAAAAGAAAACAAAAAAAGAAACAATTAGGAGGACTGGAAAATGAATAAGAAACCGTTTGTAACAAAGGAGCAGGTAGAGGAGATTACTAAGAAATATCCTACGCCTTTTCATATTTATGATGAAAAAGGATTTATGGACAATGCGAAAAAAGTATATGAAGCATTTTCATGGAACAAGGGATTTAAAGAGTACTTTGCAGTAAAGGCAACACCAAATCCATTTATTATTAAGAAACTTGCAGAAGTAGGCTGCGGTGTTGACTGCTCATCATATACAGAATTGATGATTGCAGACAAACTTGGTTTGAGAAACGAAGATATCATGTTTTCATCAAACGAAACTCCGGAAGGAGAGTTTAAGTATTGTAATGATCTTGGCGGAATTATAAATCTTGATGATATTACAATGATTGATTTTATGGAAAAGGAATGTGGAATTCCTGAAACTGTAAGTTGCAGATATAATCCGGGCGGAGTGTTTGAAGTTTGTAACGGCATTATGGACAATCCGGGAGATTCAAAATACGGAATGACTAAGGAACAGATAACAGAGGCTTTCAAAATCCTTAAGAGTAAAGGTGTTAAAAACTTCGGTATACATTCATTCCTTGCAAGCAACACTGTAACAAACGAGTATTATCCAATGCTTGCAAAAACTATTTTTGAACTTGCCGTTGAACTTGAAAAAGAAACAGGTGCAGACATTAAATTCATAAATCTTTCAGGTGGTGTGGGAATACCTTATACACCGAATCAGGAACCTAATGACATTATGGTTATTGGTGAAGGTGTAAGAAAAGTATACGAAGAAATTCTTACCCCTGCCGGCATGGGAGATGTAGCAATTTACACTGAAATGGGTCGTTTTATGATGGGACCATATGGCGCATTGGTAACAAAGGCAATTCATGAAAAACACATTTACAAAGAATATATTGGTGTTGATGCATGTGCAGCTAACTTAATGCGTCCTGCAATGTATGGTTCATACCATCATATAACTGTTTTAGGAAAAGAGGATGCTCCGGCTACAGAGACATATGATATTGTTGGTTCATTGTGTGAAAATAATGATAAGTTCGCAGTAGACAGAAAACTTCCAAAGATTGATATGGGAGATTATATATATATTCATGATACAGGAGCACATGGCTTCTCAATGGGATACAATTACAACGGAAGACTTCGTTCAGCTGAACTATTACTTAAGGAAGATGGAACAGTTGAAATGATTAGAAGAGCAGAAACTCCAAAGGATTACTTTGCTACATTTGATTTCTGCGACATTATGAAATAGAAATTAAAAAGGTTATAGGAGACGCAAATGAAAAAAATAGTTGGTGATTTACTGAAAAATCGTAACGTTGAACATAGTTTAAAGGAATATTATGGCAATTATATGGAAATAAATAATAAATATGCAGCTATTCGTTTGGCTATGAATTACTATACGTACTTTGTTATGTTATCAGATGAGAGTGGAATGGTTATGCCGGGATATGATCATATAGTAAATGGCATTAATGAAGTAATAGAAAAGTTACCGTCTAATTCATTTGATGAATCAGATATAACTAAATTAGAAAAAATCAGGGAAGAAATTATTCAAAAGGTTAAGGATATTACATGTTATGTAGACAGATATAATATTTACGAGCATGCCCTTAACCGTGTTGAATATCGCTTTAAGGAAGAGGATTATCCGGAAGATTATAGCGATGAAAGCTATACAAGAAAAATAATGCAGTTTATTTTTGAAGATGAAGACAGTGCAACAATCAATTCAAAAATAAAAATGATTATTGGACAACTTCCGGTTCGACTTACAAAAAGTAAATTTTTTGAGTTGCTTTCCAATGGACTCAGTATTTACAATCAGGGAACTAAAGAAGGGCTATATGATTTTCTTTATATGATAAGAACAGCTGCCATGCTTGATAAGACAGAAACAATGGCTGAAAATTATCCTCATGTGTGGGAAAACTTCTCAAAACTTAAAGAAGTGTCATTTAAAAATATGGATGAGGCTGAATATAAAGATGTAAGTGAAAGTATGGCAAGTGTTACAACATTTATAAACAATGAAATGGACTGCTGTATGTCACTGCAGGAAATAATAAATGATTTGCTGCTGGTGCTTTACACATCAGAAAACAGGGTGAATGAAAAAGTTTCCGATACATGTTATGAAATAATAAAAGACACAAATCTTCTGTTTTTAGACAAGTTTAGTCCTAAATCATTGGAAGAGATAGAAGATATGTTTATTATGCTTGAAGGCGAACAGGAAAAGCTATATCCTTTACTTTCATATTATGACATAACTGAACAGATAAAAGGGCAGTATTCAGAGAAAATAGCAGAACTGGGACTTGAAGATAAATATGATATAGTCTATAAAATTCCTAAGTTAAATACAGAAAGCATATTCGTAGAACTGGATGAAGAAACAACAGATGGATTTGTTGACGAAAAGATTTTACAGGATGAAAAAGAAAAGTTAATTTCTGAATATACTGAAATTTTCAAGGAAAATGAAAGAATAGTAAACAGAGCCATAATGTCTATGACATTGGCAGAACTTCCTGTATTTTTTAATAATATTAGTGAAGTTCAGGATTACATTTACAATTCGCTTGAAATATGCAATGATAAAGCAGAAAAATTAGCCTGTATCGAGATAATAAACGGAATAATGGAAGATTAATATATGAGATGGTATGAGGATTTGTATGTTGGGTATAATCTTCTCGAAAATAAGAGAAAGATTATGAGAAAAATTGAAAAAGGAAAGCCAATGTTCAATAAATACGTGATTACTCTGCCTGAAAATAATTATGACACTTTAGAAATATATCCTTCCAACGTGCTGATACAGAAGTGGTACAGAAATTCCGACAAAATAATAGTGGGAATTGCAGAGGGAAAAGAAGAAGCCCTCGATATGATGCAGTTAATAATAATGGATTGCCTTGAAGAAACCGGAGAGGTAAAAGTAAAAAAATTCATTTTAAATAAAATGAATATTGAATCAGGGGAAGAATAGTTATGGTACATATTCTTTTATTAATATTAAAAATAATAGGAATTACGTTGTTAGTTGTTCTTGGTATATTACTGCTAATTCTTCTTTTTCCTGTAACGTATAAGATTTCCGGACAATTAGACGAAAAAGATTATTCATTAAAAATAAAAGCGGGGTGGCTTTTTAGCCTTTTACATTTTTCATTGAATGTAGAAAAAAAACAGGACATGAAAATGAAATTTAGAATTTTGGGAATCCCCGTTAATATATTTAATAGGGAAAAGAAACAAAAGAAAAAAACTAAAAAGCATAAAAAAGAAGAAAAGGAAGGCGTGGCATCGGAAAAGGCAGCCGATGAACTGCCAAAACAAAATATAACAGAAAATAAAAGGATAACTGATGATGAAGAACAGGAGAATGCCAATATTAGGAAGGAAGAAATTTCTCCGAAGGAAGAAAAAAGGGAATCCTCAGATAATGGTTTTCTTAATAAAATAAAAAAGTTATTTCTACGTATAAAAAATACAATAAAAAGGATAATTGCTAATATAAAGAAGACAGCTAATGATATACAGGGAATGATTGACAAAGTTAAACATTTCAAAAAAGTTATAACTTCATCTGTTACAAAGAAAGCCTATAGATATGCAAAAAATATATTGAAGAAATTATTTAAGCATATTATGCCGGGAAAAATAAAGGCAGACATAAACTTTGGCTTTGAAGAACCTGATTTGACAGGAAAAACTTTAGGGTATATAGCTGTGACAGCGTCAGCATTCAATGTGAATATGAAAAGAATTAACATAGTTCCCGACTTTGAAAAAAGTGTCCTAAAGGGCAGAATATGCATGAAGGGGCACATAGTGGTCGGGATAGTATTGATATATTTGATGAAACTGTATTTTAACAAAGAAATTCATTATTTAGTAAAGAAATATTTATAAAGGAGGCAATTAATATGTCAGATAATAAAAAAGCCACAGACGATTTATTAAAGGCAATGGAAAATTTCATTACAACAAAGTCAGTAGTAGGAGAACCGGTTGTAATTGGTGATACTATAGTTCTCCCAATGGCAGATGTTTCCTTCGGAATGGGAATTGGAACCTTTTCTAAGGGGGATAAGGGTACAGGTGGTGTAGGCGGAAAAATTACACCAAGCGCAGTACTGGTTATAAAGAACGGTTCGTCAAAACTGATTAGCGTAAAAGATCAGGATGGTTTGTCAAAAATAATTGACATGGTACCCGACATTGTAAATAAATTTACTAAAAAAGAACAGGAAGATTTTGACAACTTAGATGAATAGTGTGCAAAATAGCCATGCCGGTGCATATAATATATTAAACTATAATGATAAAGTGGGAATAGTATGCATAAGTTGTGTGGGTTTGCCATGTTTTGGTTTGCAGTGGGAATGATTTTATCAATGCTTATTGAAAGTACTTTTTTTACTGTATGTATAATTATTTTATGCCTTATAATAGGTTTCAACCTGTTTTGCAAAACGTGACAAAATTAACCGCAAAAAACTATAAGATGAATAATAGAAAGGAACGTGTGCATTTATGTACATGTGTCATTTGTTGTTAGATATAAATGACGGTTTACTAATATGAATATAGCAGACATTTTTAAGAAAAAAACAGTATTTTCTTTTGAGGTATTTCCACCAAAAAAAGAAAGCGGTGTTGAGACAATTTATAAAACATTAGAAGAATTAAAAGATCTAAATCCTGATTTTATAAGTGTCACTTATGGTGCAGGGGGAGTTGGCGTTGCAAATGCAACAACAATCGACTTATGTTCCATGATTAAAAACAAATACGGAGTGGAAACAATAGCTCATTTATCATGCCTTTATAACACTGAAGAAAGTATAGATAGAATTCTAAATCAGTTAAAGGAGAATGGCATTGAAAATATTCTGGCTCTGCGTGGAGACGTAAATCCCGATTTTGAAGTAAAAAATGATTTTAAATATGCTTCTGACTTAACAGAGTATATTATGTCTAAAAATATGGGATTTAACGTATCAGGGGCATGTTATCCGGAAGTTCATCAGGAAGCGGAAAACATGATTGCTGATATACAAAACCTTAAGAAAAAGGTAGATGCAGGGGCAGATCATTTGATTTCACAGCTGTTTTTTGACAATAATGCATTTTATGACTTTATAGAGAAAGTAAGAATTGCAGGAATAAATGTTCCGGTAGAAGCTGGAATTATGCCTGTAACAAACAAAAAACAGATTGAGAGAATGGTATCAATGTGTGGTGCCAGCATTCCTGCAAAATTATCAAAGCTATTACAAAAGTTTGGCGATGACCATATAGCAATGAGAGACGCAGGTATTTCCTATGCTGTTGATCAGATTATAGATTTGGTTGCTAACGGAGTAGATGGAGTACATATTTATACAATGAATGATCCATATGTTGCTAAGAGAATAAGTGACAGTGTTGCTAATATAATAAAAAAATAATTTAAAATACTATCATAGGAAGCATTAGACGAATGAGTGATTATGAGAGAAAAGTAGTAATTGAAAAATTAAATTATGATGAAGCTCTTAGGTATCTGGGGTATGGAAAAAGTACCCCCGATGAGAAAACAGAAGAGCTTCTTTTGTCCTGTGGCGAAGAACTAAAGAAAGTAGTAGATGGAAAATTTATTTATAAAGTTTTTGACTTGGTTAATGGACAACCTGAAGGGATTAACTTTGAATTACATGGAGAATCTGTTGCGCAGCATTTAAAAAACTGTAATAAGGTTATATTTTTGTGTGCAACATTGTCCGCAGGTGTAGATCTGCTTATTAGGAAAAAACAGATAACATCCATGACGGAGGCTATGATAATGGACAGCCTTGCTTCAGCCGTGATAGAACAGGTCTGTGACAGGGCAGAAGAAATAATGCTGGCAGATTTTAAGGAATACCAGCACACATGGCGCTATGGACTGGGCTATGGAGATTTTCCAATAACTGACCAGAAGAATTTTTTGGAAATCCTTGATGCCCCTAAAAGAATTGGCGTGTGTGTAAATAACAGCATGATGCTAACCCCTTCGAAATCGGTAACCTGTGTTATTGGTCTTGGATATGATTTGGCAGTTTCAAGCAGAAAAAGTTGTGATACATGTAATTTAAGAGAAACATGCAGGTTTAGAAAAGAAGGAAAAAGCTGTTCATCATAGTTTTTTTATAGGAGTTTACCATGAAGAAAAATATATTTGACAATAATTACGTAATATTAGATGGAGCAATGGGAACAATGCTTCAAAAAAAAGGAATGGAAGTAGGAACAATTCCTGAAACATTGAATATAACAAAACCGGAATGGATAATTGATATACATAAGCAATATGTAGAGGCTGGGGCAAATATAGTTTATGCCAATACATTTGGCGCTAACCGTTACAAGATGGAAAGCAGCGGATATTCAGTTCAGGAACTTATTGGTGCGGCAATTAAGAACGCAAAAGAAGCAGCAAAGGGTACGGATGCGTTAGTAGCCTTTGACATGGGTCCCATAGGACAACTTTTGGAACCAACGGGAAGTCTTAGTTTTGAAGAGGCTTATGATATTTTTAAAGAAGAGGTTATTGCCGCAAAAGGTGCAGATGTAATTGTGATAGAAACAATGACTGATTTGATGGAAATCAAGGCAGCTGTATTGGCAGCAAAGGAAAACAGCGATGTACCTGTTCTTGCAACAATGACTTTTGAAAAAAATAAGAGAACATTTACCGGCTGTATGGTTTCGTCAATGTGTCTTACATTACAGGGTCTTGGAGTAGATGCACTTGGAGTAAACTGTTCTCTTGGACCAAATGATTTGATACCTATTGTGGAAGAAATCTCAAAGTGGACAACAATTCCTATTGTTGTAAAAGCAAATGCAGGCTTACCTGATCCCGTTACAAATACATACAATGTAAGCGCAAAAGAATTTGCAGATACATGTAGAAAAATGCTTAATTTTGGTGCAAAAGTTATTGGGGGATGTTGCGGAACCACACCTGAATATATTAGAGAAGTAAAAGCAATGCTTGAAGAAGCGTGGAATAACGGAGAATTTAAGAAACAAAAAGTTGAGGGAAAACTTGCCATTGCTTCAGCACTTAAAACGGTAGTTATTGATCAGCCAAGAATTATCGGGGAAAGAATTAATCCTACAGGTAAGAAAAGATTTAAACAGGCCCTAAGAGAAAACGACATGGATTATATTCTGGGTCAGGCTATAGAACAGGTGGAAGGTGGAGCCGACATATTAGATGTAAACGTAGGTTCACCGGACATAGATGAAAAGGAAATGATGATTAGAACAATCAAGGCGTTACAGGGAGTAGTGGATGTTCCTTTGCAGATTGATTCTACAAAACCTGAAGTAATAGAAGCAGCTCTTCGTGTATATAACGGAAAACCGATTGTTAATTCGGTAAACGGTGAAGATAAGGTTCTTGATACAATTTTGCCTGTTGTTGCAAAATATGGCGCAGCTGTCATTGGATTGGCATTAGATGAAAATGGAATACCGGATACGGCTGAAGGAAGAGTGGAAATCGCAAAGAAAATTATGAATAAGGCAATGTCCTATGGCATACCAAAAGAAGATATAATTATTGACTGTTTAACACTTACGGTTTCAGCTGAACAAAAAGCTGCAGGGGAAACACTGAAGGCTCTTAATATTGTAAAAAATGAGCTGGGGTTAAGAACAGTTCTCGGTGTTTCAAATATTTCCTTTGGACTTCCAAACAGGGAAATAGTTAATAAGACATTTCTTACAATGGCTTTACATAGTGGACTTGATTTACCTATTATAAATCCAAATGTTCCGTCTATGGTATGGGCTGTAAAAACATATAAAGTTCTGGCAAATATTGATAAAAACTCAATGGAATTTATTGAATATTCAAGTAACAACGAGCCGGAAGTGACGGTTACGAAAAAAACTGCTACGGAAAATACCGGAAATTCAGCAAATGTAAGTCTTGGGTCACCTAAGGCAGATGCAATTCTTCATGCAATGGAAACCGGAATGAAGGCTGATGGAAGAAAGCTGACAAAAGAACTTCTTGAAAATGTTCAGGCTATGGAGATTATAAACGAGATTCTCATACCGGCTCTGGATATAATAGGAGATAAATTTGAAAAAGGAAAAATATTTTTACCACAGCTTATTTTAGCTGCAGATGTTGCAAAGGAATGTTTCGATGAAATCAAGACTTATCTTGCAAATAACGGTGAAAAGTCAGAGTCAAAGGGAAAGATAGTTATTGCCACAGTAAAGGGTGATATTCATGATATTGGCAAGAACATTGTTAAGGTTATTCTGGAAAACTACGGATTTGATGTTATTGATCTTGGAAGAGATGTAGATCCAATGCTGATTGTTAATACAACAAAAGAGCAAAATGTCCATCTTGTTGGATTGTCAGCATTAATGACAACTACTCTTGGTGCAATGGAGGATACTATAAATCTTTTACATGAAAACAATGTGGATTGTAAGATTATGGTAGGGGGAGCAGTACTGACTAAAGATTATGCAATGCAAATCGGGGCAGATTATTATGCTAAGGATGCAAAAATGAGTGCAGATATAGCAAAAGAAGTGCTTGCAATTTATGAATAACTGTGTTAGAATAGCGTTCGTGTCGGGTCAAAGGGAAAGTTAGAGTTTGACCTAATTTATACAAGGGAGGTGCTATTATGGCTAAATGTAGTATTTGCGGTAAGGGTGCTCATTTTGGAAACGCAGTGAGTCATTCACATAGAAAATCAAACAAAATGTGGAAGTCAAACGTAAAGTCTGTCAAAGTTAAAACTGAAGGCGGAGCAAAGAAAATGTACGTTTGTACATCATGTTTAAAATCAGGAAAAGTAGAGAGAGCATAGCATTTATTTTAGTTATGCATAAATAGAAAAAGAGCGTGAAACAAAAGGAAATCTTTTGAGACATGCTCTTTTTCTGCATAAAGAAATAGGTGAGTATTCCTATTGTGTTTTTCTCTTAAAAAGGGTATAATACACCTAACTATGTAAACTTAAATATAAACAAACTCACAGAAGGAGGGAGATATATGAAAGGTAAAATGAATACCGATATGGGACAGATATTAATTAGCCCTGAAGTAATAGCTAAATATGCAGGCGAAACAGCTTATGAATGTTTCGGAATTGTAGGTATGGCTATGGTAAGCATGAAAGACGGACTTGTCAGACTTTTAAAGAAAGACAGTTCTACTAAGGGAATTAATGTTGTTATAGATGAAAATAATGAAATATTAATTGATTTTCATATTATAGTTGCTTATGGTGTTAACATTGCCACAATAGCAGATAATATCATTTCAAGTGTAAAATACAAAATAGAAGAATTCACTGGAATGACAGTAAAAAAAGTTAATATATATGTGGAAGGTGTAAGAACAATAGATTAATTGTCTTACCCCCAGGAGGATAAAGTTTTGGATATTAAAGTTATTGATGCACAGTTATTGCAGAAAATGTTTATTGCAGGTGCAAAAAATCTTGAAGCAAAAAAAGAATGGATTAATGAATTAAATGTATTCCCGGTACCTGATGGTGATACCGGAACTAACATGACTCTTACTATTATGTCTGCCGCAAAGGAAGTCGGTGGAATCACAGAACCTGATATGGAAAACATATCAAAGGCAATTTCTACAGGATCACTTCGTGGTGCCAGAGGTAATTCAGGGGTTATTTTATCTCAGTTATTCAGAGGATTTACAAGAGAAATAAAGAAATATGACGAAATAAATGTTGAAGTTTTATCAAAGGCATGTGTAAGAGCAGTTGAGACAGCTTATAAGGCAGTTATGAAGCCAAAAGAAGGAACAATCCTTACAGTTGCCAAAGGTATCGCTGATAAAACATGTGAATTACTTGGTGAGAGTGAAGACCTTGAATATGTAATTGATGAAGTTATTAAGCATGGAGATTATGTATTAAGTCAGACACCTGAGATGTTGCCGGTATTAAAACAGGCAGGTGTTGTTGACTCAGGCGGTCAGGGACTTATGGTAGTGCTTAAGGGTGCCCAGGATGCTTTCTTAGGAAAAGAAGTAGATTATACATTAGAAACAGTTGCACCGGCTGCTGGGGCAGTAACAGATGATTTGCCTATGGATGAGGCAGAAATCAAGTTCGGTTATTGTACAGAATTTATTATTAATTTAGATAAACCAATGTCTGAATCAGAAGAAAAATCATTTAAGGCGTTTTTGGAATCAATAGGTGATTCAATTGTTTTGGTAGCAGATGATGAAATTGTTAAAGTACATGTTCATACAAATCAGCCGGGTGAAGCATTTACAAGGGCATTAACATATGGTTCATTATCAAGAATGAAAATTGACAACATGCGTGAAGAACATCACGAGAGATTGATTAAAAATGCCCAGAAGATGGCAGAACAGCAAAAGGCTGAAGAAGAACAGAAGGCTGCAAATGAACCAAAGAAAAAATATGGTTTTATAGCAGTATCTGTAGGAAATGGCTTGGATGAAATCTTTAAGGGACTTAATGTTGACTATATTATTTCAGGCGGTCAGACAATGAACCCAAGTACAGAGGACATTCTTAATGCAGTAGATAAGGTAAATGCTGAAACTATTTTCGTATTACCTAATAACAAGAATATAATTCTTGCTGCAAATCAGGCGGTAGACCTTGTAGAAGACAAGACACTTGCAGTTATTCCTTCGAAAACAATTCCTCAGGGAATTGCGGCTATGATAGGATTTGTTGATGATATGTCTGTAGAAGAAAATAAAGAGGCTATGATTGACAGTATGTCATATGTTAAGACAGGGGAAGTAACATATGCAGTAAGGGACACCGTTATTGACGATAAAGAAATCAAAGAAGGCAATATTATGGGTATCGGCGATGAAGGCATGTTGGCAGTTGGAGAAGAAGTTGCAGATACCACTGTTGAAATGATTAAGGAAATGCAGGATGAAGATTCAGAAATTGTCAGCATTTACTACGGCGAAGGCGTAACAAAAGACGATGCAGATGCGCTTGTTGAAAAAATTTCAGATGAATTACCTGATTTAGAAGTTGAAGTATACGAAGGTGGTCAGCCGGTTTACTATTATATCGTGTCAGTAGAATAGACGGAGGCAGAATATGGATGAAGTTTTTGTAGAACAGATTGTCAAAAGAAGAATAAGCATTTCAGGAATTTTATTAAGAATGCTATTTATATTCCTGACATTAGCCGGATTAATGAGCATGATGATTTTGGGTATGTTGGGATTTACAATTGCAATTTTACTTGGATATGCGACTTATCTCGTATGGGCATATACAAGTGTTGAATATGAATATTCATTTTTGAATGGTGAGTTTTCTGTTGATAAAATAATAGGACAGAGAAAAAGAAAATCTATTGCAAACTATGATATTAAAGAAGCTGAAATAGTAGCACCTTTAGTTTCGGATGCAGTTGTAAGAGCATCCGGCAATGCAATAATAAAGGACTATTCTACAAGAACAAATAATAATGATGTATATGCCATGATAATAAACAATTCGAATGGAAAGCTCAAAGTAGTATTTGAGCCTAACGAAAAGGTTTTAGAAGCTATGTATCATGTTCGTCCTGCCATTGTAAAGAAAGGTGAACAGCTTTAAATTGAAAATAGGCGATATTGTCATTGACGGTGTCGCTTTTTTATGCTAGTATTTTCGATAAAATAACTAGAAATATAATAAACAAAAGGATAATAAGGAGGAAAAATCAGTGGGTAAAATTATTGGTGAAGGAATTACATTTGACGACGTGTTATTGGTACCACAATATTCGGAATGTACTCCAAATATGGTAGACTTATCAACATATCTTACAAAAAAGATTAAGTTAAACATTCCTATGATGAGTGCCGGAATGGACACAGTTACAGAACACAGAATGGCTATTGCAATGGCAAGACAGGGTGGAATTGGTATAATCCACAAAAATATGACTATTGAACAGCAGGCAGAAGAGGTAGACAAGGTAAAACGTTCTGAAAACGGTGTTATTACTGACCCATTTTATTTGTCTCCTGAGCATACAATAAAGGATGCTAATGATTTGATGGCAAAATTCAGAATCTCGGGTGTTCCTATTGTAGTAGGAAAGAAGTTAGTTGGTATTATTACAAACAGAGATTTGAAGTTTGAAACAGACCAGACGAAGTTAATCAAAGATTCAATGACATCTGAAGGATTAATTACAGCAAAGGTAGGAGTAACTTTAGAAGAGGCTAAGGCTATTTTGGCAAAGTCAAGAAAAGAAAAACTTCCTATCGTTGATGATGATTTTAATTTAGTAGGACTTATTACTATTAAAGATATTGAAAAGCAGATCAAGTACCCATTATCTGCTAAGGACGCACAGGGAAGACTTCTTTGTGGTGCTGCTGTTGGTATTACAGCTAATGTCATGGAAAGAGTAAAAGCATTAGTAGAAGCAAAAGTAGATGTTATTGTTATTGATTCTGCTCATGGACATTCAGCTAATATATTTAACACATTAAAGATGATTAAGGCTGAATATCCTGATTTACAGGTTATTGCAGGTAATGTCGCAACAGGAGATGCTACAAGAGATTTAATTGAAGCAGGAGCTGATGCAGTAAAGGTTGGTATCGGACCGGGATCAATTTGTACAACCCGTGTAGTTGCAGGTATTGGTGTACCACAGGTTACAGCTATTATGGATTGTTACGAAGTTGCAAAGGAATATGGAGTTCCAATTATTGCAGATGGCGGTATTAAATTCTCAGGTGATATTGTTAAGGCAATAGCTGCCGGTGGAAATGTTTGTATGATGGGTTCAATGTTCGCAGGATGTGATGAAGCACCTGGTGACTTTGAATTATTCCAAGGACGTAAGTATAAGGTATACAGAGGAATGGGAAGTATTGCGGCTATGGAAAATGGAAGCAAGGACAGATATTTCCAGACTAATGCAAAGAAACTTGTTCCGGAAGGTGTTGAAGGAAGAGTTGCTTATAAAGGAAGCCTTGAGGATACAGTGTTCCAGTTAATGGGTGGACTCCGTTCAGGTATGGGTTACTGTGGAGCAAAGGATATAGAGACACTTAAAGAAACAGGTAAATTTGTAAAGATTACATCAGCTTCACTTAAGGAAAGTCATCCTCATGACATTCATATAACTAAAGAAGCACCAAATTACACAACAGAAGTGTAGAGGAGAGAAGGCGTGGAAAATAATAATATAAATAATGACGCTACTGAAGACGTTACTGAAAATATTGCTGAAGAAGTGACAGACGAAACAGTAGAGAATGCGGCAGAAACAGTTGAGAATGCACAGAATGAGAAAGAAGGAAAAAAAATCACACCTAAAAAGCTCATTGTTCCAATTATTATTGTTATAATTCTTGCAGCTTTTGCTGTATTGATTTACTGGGACAAGGTGATAAAACCGGCAAGCGATATTGATAAGGAAGTAGGCGTAAAGGTAGAGAATTATATATCTGTTGGTGAGTTAAAAGGGTTATCTTATGATGTAACCCAGAAGGAATGGGATGAAATGATATACGATGATACTCACTATCATGAGGAAGTAAATCGTGCTGCAAAAGAAACGGATGAAGTTGAATGTGATTTTAAGGGATTCGTAGATGGAAAAGAAGATAAAAACCTTACAATGACAGAACAGCCTATCGATATAGGAAGTTATACAGAGGGCGTTTACAAGGCATTTTCAGACGCTTTAATAGGACATAAAAAGAAAGATAAAATTAAAGTTGAAGTAGATGGAAAAGACGTAAAGGAATTAGCCGGGGATGAAAAAGATTATACTGGGAAAAAAGTTAAATTTGAATTAACAGTAAAAACGGTAAGTGCTCTTGTAAGTGAAAAAATAACTGATGACTGGGTTAAAGAAAATTATTCAGAGGAATATGGAATAAACAATAAAAAGGAATTCTACAAATGGGAAAAAGAATGTATTGTAGAAGGTAGTGTAATTCCTGCACTTTGGAGAAAAGCTTTAGAAAAAGTTAAATTGAAAGCAATTCCTCAGAAATTACAGCAGAAAGTAATTGAGGAACTGGATGCTAATACAGAGGCTGAGGCTAAGAGTCAGGGTATGTCAACTGAAGAGTATAAGAAAGTTTTTGGATTGACTGATGAAAAGAATGAAGAAAACTATAATTTAGAATTAAAGTCAGAGCTTTTGATGTGGTATTTGACAAAAAAACTTAAGCTGACAGCAAGTGATGATGAAATAGAAGAAAAGTATAACGAGTATTATGTAGATGCTAATGTTGACAGTCCGGAGGAAATGAAAAAACTATACACAAAGAAAGAAATGCGTGAAGTTGTTTTATTGGACAAAGCACAGGATTATATCTACAAGAATGCACAGGTAAAATTTTCTTATAAAATTTCAAAATAATTAAAAATAAAAAACAATAAAAAATGATAGTAACAACGATTTTGAATTGTTTACATTATCAAATAAAGATGATAAAATTAGTTCATAAGGTAATGACCGGATGAACTAATTTTTTTTATGGTAAATTATTTTAAAGTTTCATTTGAACCTAAGATTCGGGAGTGGGTTATTTGTTTTGGAACTTAAATAAAAGGGATGAAAATATATGAGTGAGGGTAATGAAAAGGCGGAGAGACGGATTAGAAAATATAATATTAAAACCTTAACATTTTTAATTTCTTTTATTGTTTTACTAACCCTTGGAAACGTTACCAGCACTGTGGCTAAAACAAAAAAAATAAGTATGAATTATTCAGTAATTAGAATGACAAAGGGCTATTCTATGAAATTGAAAGTTAAAGGAACAAAAAAGAAAATAAAATGGTTCAGCTCAAATAAAAAAATAGCAACAGTATCAGGAAAAGGTAATGTAAAGGGGAAAAAAGTCGGTAAATGCAATGTGTATGCAAAGGTTAACGGAATAAAATTAAAATGCAGAGTTATAATAAAGAAAGCTAACAAAGTAAAAGAAGTAAAGGCTGATTTTTCAGATATCACACTTGATTTGTCATCATTGAAGATGGATGTCTCTAATATCAAATTTGATAATGAAAAGCAGTTGCCTGTACTTGAAGGAAATGGATATTTTAAATTAAAACTTCTTAATACTAAAGCAAGTCCTGAATGGAGTACAAGTAATTCAAAAATCGCAACAGTTGAGCAGGGAGTGGTAACAGCCCATTCAGTTGGAACATGTACCATAGTTGCAAAGTTAGATGTTAAAGAGTATGCATGTCAGGTAACAGTTACAGACTTAAAGAATTCAAGGGAAATCCTGAAGCAGTATAATATGTACAGGATGCTATCATTAATGAATAACGACAGAGTTAAGTCAAAGGCAGCGCCTCTTAAGATTAATGAAACACTTAATGAAGTAGCTAATTTAAGAAAAGTCGAAATTAAGAAAAAATTTTCTCATACAAGACCGAATGGATTTGCATATAAAACAATTTTAAACAGTTTTAATTTAAATAATTGGAAGTTCATTGGGGAAAATATTGCATATACAAGAGATAATTCAGACGGAATTGATGCATTTGCGAAATATGCTTATGATGCATTATACAAATCAAAAGGACACCGTGAAAATATTTTAAATCCTAATTTTGAATATGTTGGGATTGGATGTTTAATAACGGATATAGATGTGGATGAAGATGGCATAGCAAGTATAGAATGTTATTGGACACAGGAATTTTATAGATAAACTTACGGAAATTCTTAAAAACTTAAAGGGTTATGATTTCATAGAAGGGCATTGTTGCAATAAATGAGGGGATTGCAACGATGTCCTAACAAAATGTCAAAATAAATTTTAGGTTTATGTTGACAATAATATTCATAATGCTATAATGACCTTAGTGTAAAACGTTGACGAGGAAAGTAGATTATTTTGATGGTCACAGAGAGAGACTGGAAGCTGAGAATGTCTTACGGATGGATAATTGAAGACTACCTTTGAGTGGCTCTAATCAAGCCCGGTGATTCCGTTATAATCATAATGAGAGGCTTAAGTTTAAGCAATCAGGGTGGAACCGCGTAGATAACGTCCCTGTTTATGGAAACATAAACAGAGGCGATTTTTTTATAAAGGAGAACAGAAATATGAAGATTACATTAAAAGATGGTTCAGTAAAAGAATATGCAGAATCAATGACAGTTAATGATATTGCCTTTGATATTTCCGGTGGATTAGGCCGCGCTGCATGTGCCGGAGAAATTGATGGAGAGGTAGTCGATTTAAGAACTACCGTAGATAAAGATTGCAAATTAAATATTTTAACTTTTAAAGATGAAGCAGGAAAAGCAGCTTACAGACATACAGTATCACATGTTATGGCAGAAGCAGTAAAAAATCTTTTTCCGGAAGCTAAACTTGCAATAGGACCTTCAATTGATGAGGGATTTTATTATGATTTTGACAGAGAGCCTTTTTCAAGAGAGGACTTAGATAAAATTGAAGCAGAAATGAAAAAGATAATTAAGAAGGGGGCAAAACTTGAAAAGTTTACTCTTCCAAGAGAAGATGCTATTAAGTATATGGAAGACAGAAATGAACCATATAAGGTAGAATTAATTAAGGATTTACCTGAAGATTCAATTATTTCTTTCTACAGTCAGGGTGAATTTGTTGATCTTTGTGCAGGACCACATCTTATGAGCACAAAGTATATTAAAGCATTTAAACTCACATCTTCATCAATGGCTTATTGGAGAGGTGATGCCAATAAGGCAAGACTCCAGAGAATATATGGAACAGCATTTGACAGTAAAGAAGAGTTAAATAAGTACTTAGAAAATTTGGAAGATGCTAAAAACCGTGATCATAACAAATTAGGTAGAGAAATGGAATTGTTTACAACTGTTGATGTAATTGGTCAGGGATTGCCACTTTTAATGCCGAAGGGTCAGAGAATGGTACAGAAGTTACAGAGATGGATTGAAGATTTAGAAGACAATGAATGGGGTTATGTTCGTACAAAAACACCACTTATGGCTAAATCTGATTTATACAAAATTTCAGGTCATTGGGATCATTATAAAGAAGGAATGTTTGTTTTAGGAGATGAAGAAAAGGATAAAGAAGTATTTGCTCTTCGTCCAAGGACATGTCCGTTCCAGTATTATGTTTACAAGGCAAGCCAGAAAAGTTATAGAGATTTACCTTGTAGATATGGTGAAACATCAACATTGTTCAGAAACGAAGACTCAGGTGAAATGCATGGTCTGACAAGAGTTCGTCAGTTTACTATTTCAGAAGGACATTTAATTGTTCGTCCGGATCAGATGGTTGAAGAATTTAAGAACTGTATAGCTTTAGCGCAGTATTGTCTTCAGACTTTAGGATTGGAAGAAGATGTAACATATCATTTATCAAAGTGGGATCCTGTAAACAAAGAAAAATATATCGGTGAGGCTGATGTATGGAATGAAACAGAACAGGATATAAGAAATATTCTTACAGAACTTAACATTCCATTTGTTGAAGATGTTGGAGAAGCAGCATTCTACGGACCTAAAGTTGACATTAATGCAAAAAATGTATATGGAAAAGAAGATACAATGATTACAATTCAGTGGGATGCTTTATTAGCGGAACAGTTTGATATGTACTACATTGATGAAAATGGTGACAAAGTAAGACCTTATATTATTCATAGAACATCAATCGGATGTTATGAAAGAACACTTGCATGGCTTATTGAAAAGTATGCAGGAAAATTTCCAACATGGCTTTGTCCTGAGCAGGTAAGGGTTCTTCCTATTTCTGAAAAATATGAGGATTATGCACAGGCAGTAGCAAAAGAGCTTAAAGCAAAGCATATTGATGTAACTGTTGATTCACGTTCAGAAAAAATAGGTTACAAGATTCGTGAAGCAAGACTTGATAAATTACCATATATGCTTGTTGTAGGTCAGCAGGAAGAAGCAGACAACACTGTTTCAGTTAGAAGCAGATTTGCCGGAGATGAAGGAGTTAAAACATTAGATGAATTCATTCAGCAGATATGTGAAGAAATTGAAACTAAAGAAATTAGAAAAGAAGAAAAATAGAAAAATTTTCAAAATAAAAAAAGAATAAAATCAATTAAAAACTTCCACAATAATTGTATCGGATAATCCGAAATAAATATTGTGGAGGTTTTTTATGACTGTATTAAATTGTAATGTTAAGAATTGTTATTACAACAAGGAAGCTAAATGTTGTAGAGAAGGCATTCAGGTTGGTGGAACAGATGCAACTGTAATGGACGCTACTTATTGTCAGGATTTTAGGGAAAAAATTGGTGGGGCAACATCAGGCGTTGAGCATTGTGGATGTGGTCCTGAAACTACATTAGATGTTAAATGTGATGCCACAAAATGCACATTTAATGATAATTGTAAGTGTCATGCTAAAGAAATTACAATTGATGGAAATGGTGCAACACATCAAAGTCAGACAGAGTGTGGAAGCTTTGAATGTAGTTGCAGATAGTTTGGAATAATGGAATCGTATAATATTGATTTATTTTATGCATAATAAAAATCAATTGACAAGTGTGCGGTGTCATATGATGGTATGTTGTTGAGGTGAATGTGATACACATTAATTTGGGTGGTACCGCAGAAGTTTTGAAATTATAGCTTTTGTCCCTTTCGAGGGATGAAAGCTTTTTTTCTTTATTGGAATTGCAAGATAATTAAAAAAGTATTCTACAAACAGAAGGAGATCCTGACCTTGATACTACAAAAAAATTAATTATTGAAATGGAAAAATCAGGAGCTGATTTGATAGAAGTGGAAATTCCATTCTCAGATCCTGTGGCGGAAGGCCCGGTTATACAGGAGGCAAACGAAAGAGCATTGGCAAAGGGATGTACAACAGACAAGTTGTTTGATGCAATAAAGGAAGTAAGAGCGACTGTTGAGGTACCAATTGTATTCCTTACGTATTTGAATCCGGTGTATACATATGGAAAAGACAGTGTTTCTCATGTAGGACAATATGTTAAAGAAATGAAGGAAGCCGTAAGAAAAGCTGAATAATCATAATTATATAAAGAAAGAAAGTCATCTTGAAAAATAATGGTAATGTTGTATAATAATTTCGTGTGCATTGCCGGATTGAGATGGCTTTTTTCATTGCAGCACATTATGACAATGGTGAGGTACGGATTTTGACACCGGTTGAAATTATAAAAAGTGATAAATTTAAAAGAATTTTATTTACGGTTTTAGAAATATTAGTTGTTGCCGGGCTGATTTTTGGAATTTTGATGTTTTTCCAAAGAAAGGTGACAAAAGAGGCCAACAAGGCAGGTAATTTAAACGGCAAAGGTATTGAAACTGAAACTAATAAAGTAAATAATGATTCCAATAATTATGAAATTGTTGTTAATAAGAAGCTAAATACTCTTATTATTTACAAGTATTCTAAAGATAAGAAAAGTAAAACAGCATATAAGGCATTCAAATGTTCTATTGGCAAGAAAATACCGACAGGAAATTATAAGACACATAAGAGTTATACATGGGTTGAAAATAAGCTGGGATGGCACAGATATAACACTCAGCTTGAAAAGGATATATGGGTGCAGTCAGCTGCCTATAAAGACAAATATGCATATCGACTGTCAAAGACTTCTTACAAATCGATAGGTAAGAAACAGTCGGCAGACAAGAGCATATTGCTTAGTGCAGGGGATGCGGCATGGATATATAATAATTGCCGTGAAAAAACAAAAATATCCGTTATAAAAGGTAATAAGAAGGATAAGATTCCTGTTGAACCTTCAAAGGTAATTAAAGCATATAAATATTGTGGCTGGGATCCAACAGACCCTGACAGCAATAACCCTTACAGGAAACTAAAGAAGGGAGAGATTACTCAGGGAGAAAGCACTGTATTTGTGGAGAAAGGTGATGCACCTGATTATCTTGGAAATATTTTGGTGGTAACTGCTGATGGTAAAAATATTACCGGAAAGTTAAAATATAACAAAATAGACACTAAAGATACTAAGACACAAAACGTAACTTTTAAGTACAAGGTATCAAGAGGAAAAACTTTAAAGATTAAACAGAAATTTAAAGTAATTGATACTACACCGCCAAAGGTATCATGTTCGAAAAGTTTATTTACATTACAGGTAAAAAGCAAAGATGTTAAAGATGTTAAGAATAAAGATAATGTAAAAAAAATTCAGGATATGGTAAAATCATCTGTGTCAGTAAATGAAAGCACATCAAAGGTTGATGTATATACAGTTGAACCGGGAGTGTTGGAAGTTGGAGAAAAAGTTCCTGTTGTTATTAAAGCAAAAGATAAGGCAGGAAATATTGGAAGTGCACAGGTTATGTGTGAAATAAAATTACAGTCCAGTTCCCTTAATAAGAAATATAAACCATCAAAAGAACTGGAAAATAAGCGAAAATCTAAAAAGAAAAAGTTAAAAAAATAATTTATATATACATTTTTAGGAGGAAATAAATTATGGCAACACCTTATAACCATAAGGAAATTGAAAAAAAGTGGCGTCACAATTGGGATGTAACCCCTATTAATAAAGACACTACAAAACCAAAATATTATTGTCTTGATATGTTCCCTTATCCATCAGGATCAGGACTTCATGTAGGACATTGGAGAGGATATGTAATCAGTGATGTTTGGAGCAGATATAAAATGCTTCATGGTTATCATATTATTCATCCTATGGGATGGGATGCTTTCGGTCTTCCAGCAGAAAACTATGCTATTAAGATGAAGACACATCCAGCTATTTCAACAGCAGCTAATATTGCAAACATTAAGAGACAGATTAATGAAATTGCTTCTCTTTATGACTGGGATATGGAAGTTAACACAACAGATCCTAAATTCTATAAATGGACTCAGTGGATTTTCGTTCAGATGTTTAAGAAGGGACTTGCTTACGAGAAAGAAATGCCAATTAACTGGTGCCCATCATGTAAAACAGGTCTTGCTAACGAAGAAGTTGTTAACGGATGCTGTGAAAGATGTGGAGCAGAAGTTACAAAGAAGAACCTTAAGCAGTGGATGTTAAAAATTACAGCTTATGCTGACAGACTTCTTGCAGATTTAGACAAGCTTGACTGGCCTGAAAAGGTTAAAAAAATGCAGTCTGACTGGATTGGAAAATCATATGGTGCAGAAGTTGATTTTAAATTAGAAAATTCAGACGAAAAAATTACAGTATATACAACAAGACCTGATACACTTCATGGTGCAACATTTATGGTACTTGCTCCTGAACATGCCATGGCAAAATCTCTTGCAACAGATGAAACAAGAGCAGATGTTGAAGCATACATTCAGATGGCGGCTAATAAGTCATCTGTAGACAGACTTCAGGGAAAAGAAAAAACAGGTGTATTTACAGGAAGTTATGCAATTAACCCATTAAATGGTGCAAAGGTTCCAATCTGGCTTTCAGATTACGTACTTGCTGATTATGGTACAGGTGCAATTATGTGTGTTCCTGCACATGATGACAGAGACTTTGCTTTTGCAACTAAGTTTAATATTCCAATTATTCAGGTTATTGCAAAAGACGGTAAAGAAATCGAAAACATGACAGAAGCTTACACAGAAGCATCAGGTACTATGATCAACTCAGGTGAGTGGAATGGTATGGAATCTTCTGTTCTTAAGAAGGAAGCTCCTCATATTATTGAAGAAAGAGGATTTGGTAGAGCAACAGTTAATTATAAGTTACGTGACTGGGTATTCTCAAGACAGAGATATTGGGGAGAACCTATTCCAATCGTACATTGTCCTGATTGTGGAGCGGTTCCTGTTCCTGAGGATCAGTTGCCATTATTATTACCTGATGTAGATTCATATGAACCAACAGGTACAGGTGAATCACCACTTGCAGCAATTGATGAATGGGTTAACACAACATGTCCTTGCTGTGGAAAACCTGCTAAGCGTGAAACAAATACAATGCCACAGTGGGCAGGATCATCATGGTACTTCTTAAGATATATTGATAATAAGAATGATAATGAACTTGTTTCAAAAGAAAAAGCTGATAAATATCTTCCGGTTGATATGTATATCGGTGGTGTTGAGCATGCAGTTCTGCACTTACTTTATTCAAGATTCTATACTAAGTTCTTACATGATATTGGAGTAGTTGATTTCGATGAACCATTTAAGAAATTATTTAACCAGGGTATGATTACAGGTAAGAATGGTATTAAGATGAGCAAATCAAAGGGTAACGTTGTATCACCTGATGATTTGGTAAGAGATTACGGATGTGACTCATTAAGACTTTATGAAATGTTCGTAGGACCACCTGAACTTGATTCAGAATGGGATGAAAGAGGAATCGACGGTGTATACAGATTTATCACAAGATTCTGGAAGTTGGCAGTAGACAGTATTGAAGCTAATGTTGAACCAACTAAGGAAATGGTAAAACTTCGTCACCAGATGGTTCACACAATTACAAGACGTCTTGAAGACTTTAGTTTAAATACAGTAGTTTCAGGTTTCATGGAATTCAATAACAAGTTTATTGAATTGGCTAAGAAAGAAGGAGGAATTGATAAAGAAACAATTCAGACTTTCGTTACATTGTTAGCTCCATTTGCACCACATATCGGTGAAGAATTATGGGAAAAACTTGGAAATACAGGTAGCGTATTCGAAAACAACAAGTGGCCGGAAGCTGACGAAGAACTTATGAAGGATGATGAAATTCAGGTTCCTGTTCAGATTAACGGCAAGACAAAAGTTGTAATCAGTGTACCGGCTGACGTTTCAAAGGATGACGCCATTGCTCAGGGTAAAGAAGCATTAGGCGACAAGTTAGCAGGAAACATTGTTAAGGAAATTTATGTTCCGGGAAGAATTATTAACTTGGTTGTTAAATAATAAAGGAATTGTTTGAAAAGTTTATAACGTATGATATTATAGAACTATCACTGTGGTGATAGTTCTATTTGCTTTATGAGAGAGGGTATGATGAAAAAGAATTTATATATTATTTTTGTCTTACTAAGTATAGTTTGTATAGGAACGATGTGGAATAATGGTTGCTTTGGAAAGGAAACGGTGAAGCAAAAAAATAGTACAGACGTAATAGTGGACAACTTTAGTGGAAATATGCTAAATGAAAAAGGCATAATACTAAAATGGTACGAAGTACAAAAATCAAAAGGATATGTTATTTACAGAAATAGCAGGAAAATAGCTACAATCAAAAGCAAAGGTAAAAAAGGGATTAAAAAAGAAAAAAGTATTTAACAGCAAGATAGTTTGGAGCAGTTCAGATGAAAGACTTGCAACAGTAGACCAAAATGGTGTGGTTAAAGCCAACAATAACAGAAAAACAGGAACAGTCTATATTACAGCCAGAGCAATAAATGGTGTAAAGAAGGTTATAAAAGTAGATGTGATAAATTATTATAATCCGCTTAAATTCGAAAATTATAGAGTTGTTCCGGAAGAATTGGCACCATTATTTGGAAAATATAAGAATGAATTGTGTGAAATAGCTACATATTTTGCTTTTGATAATAAAATCAGTAGTGTAAAAATTGATTTGAAAAATTATGGTTTTATACAGAAGAAAAAATCTTTAAATAATACTCAAAAACAGAACTATCGCTTTGGTGATAGTTCTGTTTTTGACTCGTTTTTGATAAAAATATTACCTGCTCTTTTTACCAACCATTTCTACAATTTTTTTGACCATATCAATTCTTTTAACTTCTTCCGGGGACATATCTTCCTTTAAAACATTAAGTATAAGATTAGTTTCGGCGTTGGTAAAATTAATGCCGTTTTTTCCGGCTATATTAGACTGCTGTATAAAGTATGTAAGCATCTGTTTGGGCTCCATACCCTTGGCACCTTCAATGATTTTGGTAAGCATCTCAAGCTTTTCATTTGAAATGCCATTTAAAACAGGATCATCCATCCATTTGTTGTTGCTCATTATCTGCCTCCTCATTATAATTGTTTTCATTTGATGAAAAATCAAAGTTTGCATTACCAAAGTCTGAATTCATAAATGCAGAGTTCATAAAATCGTTCATGGAATTCTCATCCATACTCATCATTTTGAACATTTCCATCATATCCATCATGTTGCTGATGTTTTCCTGCTCTTCATCTCCCAGAACATCTTTGATATCTTCAAGAATACAACTGATATCACCATGCTTGTCAGCATTCATGGCTGCAATGGTTACATTATTGTTAATTTTGGCTGCATTTTGCAGTTCCTTTAGTTTTATAAGCATTCCAATCATGGTTCCCATATTATTGTCAATGTAAGGGATTACAGCTTTTATCAACTGCATGGTTTTGTTAGTGACCATTGAGTCAAATTTTGTCTGCTTAAATTGTTGATTATCCATTTGACTG
This sequence comes from uncultured Eubacterium sp., assembly GCA_900548465.1. Taxonomy (GTDB): domain Bacteria; phylum Bacillota; class Clostridia; order Lachnospirales; family Lachnospiraceae; genus Eubacterium_G. Next base: position 38,742 of record URKY01000008.1, read on the forward strand.
TAATCCCCCATCAACATAATGCAATTCTTTGATAATTTAAGTCTATGCAAAAAGCTGGACTTAAATGCTAATACAAACAAGTAATATTAAAAAATTGTAATTACCTGAATTGTCTTCATTCAATGCCGTTGTTAACAAACATTGGAAATCATATTCGTAAAAATCAGTGTTATCAACTAACAGCCGCAACCGCAACCATTTCCGTTGTTTCCAAAGAATCCGTTTCCGTTGCCGCATCCACAGCAGCTAAAAAGAATAAATAACCAAATTATTGTTGAACAGCAGTCACCGCCACCAAAGAATCCGTTTCCGTTGCCACATCCGCCACAGAATAAAAGAATAAGAATAAGGAATAAACAGTTGTTATTGTTTCCTCCTTCACAACCACATCCGCAGTTTGTTGCTGCTAAATCACTCATGTTATTATCTCCTAAATTATTGTTTACACTAAATAATATGATAAAGGGCATGTCTTGTTTACAAATAATTTTAAACTGAAATTTATTCAGGCATATATTACAGTATAGATAAATTAAAAGGCAGCACAAAAATGAGAAAAGTAAGAAGAGATTTAAATATAGATTGGATTCATAACAAAGGCATAAGGGGAAAAAATATAGGGGTGGCCGTATTGGATAGCGGAATAAGTGGTCATCCTGATTTTGAAAACAGAATAAAAGCATTTAAGGATTTTGTTGGCAGGGAAAACAAAATGTATGATGATGAAGGTCATGGAACGCACGTTACCGGCATTATTGCAGGAAGCGGAAACATATCTAAGGGAATAATGAAGGGAATTGCGCCGGAAGCAGATATTATTTCAATTAGAGTTTTGGACAAAAAAGGAATAGGAAAAGAAGAGAATGTAATTAACGGTATAAAATGGATAATTGATAATGGAAAAAGGTATGGAATCAGAGTTGTAAATATTTCATTTGGAACTTTGAAAAAAAATGAGTCCGATAATAATAAATTAACAGAAATGGTAGAACTGTTATGGGACTTAGGATATGTGGTGGTTGCAGCGGCCGGCAACAGTGGACCGGGCCCCAGTTCCATATCCACACCGGGGGACAGCAAAAAAATAATTACAGTGGGGGCGGATAATGACAATGTAAGAATGATGGTTAATGGAAAAATGGTTTATAATTATTCAGGTAGGGGACCAACTAAGCAATGTATACAGAAACCGGATATAGTTGCTCCGGCAAATGGAATATACAGCTGCTGTAACCTGTGGAGAAAAAATTATTTTTATGTTCAAAAAAGTGGAACATCAATGTCTACGCCTATAGTTTCGGGAATTATCTGTTTAATGTTATCGGTTAATCCTAAACTTACAAATGTTCAATGTAAAAAAATAATAAAGAAGACTGCAAATGATTTAAATATGGACAAAAACAGGCAGGGCTGGGGGAAAGTGTCGGCACAAAAAGCCATTGAGAAAGCAAATGCATCTTTACTTTGGAACACATTTTAGATATAATCTACAAGGATACTACGACGAAGGTTAGGAGGGAACAAAATGGAAAAGATTAAAATGACAACTCCATTGGTAGAAATGGATGGAGACGAGATGACAAGAATTCTTTGGAAAATGATTAAAGATGAATTGTTATTACCATTTGTAGATTTAAAGACTGAATATTATGATTTAGGATTAGATTACAGAAATGAAACAAATGATCAGGTAACTATTGACTCAGCTGAAGCTACAAAGAAATATGGTGTAGCAGTAAAATGTGCTACAATCACACCAAATGCTGCAAGAATGCCTGAATATAACTTAAAAGAAATGTGGAAGAGTCCAAACGGAACTATCAGAGCAATGTTAGACGGAACTGTATTTAGAGCTCCAATCATTGTAAAAGGCATAGAACCATACGTTAAAAACTGGACAAAGCCAATTACAATTGCAAGACACGCATACGGTGATGTTTATAAGGGAGTTGAAATGAAGATTCCTGCAGCCGGAAAAGCAGAACTTGTATATACAAATGAAGCAGGTGAAGAAACAAGAGAATTAATCCATGACTTTAAGGGAGCCGGAATTATTCAGGGAATGCATAACTTAAATGACTCAATCGAAAGTTTTGCAAGAAGCTGTTTTAATTTTGCACTTGATACAAAACAGGATTTATGGTTTGCAACAAAAGATACTATTTCTAAGAAATATGATCATACATTTAAGGATATCTTCAATGATATTTTTGAAGCTGAATACAAAGAAAAATTTGATGAGGCAGGAATTGAATATTTCTACACACTTATTGATGATGCAGTTGCCCGTGTTATGAGATCAGAAGGCGGATACATCTGGGCATGTAAAAACTATGATGGTGACGTTATGTCTGATATGGTTGCTACAGCTTTTGGTTCATTATCAATGATGACATCTGTTCTTGCATCACCACATGGATATTATGAATATGAAGCAGCTCATGGAACAGTTCAGAGACATTATTATAAGTATTTAAAGGGAGAAGAAACATCAACAAACCCAATTGCAACAATTTTTGCATGGACAGGTGCTCTTAGAAAGAGAGGAGAACTTGATAATCTTCCTGAGCTTATGGCATTTGCTGATAAGTTGGAAAAGGCTTGTATTGACACAATTGAAAATGGAGAAATGACAGGAGATTTATATCTGATTTCAACATTAGAAAACAAGAAGAAATTAAATACAGAAGAGTTTATTTTGGCAATTAGAAAGACTTTAGAAGGTCTTATGTAAGAGAAGAGGAGTAAATATGAAAAAAATAAGTAAAATATTGATTGCAGTTTCTTTATTAGCAGTTATGACATTTGGAATGACTGTAATGACAATGGCAGAGGAGAAAACTATTACACCAAGTGTTTCTGTAAATGGAAACGAAACTTCAACAACAGAGACATATACATATTCAAATGCTGCTACTTACAAATTAGAGAATTTAAAGGGATATTATGGTATTGTTATACCTGTTAATGTATCACAGGCAGGAACTTTAGAGTTCAAGTATGATGTGGTGAAATTAGACAAGAGTTGTGACATTGATTTATATACAGACAGCAAGTGTACAAACAGAGTTTCTAGTTCTTCTAATTATATTACATCAGGAAAGTCTCAGGAAACAAAATATATTCCATTAAGCAATGGTGGAACATATTACTTAAGATTAAGAAGTTATGGAACTACAGTTGATACAGCAGATGTTACAAATACATTTAAAATATCTGCAAAATTATACTCAAAGGCTGATAGGGAAATTAAGTCAGGACAGACAATTACATACTACAGAAACAGTGGAGATGACAATTTCTATTTTAAATATAAGGCTAATGCTACAGGTGCAGTTAAACTTGAATTTACATATAGTCTTGGAAGCTATGTAACTATTACAGACGCTAAAAAGAAAGAAATTTCAGAGAAGGAGTATGTAAGTTCAACTCTTAGTGGAAATTCCATTATATTAGCAGTAAAGAAGAATGCTACATATTACTTCAAGATTAATTCTATCGGGGTAACCGGAAGTACTTCAGCAGGAATTGGAAATTTACAGACAATAAAAGCGACTCAGATAAAAATAAAGGCAAAGGGTGGCGCTAAAAAATCAAAGGCTGCAAATATAAAATATAACAAGACTGTTAAGGGAGTAATCGTACCGGGTGACAAAAAAGCTAAATGGTATAAAATATCATTAAAGAAAGGCAAAAAGCCGGCATTTGTAATAAACGGAAATATAACAGGTTCTCTTAACATATCTGTTTATACAAAAAAAGGAAAGAAAATTTCCTCAAACATTTTTAGCGCAAGAAAGGGTAAATATAACACTTACGGAACATGGAAGAAAGGAACATATTATATTAAGGTTGTTCGTGCAAATTCATTAAGTAGTGGAACTTTCTCAATAAAAAATGTTCAGGCTAAACAGTAAAGATATTATATGAATATAAATGGACCTCTGGTAATTCTGGAGGTCTATTATTATGAAATTGACTTGTAAAAGGTGTGGTGATAGCAATGAAAGAAAACTTAAAGAAAATGATATCATATTATAAACCATATAAGAGGGTATTTTTTATTGATATGTTTTTTGCAATTATGGCTTCAGCAATAGCGTTAGTTATACCTTTGGTGGTACGTTATGTGGCATCAAATGTAGGAAAGATGGACGCAAAAGATGCCGTTAAACAGTTAATTATAATAGCGATTGTAGTTGGGGCATTAATATTACTTCAATGTTACTGCAATTATTATATTGCAAATTACGGTCATGTTATGGGAGCAAATATTGAATATGACATGAGGGCAGAAATATTTGCACATTTTCAGAAGATGCCCTTTTCATTTTATGATGATCAAAAAGTAGGACAATTAATGTCAAGAATTACATCAGACCTATTTGATATAACAGAACTTCTTCATCACGGTCCTGAAAATTTGACAATATCTTTTATTAAGATTCTGGGAGCGCTGGCAATATTAATAAGTATCAATGCAAAATTGGCACTTGCAGCTTTTGTACTGGTTCCTTTCATGCTTGTGTATGCTTATTTCTTTAATAAAAAAATGAAGCAGACCTTCAGAATGAACAGAATAAAAATTGCAGCAATAAATGAGCAGATTGAGGATAATTTATCGGGAATACGTGTAGTTAAGTCTTTTGCCAATGAAGAACTTGAAAATAAAAAATTTAAAGTAGGAAACGATGGATTCTTACAGGCAAAGAAAAATAATTACAAATATATGGGTGGCTATAATTCAGGGCTCACGGCATTTACAACAACCATTAACTTACTTGTTATTATTGTGGGTGGTATAATGATTATAAAAAATATGGTAGGAGTAACGGATTTGCTTACATTTCTGTTATATATAAACATATTTACGGACCCTGTTAAAACATTAATTGATTTTACTGAACAGTTCCAGAACGGCTACTCCGGATATGAAAGATTCAGACAGATTCTTACCCTTGAACCTGAAATACAGGACAAGGAAGATGCAGTGGACATGAATAATGTTAAGGGAAGAATAACTTTTGAAGATGTGTCATTTAGATATAATGATAATGAGCATCGTGTTCTTAAGCATATTAATCTTGATGTAAAAGCAGGATCTTATATTGCTTTGGTGGGTTCATCTGGGGCCGGAAAAACAACTCTTTGTAACCTAATTCCAAGATTTTATGAAGTATCTGATGGAAAAATAATGATTGACGGAAAAGATATCCGAGATGTTAAACTCAAATCATTAAGGGATAATATTGGAATGGTACAGCAGGATGTTTATCTTTTTGCAGGAACTATATTTGAAAATATCAGATATGGAAGACCTGATGCAACAAGAGAAGAAGTTATTGAGGCTGCAAAAGAAGCTAATGCATATGATTTTATTATGTCACTTCCTAATGGTTTTGATACTGATATAGGACAGCGTGGTATTAAATTATCCGGTGGGCAGAAACAAAGACTTTCCATTGCAAGGGTATTTCTGAAAAATCCTCCAATTTTAATTTTTGATGAGGCAACATCAGCACTTGATAATGAAAGTGAGAAAATTGTTCAACAGTCAATGGAAAAGCTTGCTAAAAACAGGACAACTCTTGTAATAGCTCACAGACTTTCAACTATCCGAAATGCAGAAAAAATTCTTGTTTTAACGGAAAATGGAATAGAAGAAGAAGGAACCCACAGGGAACTTATTGAAAAACATGGAATATATTATGAATTGTATAAAATGACAGAAATATAATATACCAAGAAACAGAGCATCATTGGAAAATTCAATGGTGCTCTGTTTCTTAAAGATTTTTATATATTTAAAATATTATTTAATTATAGTTCCGACTTTCTCACGGATACCTTCTTTAGCCTTATCAAGATTTGTAATAATTGCAGTTCTGTTATTACCTGCAAGTACAAATGAAAGAGAAGCATCAATTTTTGGTAATGATGTAACAGGATCAAAGTAGCCGTCTTCAATAAGCTTTTCAGCTTCAGCTGTTGTAAGATTCTTTAATTCTTCAGTATTGCCGTCTTTCTCGATAGTCAGGTAATCACTGGATGTAAGAATCATAAGAGCAGAAGCGTCTAACATATCAGCTAACTTTGCTGCAGTGTAATCTTTCTCAATAATACCGCTGGCACCCTTTAAGCCTGTACGCTGTTCAAGAACAGGGATTCCGCCACCGCCGGCAGCAATTACTAACTGATGAGCATCAACTAATGCCTTGATGGCATCAATTTCATAAATGTCGATTGGCTTAGGGCTTGCAATAATACGTCTGTAGCCGTCTTCGCCTTCTTCATATTCAACGTAATTTCCTTTTTTCTTTTCATTTTCAGCTTCTTCTTTAGTCATAAGACGACCGATTACCTTTGAAGGTGAATTAAAAGCTCTGTCAAAAGGATCAACTCTTACCTGAGTAATAATTGTGCTGACAGGCTTATAAATTCCACGGGAAAGAAGTTCAGTTCTGATAGCATTCTGTAAGTCAAAACCGATGTATCCCTGACTCATAGCCCCGCATATTGACATTGGAGCTACAGTACGGTTTTCGTCCAATCTAGAGTATTCTGTCATGGCTGTCTGAATCATTCCTACCTGAGGACCGTTACTGTGAGTAATAATTACTTCATATTTTTCTTCAACTAAATCCGCAATGGCTTTTGCGGCAGCTTTTACACGAATCTGCTGCTTTGGAAATGACTCGCTGAAAGCGTTTCTTCCAAGGGCAACAACAACTTTTTTATTTTCCATAATATCGTCTCCTTAACATAGGTAAATTAATATAAATAGTATAAGATAAATCCGGGTAAAATACAATATTGTTTTACGTGGATAATGCCAATATAAACACTATAACTGGTCCGAAAGAACTTCCCATTCTTCCATAAGTTCATCCAGTTTTTCACTAATATCGTTTTGTTCTTTACTGATTTCATTTAACTTGGCTGAGTTTGTTGCAATCTCAGGGTCAGCAACTAAATCGTCCAATTCATTTAAACGGTCTTCGTATTTTTTTATTTTTTCTTCAACCTTTGATATATCATTTTTCAATTTTCTAATCCTTGCGGCTTCAGCCTTCCTTTCTAAGTAATCCTGTTTGTTATCAGAAACAGCTTTCTTTTCCTTTTGGGCTACAACTTCAGGAGCAAAAGTAGCAGTTAGCTGTTCACGCTTTTCTTCATAATAATCATAGTTTCCGAGATAATTTATTAATTTTGTATTTGTAAGTTCCAAAATTCTCTGGGCGGTCTGGTTAATAAAATATCTGTCATGAGATACATACAGAACAGTCCCAGTATAATTATTGATTGCATTTTCCAAAATTTCCTTTGATGTCATGTCCAAATGGTTCGTAGGCTCATCAAGGATAATAAGATTAGCCTCTGAAAGCATTAATTTTGCAAGGGAAAGTCTGCCCTTTTCACCACCGCTTAAATCCGAAACTCTTTTAAATACATCGTCTCCCGTAAACATAAAGGCAGCAAGAGTGTTCCTGATTTTTGTGTTATTCATATCTGGATATGCATTTGAAATTTCTTCAAATAGTGTATTTTCATCAGACAGATTATGATGCTCCTGATCGTAATAACCGATATGCACGTTAGTTCCAAGTTTGATAACACCGGCATCAGCATCAACTAATCCGTTAATTATCTTAAGAATGGTAGTTTTTCCTGTGCCGTTGTCTCCAATAAGGGCAACATGTTCACCACGCTTAATTTCAAAATCTAAATTAGAAAAAAGAGTAGTAGTGAAAGATTTTGTAAGCCCTGTTACCGTAAGAACATCATTACCACTTACAACATCAGGTTCAAGACTAATAGTCATGTTGTCCTGAAGTTCAGTAGGCTTTTCAATTACATCCATTTTTGACAAAGCTTTTTCACGGCTTTCCGCACGTTTATAAAACTTTTCCTGTTTATAGGAACGAAGTTTAGCTATAACTTCTTCCTGATGTTTGATTTCACTTTGTTGTTTTAAATACAAATTCATCTGTGCTTCACGAAGCTGTTTTTTCTTTGCGGCAAAAGCAGAATAATTACCTTCATATACGTGGGATTTATGGTTCTCAATTTCCACAACCTTAGTGACAATTTTGTCAAGAAAATATCTGTCGTGGGCAATTATTAATACGGCACCGTTGTAATTTAAAAGATAGGTTTCAAGCCACTTGATTGAATTTAAGTCCAAATGGTTCGTAGGCTCATCAAGCATAATGATATCAGGTTTTTCAAGAAGTAATTTACAAAGGGCAACTCTGGTTTTCTGACCACCTGAAAGAGTGGCTACAGGTTTATTAAAATCTTCCCCGGTAAAACCAAGACCTTTTATAACTCCTTCAATTTCACTTTTATATGAATATCCGTTTAGCAACTGAAAAGTATGTTCTAAATTAGTGTAGGAGTTCATAAGCTTAGACAATTCATCCCCAGAAACAACAGACATCTGCTGTTCATAATCCATAAGCTTCTGTTCCATATCAATAATGTTCTGTTTTACTGATTTTACTTCCTCATAAATGGAATTATGGGAACTTAAATCCTGATATTGTGCAAGATAGCCGATAGTTTTATCTTTTCCGATAATAACATTACCGCTGTCGGCATTTGATTCCCCCATGATTATTTTCATAATAGTGGATTTTCCGGCTCCGTTGTTTCCGACAATTGCAGCTTTTTCATTGTCATTTATGAAGAAGGAGCAGTCGTCCAAAATTATGTCAACTCCATATGATTTGCATATATGATTACAAGATAATATCATTTGTTTTCTCCTGTTAATATCGTTAATTTATCCGAAAGATAGTCTATCATAAAATCGGCAATTTTGAAACATAATAAGGTATGATAAATATTTGACAATCTTTTGTGATATCCTTATAATTGAGTTAGCATTAAAAGGAAGGGTTGAATAATGAACAAAATTTCAAAGGCAGTTGTGTCGAGACTGCCAAGATACTATAGATATTTAGATGAACTTAAACAGCAGAATATTGAGCGTATTTCATCAAAAGAGTTAAGTAAATTAATGAATGTCACAGCTTCCCAGATTAGACAGGATTTGAATAATTTTGGGGGATTCGGACAGCAGGGATATGGATATAACGTGGGATATCTTTATGAAGAAATAGGAAAACTGCTTGGACTTGATATTAAGCATAAAATGGTTATTGTAGGCGCCGGTAATTTAGGACAGGCAATTGCCAATTATGGAAATTTCAAAAACCGTGGGTTTGAAATAACGGCATTGTTTGACAAAAACAAGGATTTAATCGGGAAGAAGACAGCTAATTACGAGATAAAAGATATAGTGAATCTGTATGACTATATAAAGGAAAACAATATTGAAATAGTAGCACTTACATTACCAAAAGAACCGGCAAAAATAATTGCTGAAAAGCTGGTGGAGTGTGGTGTGAAGGCATTTTGGAATTTTGCCCATACTGACTTGAAATTTTCAAATGATGTAATAGTTGAGAATGTTCATTTGTCAGAAAGCCTGATGAAGCTTACATACAGAATTTCTGAGAAAAATATGCATGACAAATAAGGAGCAGACATGAATAGTATTGTTACCGGAAAAGAAATGAAAAAAATAGATAAATACACAATTGAAAACATAAAAGTGCCTGGGATTGTGTTAATGGAAAGAGCCGCATTAAGTGTGGCTTCTCTTATTATGGAAAAAGAGGGAACAGATCAGAGTGTTCAGATTGTCGCGGGAGAAGGAAACAATGGTGCAGACGGACTGGCTGTAGCAAGAATGTTATACTTAAACGGTTATGATGTAGTTGTGTACATTGCAGGAGATGAAAGTAAAGCTACAGATGATTTTAAGACACAGTTGCAGATTATACGAAATCTTGGAGTTAAAGAGGTAGTGGAAATCCAGGACAGGGATATTACTGTAGATGCAATTTTTGGTGTGGGATTATCCAGAAACGTTGAAGGCAAATATAAAGAAGTTATAGAAAAAATAAATAAATTAAGAACTGTAATATATGCGGTGGATATTCCGTCCGGTGTGGATGCAGATACAGGAAAGGTTCTTGGAGTGGCAGTAAATGCCGCATTTACTGTGACTTTTGGGTGTTATAAAATTGGAACAGTACTGTATCCGGGAGCGGAGCATTGTGGAGAGGTTATTGTAAGTGATATTGGATTTCCACAAAAAGCGGTTGACGCAGTTGAAGGTGCCATAAAGTGTGCTACAATTAGTGATCTGGATTTGATTCCAAAAAGGATGAATTATTCTAATAAAGGAACATATGGAAAAATATTGGTTGTTGCTGGAAGTAAGGATATATCCGGGGCAGCTATAATGACTGCATTGGCGGCATTTAAAACCGGTGCAGGAATGGTTAGAATTTTTACTCACAGTGCAAACAGAAACATTATTGGAAAAGTTATTCCTGAAGCAATGATTAACACTTATGAACTTGATAAGTTTGACGAAAAGGCATTTGAAGCCTGCCTTAAATGGTGCAGTGTTGTGGCAATAGGACCGGGAATCGGAACAGGAACAATACAAAGCATGATGGTTGAAAAGGTATTGGAAAGTGATTTACCGGCGGTTATAGATGCAGACGCAATAAATACAATTGCCAACAATGAGATTATAAAGAAAAAATTACGCAGGAATGTTGTAATAACACCTCATTTAGGTGAAATGAGTCGCTTATTAAGTGTGCCAATAGAGGAAATAACAAAGGATTTGGTTAAATATGCGGAAAAGATAAATTACGTATATGGAGCCAATGTAGTATTAAAGGATGCAAGAACAATAATCGCAACTGAAGGTCAGACATTCATTAATATAAGTGGTAACAACGGAATGGCTACAGCAGGAAGCGGTGATGTATTGACAGGTATAATTGCCGGATTAATCGGAATTAATGCCGGAATAGATGTGGCATCTTTTATGGGAACATATATACATGGTCTTGCAGGAGATTATGCCATTACGGAAACTACTAAGGCAGGACTTATGGCTACAGACATTATTAAAGCCATTCCTGAAGTTATGGAAAGATAAATAATAAAAGAGGTAAAAAAATGAAAAAAGAAATACCTGAAAAATATTTTAGGGGATATGCCACAGTTGATTTGGACAAAATTTACAGAAACATAGAAAAAATGAAAGAAAAGTTAAATCCTGAAACAGGAGTTGTGGCAGTTATAAAAACAGACGGCTATGGACATGGAGCAGTTCCGATTGCAAAGAGAATTGATTCTATATGCTATGGTTATGCTGTAGCAACAGTGGCTGAAGGACACAATCTTAGAAGACATGGTATAACAAAACCAATTTTTATTTTGGGATATACTCCTAAAACATACTATGATATGGTGATTAAAGAAAAAATGCTACCACCGATTTTTTCTCTGGAAATGGCAAAAGATTTTTCAGATGCAGCTATAAGGCTTGGTGTTGAAGCAAAGATAAATATTGCAGTAGACACGGGAATGAGCAGAATAGGCTACATTCCAAGTGACAAGGCAGTTCAGGAAATTGTAGAAATTAATAAATTACCAAACATAAAGATAGAATCCATATTTACTCATTTTGCAAAATCAGATTACATAGACAAAAGTTTTGCTGATAAGCAGTTTGAAGAATTTATGGAATTTATAAATATATTGGAAGAGAATGGCGTACATATTCCAATTCATCAGTGTGCCAACAGTGCGGCAATGATGGAAATGCCAAAAACATCATTAAGTCTTTCAAGAGCAGGAATATCAATGTATGGTCTTTATCCTTCAGAAGAGGTGGACCATGAGGCAATGAAACTTGAACCGGCGATGGCCATATACAGTCATGTTGTGTATGTTAAGGAAATTGAAGCCGGAAGGGGAATAAGCTATGGGCAGACATTTGTTGCAGACAAAAAAATGAAAATTGCAACAATTCCTATCGGATACGGAGACGGATATCCAAGAAATTTAAGCAACAAAGGATATGTTCTTATTAACGGCAAAAGGGCAAACATTCTAGGAAGAATATGCATGGACCAGTTTATGGTTGATGTTACGGGAATGGATGTTAAAGCAGGAGATTTAGTTACTATTGCAGGAAAAGATGGCAATGAGGAAATTCTAATTGATGACATGGCTGTTTTGGCAGGCACATTTAATTATGAATTTGTATGTGATTTGGGAAAAAGAATTCCAAGAGTTTACATTAAAGATAACAAAGTTGTAGGTACAAAAGACTACTTTGATGATGATTATGAAATAAATATTTAACCTGATTGAATACACATTCCAAAAAGTGGAATACTATAATTAGTAGATAACAAAATGGAGTGTGAAAATGGTTATTAGACGAGGGGATATATTTTATGCAGATTTAAGACCTGTAATAGGGTCTGAGCAGGGAGGAATAAGACCTGTATTGATTATTCAAAATGACACGGGTAACCGTCATAGTCCTACAGTTATTGTTGCGGCAATAACATCAAGAATGACTAAGGCAAAACTTCCAACCCACATAAAAATTGATAAAGAAAAATGCGATATTGTTAAAGATTCGGTTATTCTTTTGGAACAGCTAAGAACAATCGATAAAAAAAGATTAAAAGATAAAGTTTGTCATCTGGATGGTGAAATTCTAAAAACAGTAGACAGGGCTTTGTGCATAAGTTTGGAGCTTGATACATAATAATAAGCGTAAGTTGACTATTAAAATAGAATTTGATAAACTTTCTAGTGATTAAGGATTAAGAAAATACGAAAAGAGGTAATGAAATGTCAGGACATTCAAAATTTGCGAATATTAAGCATAAGAAAGAAAAAAATGATGCAGCAAAGGGCAAGATGTTCACTATTATAGGAAAAGAAATCGCAGTTGCAGTTAAAGAAGGTGGAGCAGATCCAAATAATAACAGCAAACTTCGTGATGTAATAGCAAAAGCAAAGGCAAATAATATGCCTAATGATACTATTGAAAGAGGTATAAAGAAGGCTGCCGGAAACGCAAGTGCCATTAATTATGAAACAGTCAGATATGAAGGCTATGGACCAAACGGTATTGCCATAATTGTTGACGCACTTACAGATAACAGAAACAGAACAGCAGCTAATGTAAGAAACTGCTTTACAAAGGGCGGCGGAAACGTAGGAGCACAGGGATGTGTTTCATATATGTTTGATGAAAAAGGTCAGATTATAATAGACAAAGAAGAATGTGAAATGGATCCGGATGAATTAATGATGATTGCGTTGGATTCAGGAGCAGAAGATTTTTCTGATGAAGAAGACAGCTATGAAGTAATTACAGCACCGGAAGAATTTAGTACAGTTCGCGAAACTTTAGAAAAGGCAGGCATTAAGATGGCTGAAGCAGAAGTTACTATGATTCCACAGAATTACGTAGAATTATCAGATGATGAAGCAATTAAGAAAATGAACATTATTATTGATAAGTTAGACGAAGATGAAGATGTTCAGCAGGTATACCACAATTGGGATGAGTAGGAATTTTATATGAATACAGTGCTTTTTGATTTAGATGGAACATTGCTTCCAATGGATATGAAAGAATTTACCGATACATATATGTTGTTACTGAAAAGTCATTTGGAATCAGCCGGATATGAAGCTGAAAAGATTATAGCCGGAATATGGATTGGGCAAAAAGCCATGATAGAAAACAATGGGATGCTTACTAATGAAGAGTGTTTCTGGAAGGCTTTTGAAAACTTTATGACTGACGGTAACGGCAAGATGGAAACGAAGGTAAAACGAAAACTTGAAAAAGAAATTATAAAGTTTTACAAAGAAGACTTTGGCGTTGCAAGATACGTTACCAGTCCATCTAACATTGTGTCGGAATGCATACATATTTTGAAAGAAAAGGGATATCAGCTTGTAGTGGCAACGAATCCCATTTTTCCGGAAATTGCCATTTATGAGAGAATGGCATGGGCAGGAGTTGATACGGAGGACTTTAGTCTTATAACTACGTATGAGAACTCTTGTTACACTAAACCAAATCCGGAATATTATAAATATTTATTAAAGGTTTTGTACAAGGATCCTGATGACTGCCTTATGGTGGGCAATGACGTAAAGGAAGATATGAGTGCAAAACATTTAGGAATCGATGTTTTCTTATTAGAAGGCAATGTAATTGAAGACTTGAATACGGATATATCTGAAATCAAGAGAGGCAATTGGAGCGTGTTTAAGGAATATGTCTCAAATCTCCCTAATTTAAACAGGTAAAGTTATAATGAAGAAGAGTTGTGATTTAATCTAGTCGCATCTCTTTTTGCATAAAGAGGTGGTTTTATTTTAGTATAGGTAACAAAATTTTAACAGGCATTGATGAAGAAAAATTAGTATGTTAGCATAAAATCGTTTTAAAGTGAAAAAACGGAAGGAGAAAAATATGAAAAAACGGATTTTATCAGTAGTTTTGACTGTAGCCATGGTGCTGGCGTCTTTAGTTTATCAGCCGGCAATAAAAGAAGTTAAGGCCGCAGCATGGAATTTGGTGTGGAGCGACGAGTTTGATGGAAACTCTCTTGACACCGGCGTATGGACACGTGAGACAGGAGGCAGCGACGGTGGAGGCTGGGGTAATAATGAACTTGAGTATTATACGGATCGTACAGATAACTCTTATGTTTCAGACGGAACATTAAAAATAGTAGCTAGAAGAGAAAATTATGGGGGATGCAGATTTACATCTGCCCGTTTAAAATCAGCAGGAAAGAAAAGCTTCAAATATGGAAGAATGGAAGCACGAATCAAAGTAAATGGCGGTAATCAGGATGGTGTATGGCCGGCATTTTGGATGATGGGTGATGATGGAACGCCATGGCCATGGTGCGGTGAATTAGATATTATGGAGCATGCTAATTCAAGAAATTATGTGGAAGGAACCATTCATTGGAATGCAGGTGGCTCTTCCTATGGTACGGCATATAACCATATATTTTGGGGAAGTTATAGCGTTCCGGCATACTATTACTATAGTGACAACACAAATAATGGTATTAATGGATGGCATACATACGGTGTAGTATGGACAGACAGTACTATTCAGTGGTATGTGGACAATCATGTGTATTTAACAGCTTACCTTACACCTGATAATGCATATGCATTCCAGAAAAATCATTACTTCCTGTTAAATCTGGCTTTAGGCAGTAATTCTACAGGTTATACAGGAAATGTAGCACCTAATGATTCATTCCGGTCTGCAACAATGGAAGTAGATTATGTAAGGGTATTTTCGGGAAGCGGAGATTTAAATGATACGAATATTGGAGGAACAGTAACTGAACCTACAACACCATCGGATGGGTATACTGCCCTTGCTAACAATACAGTTACAACTATAGGAGACTGCTCTCTTTATGCCGGCAGCTGGGATAATGGAGCAATCAGCTATAAAGGAAGTAAATTGTCTGATTTGAACGTAAGATTAGATAGTACAAGTGGCAATCCGGGTACATGGGGAACTCAGTTAAAGTACCCGATGAATTTAATACAAGGGAAAAAATATAATGTAACTTTGAAATTTGATTCAACAAAATCAGGAACAATGTATTGGAAAAATGAAGGCTCCAGTGATACGGTGGATTTAGGTACAGCTCAATATGCTGTTAATGCGGGAACAAACACTAAAACCATACAGATAACGGCAGATTCGAAAAACACGGCAGTTATGGAAATGAGTGGAATGCCGGCAGGAACGGTTCTTAATAATATCAGTATTTCAGCTATTCAGGAAGCTGATGAAACAACGGCTAAACCGGCATATCAGCCACAACCTGGTAATTTTGATGCATTTAATACAATTGAAGCCGAAAATTATACAAGCAATAATGGTGGTGTGATTGACGAAAACTCATCTGCCGGCAATGGGCATAACATTGGAGGAATTCTCGATAAAACATCATTAACTTATGGAACTGTTAACTTTACTGAACCTGCATCATCAATTAATTTTCAGTATTCATGTCCACAGGATTGTGGGGGAACTGCAGATGTGTACTGTGATGGCACAAAGGTAGGAACAGTTACATTAAATTCTAATGCTTCATCATGGAATGAATATGGCAATGTAACAGCAAAACTTGACTCAGTAATAACAACAGGAGTACACTCCATTAAACTTTTGTTTAATACAAAAGATGGTTCAGCATATGCATGTAATTTGGATTATTTTAGTTTTAACAAGGCAAGTGAAGATCAGTTTGTTCCATCGGGATATACAACTGCAACAGTTAACCAATGGATGACGTCAGGTAAATGGGGGTGCTATTTTGGAAATTGGAACGGCACTGCTTCCGGTTCATACAAATGGATATCTGACGCAGATTATAACATATATGTGGATCAGGCTAACAAAGGCACAGAGTGGTTAGTACAGGGAAGTTACACGGGAAATGTAACGTCAGGTCATACCTATAAGGTATCAGTAGATGTGACATCTACTAAAGATTGCTTCGTTGGTATGAAGGAAGGCATTTCAAACGATAAGGAAACTCAGGTATATACTGATTTAACTGCCAATAGTACGAAGACTTTGACAGGTACATATAAAGTGACAAATAATCAGATAAAGGTTATGTTTGAATTAGGAAAAAGTGTTGAGTCAGGAACAAACATTAATTTTAAAAAAATTAAAATTGAGGACATTACTTCGGGAATAATAAATCCACAAACTACAGTTGCTCCAACAACAAAGGAGGCACCAACAGCATCACCAACTACCGTGGCACCTACAGTAGTAGGAGAGGATGATTCAATTCCTGCACCGGTTGGCTTGACGTATGCAGGAAATGAAACACTTCCGTACTATTTTGCATGGCAGTCACCGGCTGATGACATAGAAAGCTATAACGTATACGTTGATGGAAAATTTGTAGCAACATCAAATGTAGCAGCTATTAACTTAACATCGGAGGCTTTTTCAAGTGGAAATGGTGATTACATAGTTTCTGTTAGATCAGTAAGAAATGGTAAAGAATCTAAGGCAACTTCAATAACTTATACTTTCGCAGGTGGATCGGGTGAAAAGCCAACTACAGTAGTACCGACAACGGTTGCACCAACAACAAAGGCAGTACCAACTACAGTTGCACCAACAACAAAGGCAGTACCGACGACGGTTGCACCAACAACAAAGATACCTACAACAGTTGCACCAACAACAAAGGCAGTACCAACAACGGTTGCACCAACAACAAAGGAGGCACCAACAGCATCACCAACTACCGTGGCACCTACAGTAGTAGGAGAGGATGATTCAATTCCTGCACCGGTTGGCTTGACGTATGCAGGAAATGAAACACTTCCGTACTATTTTGCATGGCAGTCACCGGCTGATGACATAGAAAGCTATAACGTATACGTTGATGGAAAATTTGTAGCAACATCAAATGTAGCAGCTATTAACTTAACATCGGAGGCTTTTTCAAGTGGAAATGGTGATTACATAGTTTCTGTTAGATCAGTAAGAAATGGTAAAGAATCTAAGGCAACTTCAATAACTTATACTTTCGCAGGTGGATCGGGTGAAAAGCCAACTACAGTAGTACCGACAACGGTTGCACCAACAACAAAGGCAGTACCAACTACAGTTGCACCAACAACAAAGGCAGTACCGACGACGGTTGCACCAACAACAAAGATACCTACAACAGTTGCACCAACAACAAAGGCAGTACCAACTACGGTTGCACCTACAACAAAGGCAGTACCAACTACGGTTGCACCTACAACAAAGGCAGTACCAACAACGGTTGCACCAACAACAAAGGCAGTACCAACAACGGTTGCACCTACAACAAAGGCAGTACCAACTACAGTTGCACCAACAACAAAGGCAGTACCAACAACGGTCGTACCTACAACAAAGGCAGTACCAACTACGGTTGCACCTACAACAAAAGAGATGCCAACAGAGTTTGCAACAACCACAGAAGCATCTGTTGATAAAGGAATTTTAAATACAGATGAGAACGGTATAAATGAAGTTAATAATAAAATTTCAAAATTGAATGCAGACAAAGGTGATATGGCAGGATCTTCATTTGCGAAAGTTATGTTAAAGGCTAAATCAGGTAAAAAGAAAGTAAGCCTTTCATGGAAAAAAGTTACAGGGGCAACTGAATATATCATATACGGTTCAGCCTGTGGCAAGAATAACAAAGTCGTAAAAATAAAGATGGTAAAAGGCAAAAAAGTCAGCATTAAAAAGTTAAAGAAAGGAAAATTCTACAAATATATGATTGTTGCGGTGAATGGCAACAAGGTAGTAGCGGTATCTAAGGTATGCCATATAGCTACAAAAGGCGGAAAATATGGCAATGTTAATAAGATTACTTTAAATAAAAAGAAAATTACACTCACTAAAGGTAAAAAATTCAAAATAAAAGCAAAAGCAAAGAGCGACAAAAAAGTAAGAAATCACATTGCAAAATTCAGATATGAATCAACAAATACAAATGTTGCTGAGGTAAGTAGCAAAGGTGTTGTTAAAGCCATTGGCAAAGGAAAGACTGTTATATATGTATTTGGACAGAATGGAATTTCTCAAAAGATTAATGTAGTTGTGAAATAAGAAATGTAATAATTAAGGAGCGTTGTACTGGTTTTAGATTAGGACAATGCTCCTTTTAGATTGAGGCTTACGTCAATGATGAATCATTCTATTAGTAATTGTGTAATCTTCCAATCAAATCTTAAGTTAATAGCTTGTAATTACGCAAAAAGCATATCAAAGAGTTGTAAATTGTGTAATTGATCGATTAAATCACAAGTTAAGAGCTTGTAATTACGCAAAAAGTATATCAAAGAATTGTAAATTGCGTAATCAGCCAGTCAGATTACAAGTTAAGAGCTTTTAATTACGCAAAAAACATATCAAAGAATTGTAAATTGTGTAATATTCCAATCAATTCACAAGATAAGAACTAGGAATTACACCAAAAGCATGTCGAAAAATAGTAATTGTGTAATTCACCCAAAACACAAGAATTACAACAAAAGCACATCAAAAAAAAGAACTGCAAATATTGCAGTTCTTTTAGTTATACATATTTAATTATCATTGTTTTCATATATATTCTGATAAATTTGTTCAGTATATTCAGAGATAAGTGCTTCATCGGCATTTTCAAACTGATGCATCAGTTTGTCTTTGATTTTGTCTGCTCTGCTGAAATAAAGAATTTCAACGGGTTCATTCAAATCAAGACCTTCATCAAGCATTTCCTTAGTTATGTTGTTTTTGGCCCACTGAAGGAGTTCCTCAATCAAGGCATCTTCCTTATCTGCTTCGATTTTTACCTGCTTTGCATGCATAAATGAAACAATCCCTGCAATTATAAATATAATAAAAACTCCACCCATTACGGAATCAAAGAGCCATGCAGTAGAAGAATTAAGAGGTATATTTATAGTATCAGTCAGAACCAGAATCATAAATAAAACACCGATAATTCCGACAATAAGCATGGTAGATGCAGAAGAAGTTATATCCTTATATTCATCAGAAAGTCTGGTAAATGAGGGAATTTTATTTTCAGTAAAATCATGTAATTCTTTTGGAATCGCATTTTCATTTATTTTTTCTTCTGGATTTTCATTAGGTTGTGTGTTAATGTTATCAGGCATAAGCAAAATTCCTCCTGTAAGATTTATTATGTATGAATGTTTGTAATCATAAATTTTATTTAATTATATACTATTCAGTAGTCTTACACAAGACAAAACTATGGTAATGCGAGGTGAGTAAATTGAAAATATCAGTTTTGACAGTTGGAAAAATAAAAGAGAAATTTTACACTGAAGCAATAAATGAATATTCAAAAAGACTATCGAGATATTGCAAGTTGGAAATTGTTCAGGTACCGGATGAAAAAACAGTAGAAAACTGTTCGGAAATTGAAGCAGATATTGTAAAACAGAAAGAGGGAGAGAGACTACTTAAACATATACCTGAAAATGCATATGTTATTACATTGGAAATACAGGGAAAGCAATTAGATTCCGTTGAAATGGCAAAGAAAATAAATCAATTGGGAATACAGGGAAACAGTCATATTGTTTTTGTTATAGGTGGTTCATTGGGGCTTCATAAATCTGTTTCAAATCGTGCGGATTATAAACTGAGTTTTTCAAAAATGACATTTCCGCATCAATTAATGAGAGTTATTTTATTGGAGCAGATATATAGAAGTTTCAGAATAATTAACAATCAGCCATATCATAAATAATAATATTGAAAAAGTATACATTATTATGTATAATAATCATGTTGCACATTTATGAATGCAATATTGATATGATTTAGGAGGAAAAAATAATGAAGAAAGTATTATCATTAGCATTAGTAGTATGTTTGTCAGTTACAATGCTTTGCGCATGTGGAAGCGACAGTAAGACAGAAGCAAAAAAAGAAAGCAATAAAACACTTTCAATGGCTACAAACGCAGAATTTCCACCATATGAATATGTGGACGGAGATAAGGTTGTAGGTATTGATGTTGATATAGCACAGGCTATAGCTGATAAATTAGGGATGAAGTTAAAAGTTGATAACATTAACTTTGATTCAATTATTCCTGCAGTTACATCAGGAAAAGACCAAATTGGTATTGCAGGTATGACTGTAACAGAAAAGAGAAAGAAGAGTGTTGATTTTACAGACTCTTATGCTACAGGTGTTCAGGCTGTTATTGTAAAAGAAGATTCAAAGATTAAAGATGCAGCTGATCTTACAAAGAAAGGTGCAAACAACAAGATTGGTGTTCAGTTAGGAACAACAGGTGACCTTTATTGTACAGATGATATTGAGAACGCAGGATTAGGTAAAGTTGAAAAATACAACAAGGGTGCTGACGCTGTTCAGGCATTAGTTAGTGGAAAAATCGATTGTGTTGTAATTGATAATCAGCCTGCAAAAGAATTTGTTAAAGCAAACAAGGGCTTAAAGATTCTTGATACTGCATATGCAGAAGAAGATTATGCAATTGCACTTGCAAAGGATAATTCAGAATTAAGAGACAAGATTAACAATGCTTTAAAGGAATTAAAAGCAGATGGAACAATCCAGAAAATTCTTGATAAATATATAACAGCAGAATAAGTTATAGAATAATAAAAGCTGCCGTTTTTACGGTAGCTTTATTTTGAATAAGAGGTTAATATGCAGGAAATGTTATTTAATGGTATGTTATTTAAAACAAACTTTTTAAGCTCTTTAAGTTTTAAAGAGCAGCTTCATATGTGTTTTTTAGACGATAATTATTGGAAGTTGTATTTATCAGGCTTGGGAAATACACTTTTGATTACATTCTTTGCACTTATTATCGGTGTAGTAATTGGTGCAGTAATTGCAATTATCAGAACAACATATGACAACACATATAAAGAAAAACGTAAAGGCGCCGGAAAAGTCGTACTTTGGTTTTTTAATTTAATAGCTAAAGTATATTTGACAGTAATACGTGGTACCCCTGTTGTAGTACAGATAATGATTATTTTCTTTATTGTATTTCAAAGTTCCAATGCTAAAATACCAATTGCAGCATTGGCATTTGGTATAAATTCAGGAGCATATGTTGCGGAAATTTTCAGAAGTGGAATTATGTCAATTGATGCAGGTCAGATGGAAGCAGGACGAAGCCTTGGATTTAATTATATTCAGACTATGTGGTTTGTAATTATTCCACAGGCGTTTAAGAATGTTTTGCCTACATTGGGAAATGAGTTTATTGTATTATTGAAAGAAACAGCTGTATGTGGATACATTGGTCTTATGGATCTGACAAGAGCGGGTGACTCGGTAAGAGCGGCTACATATGTGCCATATTTCCCACTTCTTTTTATAGCTGCAGTATATCTGATAATGGTAATGTTCTTTACATGGTTACTTGGAAAATTAGAAAGGAGGCTGAGAAATGATGAACGTTAATGAGTCTCTAATAATAGCAAAAGGTATAAAAAAACATTATAAAGATGGAAAAATAAAAGCCCTAGATGGTGTCGATCTTGAAATAAAGAAAGGTGAAGTTGTGGTAATTATCGGACCATCAGGTTCGGGAAAATCAACCATGCTTAGAACACTTAATTTGCTGGAAGTTCCAACGGAAGGAAATCTTTATTTCGAAGGTGTGGACATGACCGGTAATAAAGTCAACATAAATGAACACAGAAGAAAAATGGGAATGGTATTCCAGCATTTTAATCTGTTCCCACATATGACGGTTTTAAAGAACATGACAATTGCACCTATGAAGCTTTTAAAGAAGAGTAAGGAAGAGGCCAAGGCAAAAGCCATGGAACTTTTAAAAATCGTAAGTTTAGAGGATAGAGCTCAGGCATATCCAGCACAGTTGTCAGGTGGACAGAAACAGAGAATTGCCATTGCAAGAGCACTTTGTATGGAACCGGATGTAATGCTTTTTGATGAACCTACATCCGCCCTTGATCCTGAAATGGTAGGAGAAGTACTTAATGTAATGAAGGATTTAGCAAAACAGGGCATGACAATGGTTGTAGTAACACATGAAATGGGATTCGCAAGAGAAGTTGCATCCAGAGTAATATTTATGGATGAAGGAAGAATCATAGAAGAAGGAACACCTTCCCAAATTTTCGACAACCCACAAAATGAGAGAACAAAAACATTCTTATCAAAAGTAATATAAAAGTCATATAGAAAAATTAAATACTTCGAAGGTTCGAAAAAGTAATGGTATTACAAAAGAGAACCGGAAAGATAAAAAACACTTTGAAAAAATAATTGGAAGTATTTCGTAATCTTTGCGAGCATAGCTACAATTGCGGAGCGCTGTTTGAAGCCACGAAGTGGCTGAGTTTGCGGGAGCAATTGTTAATATGCGGCGGAGCAAAGATAGAAATACGACATATTTTTCAAAGTGTTTTTTATCTTTCCGGTCCTTTTGGATAGTGTTAATTTTTTGAAACTATTTATCTCTGTTTGGTCCGAAATACATAACTCCTTTTTTTAGATTTTTTCCTTTAATAGCATAGAGTTCTGATACAGTTACAAGCTCGTAACCCTTCTTTCTAAGCTTAGGCAATGCTTTAATGAAACCGTCAACAGAAGTTGGATGAATGTCATGTAACAATACGATTTCTCCATCACCTGCATGACTTACAATATATTTGCTAATATAATTTGCATTTCTGTGTTTCCAGTCTTCTGTATCTACAGACCAGTAAATCATAGGAACACCGGCATTTTTACTTACAGTAGAGTTATAATTTCCGTAAGGTGGTCTTAAAAGTGTAGGCGCATTACCTGTAACTTTTTTAACTGCATCTCGGGTCTTAAATATTTCACTCTTTATTTTTTTCTTTGAAAGAGTCTTCAGATTCTGATGGCTATAAGTGTGACTGCCAATTTCCATTCCAAGCTGAGCTTCACGTTTTAATTGTTTTTTATAGGCATTTGCTCTGTTCCCAAGAACAAAGAATGTAGCTTTGCTATGATTTTTTTCTAATGCATTTAAAAGTTTGTCTGTATATTCACCCGGACCATCATCAAAGGTAATTGCGATATATTTAACGTTTTTAACAATAACCTTACATTTAGCTGATTTGTTAGTATACTTTGATTTTACACTAATGTAAGCAGTACCGTTTTTCTTCCCCTTGAGAACTCCGTTTTTTACAGTTACAATCTTGTTATTTGAACTGCTCCAAAGAAGCGGCTCGGCAGCATACTGAGTTTTCTTACCATATGAAACAATAGGTGTAAGTTTTCTTTTTCCTTTTTTATCAAGCTGTAATTCTGAACTGCTTAATTTAATTGACTTAATAGTATTATAAGGAGCGTGTACACTAACTTTACAACGTGCCTTTACATTACCGCTCTGACTGCTGCAGATAATGTATGTTTCTCCCGGTTTTACGGCTTTGATTTTTCCTGTTTTATCAACTGTAGCAACGCCTGAATCTTTAGAAGTCCAATTATATGGCTCATTAGATAACGAAGTATCTTTTCCATATGTAACACTGGCTGTAATAACTGATTTTTTTCCTCCTGATATAGTTAATGAAGCTTTATTTAACTTAATAGAAGTTATGGAATTGTAGTTCGCTGTAGTCTTTTTAACTTCATCAGCATGAAGAATTTTTCTTGATTGATTTGCAACTGAAAAGCCTACTGTTAAGGATAAGATGAAGACCAATGATGTTGCTATTATTTTTTTGAATTTCATAAAAATCCCCTTTCTTTTGTTTTTTATATAAATAATTCTACTTTACAATTATATAAATGTAAATAGAATAATCCTAAATCCTATTCATATAGTGTTTTAAGGGGACAAGTGTTATGAGAGAATTTTATGATTATTTTAATGAAAAAATTAAACGAGAAGTAATAAAACATTGCGGACATAATATATTAGAAATAAGATTAAGGGTGGACAGGCCGTTAATTATAATAACTGAAAATAATGAAATGGTAATATATGAAACAATAGTAAGGGGACAGGATATTAAAGACACCTTTAATATTGCAACTAATTATTCCGCTTATGCATATGAGGATAACATAAGGGAAGGATTTTTATCTTTGCCCAGAGGACATAGGATTGGTTTTGGTGGCCGCATGGTAAAAAAAGATGGAGAAAAAGGTATTTTAAAGGATATAAATTATATTAATTTCAGAGTGTGTAATTATATAGAGGGATGTGGCAAAGAAGTAGCAATAAAACAAAATCTTATAAAAAAATTTGAAAACACTATTATTATTTCTCCTCCGGGACTTGGAAAAACAACGCTGTTAAGAGATTTAATAAAAAACATCAGTAATAATTTGAAGATGGTAAATATATGTGTCATAGATGAGAGAAATGAAATTGCAGGATGTTACAGGGGAGTTCCATCTATTGATTTAGGATACAGAACAGATGTAATCAGTAACTGTAGTAAAGATGAGGGAATATTAATGGCAATTCGTTCTATGGCACCGGAAATTATCGCAGTTGATGAAATTGGACAGGTTAATGATATAGAAGCTTTAAAGTATGCACACAATAGTGGAGTAAAAATTATATGTACAGTACATGGAGACTGTTTGGAAGATGTAAGGGGAAAATTAGGAGAGAATTTGTATTGCCTGTTTAAAAATAAAATAATTATAAAAGATATAGGGGAATATATATGTTGTTAAAAATAACAGGGGTTACATTACTGTTTATTTCATCATCAATGTTTGGTTATGTCCTAAGCAGTGAATTTAGTAAAAGAATAAAAGTTATAGAGAAATTTTATAAATCCTTAATTAATCTAAGGGGAGAAATTAATTATAACAATTCTGGAATAAAAGAAGCCATAGAAACAATATCTTCAGATAAGGGGGCTGTGGAAAGTTTTTATGATGCAGTGCTTGAAATTTTTGAAAAAAAAGAAACTTCAATTAATGCTGCATGGAAATTAGCAATAAAACAGGAATTGGAAACTGTTAATTATATAAAAAAAGATGAATTACTGATTATTAAAGAGTTAGGTGAAAATATTGGTATAACTGACAGGAAAACCCAGATAAACAACATAAATTATGCCATGGATAAATTAAGCAGGCTGATGCAGGAATTGAGGGAGAGTAAAACCTCAAAGTGCAAAATTTATAAAATGATGGGAATTGTAACGGGAATGTTTGTTGCAATTATATTGATTTAACAAATTTAAGAGGACAATATAGTATGGAAATAAGTTTGATTTTTAAAATAGCGGCAGTAGGTATTATCGTGTCTGTGGTGGGACAGATACTGAAGCACAGTGGGAGGGAAGAACAGGCATTTTTAACAAGCCTTGCAGGATTGATACTTGTATTAATGTGGATTGTTCCGTACATATATGATTTATTTCAGACGATACAGAAATTATTTGAATTGTAATATGAAAAGCGTGAAAAAATGATATCAATAGGTATATTTTGTATAGCAATTGCATTAATAGCATTGCAGTTTAAAACAATAAAACAGGAATATGGGGTTTTTATTTCCGTAGCAGGATGCGTCTTTATTTTTGTTTATTCCATGACGAAATTATCTGACATTGTAGATATAATGGACAGACTTTCGATGCTGACTTCCATTAGTAAAGAATATATAAAAATACTGTTGAAAATAACAGGGATTACATTTATTTCTGAAATAGCATCAGATATTTCAAAGGATTGTGGATATATGGCAATAGCAAATCAGGTTCAGATTTTTGGAAAACTGTCAATATTAGTAATAAGTCTTCCGGTATTTTCTGAATTAATAAAGGCGGTGGTTAGTTTGTTGTCATAGAATTGGTGGAAGTATGAAAAGAGTGTTTATTGTTATTTTTGTAATATTTCTTATTGGAATATTAAATTATACATATGTAAAAGCAGGCACGGAAGATGAATTTAGCGGAGGAATTTCAGTAGAAGATTTTGATTTGAGTGAAGGCAGTAATGTATTAAGAAAAAATGGCTACGGCGAAATAAATATAAAAGAAATTATACATGGCATTATGAATGGAAATATATCAGATACCTTTTCGTATGTAGGAAAAATCATTTATAACAGAACTATTGGAGATGTAAATCTTGTTAAGAAATCAATCATTAATTTAGTTTTAATTATAATTTTGTCAGCTTTTTTTACTAATTTTGCAAGAGTTTTTTCTAAGGATAATGTATCTGAAACAGGTTTCTTTATATGTTATCTTCTGGCAATAACAATAATGGTTACTTTATTTGAAAACTTTTGTCTTATAACCATTGATTTTGTGAAACTGTTAATGGAATTTCTTTATGGAATTGTTCCTGCATATTTTCTGTCAGTAGCCATAGTTGGACAGGCGTCAGCCGTAGGTTTTTATCAGTTGGTACTGGTTATAATAGCGGTTACGGAGTTTATATTTCTAAATATAGTTATTCCGTTAATTAAAATATATGTGGCAATAAGTCTTGTGAATAATATTTCAAGGGAAGACTTTTTATCTAAGGCTGCAGATGTAATAAAAAATGTAATTGGATTTATTAACAAATTTATGTTGGCAACGGTTACGGGAATAAACATAATTCAGGGGTTGATTCTTCCTGCAGTAGACGGGGTGAAAAATACAACAATTAGAAAGTTTATGGGAGCTTTGCCTGTGATAGGAGATGGAACCGAGGCAATGACAGGGATAATGCTGGGATCTGTTAATTTAATTAAAAATACAATAGGAGGTCTTACAATTATAATTATATTAGTTATATGTGTAATTCCTTTTATAAAAATACAACTATATTCATTAGGGGTACAGATTGCTATGGCAGTTGTACAGCCTATAGCGGATAAAAGAATAATTGACAGTTTGAGTTGTATATGTGATGGAACAAAACTTTTAGCAAGACTAATAATTAGTGCGGCAATTTTGTTTATCATAAGCATTGCCATAATATGTATGGTTACAGGAAAGGGGTAAAATGCAGTTTGTTTTCAGTTACGTAAAAAATATTTGTATTTTCGTTTTAATAATAACTATAATATTGAATATTTTTCCCGAAAAGCAATACATAAAATATATAAAGCTTTTTGCCGGGATATTACTTATAGCTCTGGTGTTTAATCCGGTTATAAGAATTAATAAATCCAGAATTAATATTCCACAAATTATTGAAAGATACTCCGGGCAAAGGATTAATTTAGATATGGATATGGAAAAGGAATTGGAGAAAATTCAAAAAAAGGTAAAAGAAAGGGTAAGTGAAAGTGAAAGCCGGTATAGAGAAACTGAATCTAAAAAAAATAGCAGCCATTAAAAACATC
Organism: uncultured Eubacterium sp.; assembly: GCA_900548465.1. Classification (GTDB taxonomy): domain Bacteria; phylum Bacillota; class Clostridia; order Lachnospirales; family Lachnospiraceae; genus Eubacterium_G. Next base: position 66,527 of record URKY01000008.1, read on the forward strand.
GGAAAGGAAAAACTTGTCCTTTTAGCTCTTGCAGGAATAATGTTAATTGGAGCGTCATATTTTGAAAGTATAGGACAGGATCACAAAAATAGTGAAACAACAGTGACAGTGGAAAAAAATGATAATGAAGATTATGAAAATACAATTGAGCAGAAGGTAAAGAAAATTATTAGCAGTGTTGAGGGGGTGTCTAATGTTAACGTAATGGTTACATTTAAATGCGGGAATGAAAAGATACTACAGTCAGACAGCGAAAACTCATCAGATGAGGGAAAAAATACATTAAAAAAATCTACCGTAATATTAAATGGAAATGATGGCGAAAGCCCATATGTAGTAAAAGAAATGAATCCGCAGATTGAGGGAATTGCCATTACAGCTAAAGGAATTACAAATGGTAAAAAGGAAGAGATAATGAATATGCTTAGTGCACTTTTTGATGTGCCTATACATAAAATATCTGTAATAGAAAATTAAGGGGGGAATTATGAAGAGGATATTTAAAAAGAATCAGTTTATTGTAACATTTCTGGCGATACTTATTGCCGTGGCAGGGTACCTGAATTATGCCGACCGCTTAGATAAGAAAAAAGTAACAAAAGCGGATAACAGTACATATGAGTCTGTTTATGCAAAGGACAATTTAAATTCTGATAATAAAGATATTGAAAGTCTTGATGGAGGGGACGAAATACAGGATGAAACAAAAGAACCGGGAGCTGCGGTGCTTACAAACGGAAATGATTTGAGCTCATACATGGTTCAGGCAAGATTAAATAGGGAACAAACACGCTCAAAAAATAAGGAAACACTTTTAAATGTTATAAATAATGAAGCAGTCTCAAAAAGTGAAAAGAAGAAGGCAGTAAAATCAATGGTAAAAATTACGGAAACGAATGAAATGGAAAACACTATAGAATCCCTGTTAAAGGCTAAAGGGTTTAATGATATTATTGTTACTGTTTCAGATAAACAGGTAGATGTGGTGGTTAGTGATAAAGAAATAGCTGATAATAAAAGAGCTCAGATAGAAGATGTAATAAAAAGGAAGACGGGGTTAGAGGCCAGTGCAATAACTATTACACCTGCTAAATAGCAAAAAAATAAAGAGCGGGGACTATGTGACAATTCCCTGCTCTGATTATTTTTATATATTTTTTATATGATTACGTATAGCATTAATGCTTTCTTCACTTATAACATGCTCTATTCTACATGCATCTTCAGCTGCAACAGCTTCGTCAACGCCAAGTTTTACAAGGCAGCTAGTGAGAAGCTGGTGACGGGAATAAATCATTTCAGCAATTTCCTTTCCGGAATCAGTTAAATATATATAACCAGCATCAGTTACCGTTATCTGTCCTTTTTCACGAAGATGCTTCATACCAATGCTTACGCTTGATTTTTTGAAACCAAGTTCATTTGCTACATCAACTGAACGAACAACTGGAAGTTGATGGCTTAAAACGAGAATGGTTTCTAAATACATCTCTGATGACTCGTTATTTTTCATAGACACGTCTCCTTATACAAAATACTGTAAACATTATAGCATTAATTAAAAATAAATTCAATTTAACGTTATAAATATAATTAGAATATACTAAAAAAAATTATTGACAACTAATAACGGTTAGCGTATACTAACATTTGAAGAAAAAGAAATGATTAACTATTTAGAAGAGAGGGTGATATGATGCCTTTAACAATGGCCAAACCAGGCGAGGAAAATACTATTAGAAAAATAGGCGGTAAGGAAGAAGTTAGAAGATTTTTGGAAAATCTTGGGTTTGTCGTAGGAGGAAAAGTTACCGTTGTTTCAGATATGAATGGTAACGTAATAGTTAATGTTAAAAATACCAGGGTTGCTATAGGAAAAGATATGGCAAACCGTATAATGGTATAGATAAGAAAAAGAGAGGAGCATCTTATAATGACGCTGAGAGAAGTTAAAACAGGTGAAACCGTTAAGGTTAAAAAACTAAATGGTGAAGGTCCTGTAAAAAGACGTATTATGGATATGGGAATAACAAAAGGTGTTGAAGTTTTTGTAAGAAAAGTTGCACCACTTGGAGATCCTATTGAAGTCAAAGTAAGAGGGTACGAATTGTCAATTAGAAAAGCTGACGCTGAAATGATTGAAGTAGAGTAATTTTTTTTGACAAAAGGTTAGTAAAAACTAACGATGAGTAGAAAAGACAAACAAACTATAAAAAGTAGAAAAAAGAGAGGAAAAGTCAAATGGGAATTAAAATTGCATTAGCAGGAAACCCAAACAGCGGAAAAACAACGTTGTTTAATGCACTTACAGGCTCTAACCAGTTTGTTGGTAACTGGCCTGGTGTTACTGTTGAGAAAAAAGAAGGTAAACTGAAAGGACATAAAGATACGGTTCTTATGGATTTACCGGGTATTTATTCATTATCTCCATATACATTAGAGGAGGTAGTTGCAAGAAATTATTTAATTAATGAAAAACCTGATGCTATTATAAATATAATAGATGGTACAAACCTCGAAAGAAACCTTTATCTTTCAACACAGATTATGGAACTTGGAATTCCGGTTATTATGGCTGTTAATATGATGGACGTAGTAGAAAAGAACGGGGACAAAATACATATTAAAAATCTGGAAGAAAAGTTAGGATGCGAAGTTGTAGAAATTTCAGCTCTTAAAGGAAACGGTATTAAAGATTTAGCGAATAAAGCTGTTAAACTTGCACAGAGCAATAAGAAAAACACACGCATTCACAAATTTGATGAAAAAGTTGAAAGTGTTATTGAAAATGTAGAAGGAATGCTTGGAAGTGAGATTCCTGAGGAACAGAAGAGATTCTTTGCTATTAAATTATTAGAAAAGGATTCTAAGATTGTAGAGAACATGACAGTTGTTCCTAATGTAGATAAATATGTAAAACAATTAGAAGATGAATTTGATGATGACACAGAGAGTATTATTACTAATGAAAGATATGTTTATATTTCATCAATCATCAAAGACTGCCTGACAAAGGGCAAGGGTGAAAAACTTACAACATCTGATAAAATTGATAAAATTGTAACAAACAGAATTTTAGCTCTTCCAATATTCGCAGTAGTTATGCTTATTGTGTACTATGTATCAGTAACAACCGTAGGCTCATGGGCTACAGACTGGACTAACGACGGATTGTTTGGCGATGGATTCCATTTATTTGGAATAGGTAATGCAGCTTATGAAGAAGCGGTTGACAAATGGGCAGATAAGAAAGTATTTACATCTGAACTTGAACAGATAGCAGATAAGGCAGTAAAAGAAAATGTTGCAGGTGCTGATGAGGTATCAGATGCAATAGCAGATAAAGATTTTGGTGCTTTTGAAGAAGCTTATGGTTCATATAATGATGCTTTTGATGAAAAAGGATTAAATATGGATTCAGCACTTAAAAATGCATTGGATGAAGAAGGCGAATTTAATGGACCTGATACATCAGAATACGGCATTTGGGTACCTGGTATTCCAGTTATAATTGGAAATGGTCTTGAAGCAATTCACTGTAATGAGTTCTTAACAGGACTTATCTTAGACGGTATTGTAGCCGGTGTTGGTGCAGTTCTTGGATTTGTACCACAGATGCTCGTATTGTTTATCTTCTTAGCTTTCCTTGAGAGCTGTGGATATATGGCGAGAGTTGCCTTTATTATGGATAGAATATTTAGAAGATTCGGATTGTCAGGAAAGGCATTCATTCCAATTCTTATTGGAACAGGATGCGGTGTTCCGGGACTTATGGCTACAAGAACAATCGAAAATGACAGAGATAGAAAGATGTCTCTTATGACAACAACGTTTATACCTTGTGGAGCAAAACTTCCGATTATTGCACTTATTGCAGCTGCATTGTTTGACGGTGCATGGTGGGTTGCACCAAGTGCATACTTCCTTGGAATGTTTGCAATTATTACATCAGGTATTATACTTAAAAAGACAAAATTATTTGCTGGAGAACCTGCTCCATTCGTAATGGAACTTCCGGCATACCACTGGCCTACAGTAGGAACTGTATTAAGAAGCATGTGGGAAAGAGGATGGTCATTCATTAAGAAGGCCGGTACAATCATTCTCTTATCATCAATCATTGTATGGTTAGGATCTGTATTTGGAAATACAGGACATGGATTTGGATTTGATCCAGATATGGAACTTTCAAAGAGTGTACTTGGAACAATAGGTAATGCAGTTAAATGGATATTTGCACCGTTAGGATTTAATGATGCTACAGCTACAGTTGCTACAGTTATGGGACTTGTTGCTAAGGAAGAAGTTGTAGGTGTATTCGGAGTATTAGACTTTGAAGGAATGCTTCCGGTTGCAGGTTATGCGTTCTTAGTATTCAACCTTTTATGTGCACCATGTTTCGCAGCTATGGGTGCTATCAAGAGAGAAATGAACAGCGCTAAATGGTTCTGGACTGCAGTAGGTTACATGACAGGATTTGCATACTTTATGTCACTTTCAGTATACCAGATTGGTGGATTAATCGCAGGAGAAACAAGTTTTGGAATCTTTACGGTAATTTCAATTATCTTAATAATCGGATTCTTATACTTACTTTTCAGACCATCAAAAGAAGGAAAGATTGCACATAAATAAAATAATAAAGTAAGTCATTATAAATAAAAATAAATAATACTAAAGTCTGACAGAAATTTAACTGGGCATTATATTTCTGTCAGGCAACAAAATCACAAGGAGGTTGATTTTATGAAAGAAATGGTAGGAACATTTATAGTTTTAGCAATATTAGTAGTTGTCGTTTGTCTCGTAGTAAGAAGCATGATAAAAGACAAGAAAAATGGAAAATCACTTCAATGTGGTGTTGGTTGCAAGAATTGCAATGGCTGTCACAGATAGCGACAGTATAAGGAATCCTTCTATAGTGACAGTTTGTTACTATTAGAAGGATTTTTTATTTCATGGATAATGCTTATGTTCGTACTCAGCTTACAGTATCTTATTATGACATAGCAATTGATGCGGTAAATCAATATGTTGATGATACAGTTGAAATGATTTCCAAGCGCTTGGATGATGCAGTGGTTTATCCAACTGGTGATTATGATACCGCTGCTCAGATGAATACGCTTGACTCCAACTGTACGATTCAATGGGAAGTGGATGGCAATGTGCCCATTACA
>URKY01000009.1 GCA_900548465.1 uncultured Eubacterium sp.
GAGCACACGGTTCATACCCGTGGTGTCGAGGGTTCGAATCCCCCTCTCGCTACTTTTTTATTGTCAAAAATTTAAGTGTCATCCCAACACCAGTCAGGATGACACTCATTTTTTATTTATTCATACTTATTATTTTTTTATTGTAATTTTCTTACAGCCTTTTTAACTTTAACCTTTTTTATTTTTATTTCCGTCTTTTTAGACACTGTTTTACTTGTTTCAGCAGCCTGTGTTATGGTTGCTTCTGTTGTAGGTGCAGCTGTTGTTACCTCTGTAGGCTTTGTTGTAGTTTCCTCTGCTGATTTTTCCCAGACTCCCATTTCATAAAATGAAACACCATAAGCTGTTCCCCTTTTTGAAGCATACATCCTTACATATCTGGCACTATACTTTTCAGGCAGTTCAATCTGAACAGTGTCCGCACCTGATGCCGTAACAACCGACACGGTTTTCCAGTCTGAAGCATCATCAGATATTTGGATATAATATTTTGCATTTGTCGATCCTTGATATATCAAGGCACTGCTTATATCATAATCGTCCTGTAAATCCACATACAATGCTACTTCTCCTGTTGTTGAAGTTTTTCCTAGTAAATTATTTCCATTTTGAAGACTTTCATTGCATGTATTTATATTTGAAAATCCGTTTCCAACATACAAAATCCTTCTTTACCTGTATTTGCATTAGATGTCATATAGGTTGTACTGTTCTTTCCGTTTGCCACATTAATCAAATTGTCCGCTTTCACATCTTTAGAATCCCCCATGCAATCCCTCCAGAAAGCCCCATACATACACTTAACAATATTGCTATTGCTTTCTTAACTCTTCCTTTCATATTATCCTCCTAAATATTATTTTTTCTGTTACATTTAATATATCTCTTAATCATTAATATGAAAAATATCAATTCGGGTATATTTATATATCTTACAAGATATATGTTTTTTCTATTTTTCATTGATTATTAAGGGGGGGCTTATATTATTATTTAGATATATGATTTCCAAGAACAAAGGTATCGCCTTAATTCCCAATAGTATTCACAGCACATATCCTTCAGATAAGTTTACCATTATTTCTTTAAAAGAAAAGGTATGCCGTACATTGATTATTGCCTGGGACAAAAGCAGAATTCTAAGTAAACAGTCAAAAGATTTTCTTAAACATACAAAAAACTGGTTTAGAAATTTCTAAACCAGTTTTTCGTCTTATAAGTCTTTCATTGACAACTGAATTCTTTTTCTCTCTTTATCAACACTAAGGACCCTTACCTTTACAACATCACCAACTGACACTACATCAAGAGGATGCTTTATAAATTTATCACTCATTTCCGAAATATGCACCAAACCGTCCTGATGAACGCCGATGTCAACAAAGGCACCAAAGTCAATTACGTTTCTTACTGTTCCTCTTAATTCCATTCCTTCCTTTAAGTCATCAAAGTCCAAAACATCACTTTTCAACACAGGCTTTGGCATTTCATCTCTTGGGTCACGACCCGGTTTTTCAATCTCGGCAATCATGTCCTTAAGAGTAATCTCATCAGTTCCGATTTCCTCTGCTACATTTTTTAAATCCTTTACTTCTTTTGAGAGTTTTACATCTCCCGATACAATATCTTTTGTTGTAAATCCATATTTTTTAAGGAGTTTCTTTGCTGATGCATAGCTTTCCGGATGGACACTTGTATAATCAAGAGGCTCTTTTCCCTCACGTATTCTAAGAAATCCTGCACACTGTTCAAAAGCCTTAGGTCCTAATTTTGAAACCTTTAGTAATTCCTTTCTGCTGGCAAACTGTCCGTTATTTTCCCTGTATTCAACAATATTTTTTGCCAATGTTTTGTTGATTCCTGAAACATATTCAAGCAACGGAGCTGATGCAGTATTCAGATCAACCCCCACATTATTAACGCAGTCTTCAACTACATTGCTCAATGTTTCACTAAGTTTCTTCTGATTCATGTCATGCTGATACTGACCAACTCCTATTGCTTTGGGCTCAATTTTTACTAATTCAGCCAATGGATCCTGTAGTCTTCTCGCCATTGAAGCGGCACTTCTCTGTCCTACATCAAAATTTGGAAATTCCTCAGTTGCAAGTTTACTTGCTGAGTAAACAGATGCCCCTGCTTCATTTACAATAATGTACTCAACCTTTGACTTGCATTCCTTTATTATATCTACAATAACTGCTTCTGATTCTCTTGAAGCTGTTCCGTTTCCAAGGGAAATCAGACTTACATTGTACTTATTTATAATATCTAAAACTATTTTCTTTGACTCTTCAACTTTATTCTGTGGCGCTGTTGGGAATATAACAGTTGTATATAATACTTTGCCCGTTTCATTTACTACTGCCAGCTTACATCCTGTTCTAAATGCCGGATCCCAGCCCAGTACGCATCTTCCTGTAATTGGTGGCTGCATCAAAAGCTGCTTAAGATTCTGCCCAAATACTGTTATTGCACCATCTTCCGCTTTTTCTGTCAGTGTATTTCTGACTTCACGCTCAATAGCAGGTTTGATAAGTCTTGTATAGCCATCCTCAATTGCTTCCTTTAATACATTGGTGAAATTAGATTGTCTTGTGATAATAGCCTTTTCTAAAACCTTTATAATGTTCTCATCTGGCATTTCAATTTTTACATTGAGTACCTTTTCCTTTTCACCTCTGTTTATTGCAAGAATTCTATGTCCCGGAATTTTGCTTACAGACTCCAGATAATCATAATAATTTTCATAAGGTGTCTTTTCTTCTTCGTTTTTCGCCTTAGAAACAATCTCCCCATGCTTCATAACCGTATTTCTAATGGCATTTCTAAATTCTGCATTGTCAGATACCATTTCCGCAATTATATCCTGCGCTCCTTTAATGGCTGATTCCACATTATCTACGCCTTTTTCCTCATTAATATAATCCTTTGCTTCTTCTTCCGATGTTTTGCTGCTCATCTGAAGAATAAAAATATTTGCCAAAGGCTCAAGTCCCTTTGCCTTTGCTTCAGTAGCTCTTGTTTTTCTCTTTGGACGATATGGTCTGTAAATATCATCCACTGCCACTATTGTTTTAGCCTCTTCAATCTTTTTCATAAGTTCAGGAGTCATTTTTTCCTGCTCCTCAATGGAAGCTATAACTGTCTGTTTTTTTTCTTCTAAATTCCTTAAATATTTAAGTCTCTCATCAAGGTCTCTTAACTGTTCATCGTTAAGTTCTCCTGTTACAGGCTTTCTGTATCTCGCGATAAATGGAATTGTATTTCCTTCATCAATTAATTTAACTGCTGCATCAACCTGCCATTCTTTTACATTTAATTCTTCTGCAATTACGTGATTAATATTCATTTCTGTCTCCTATTTGCTGTATTTATACTTTATTTTTTAAATCTACAATGTTATACTTCTTTTTGAACAAAAACTATTGTAACAGATTTTTTCAAATTTGTGTAAATTTAATAATAGTTTAATATATTTTTCAGAGGTAACTCATGAGCAGAATAAAAAAAGAGCTTCGTAAGTACAAACACGCCTGGCCGTTACTTTACGTATTTATATATATGCCATGGTTCATTCTTTTGGAAACATTAATACCTGCCGATTATCCCGGACTTCATATATTGCATTGTCCCCTTGATGATATCATTCCATTTTGTGAGTGGTTTGTTATACCATATCTTTTATGGTTTTTGTATATACCGGCGGTATTTGTTTTTTTGTTTTACCATTCAAAAAATGAATTTTATCGTATTTGTGCCTATGAATTTGCGGGAATGACTATTGCCTTGTTAGTATGCACAGTTTACCCTAACGGACTAAATTTAAGACTTACAGACATGGGACGTGACAACATATTAGTTCAACTGGTGAACTTTTTATACACCAATGACACGCCTACAAATGTATGTCCAAGCATACACGTATTTGCAACGATAAGTGCCCACTTATGTTTAGTCAAAAGTCCTCATATGCAAAAATTACAATCCAGAAAACGTATGAAAGTCCTTTCATTAATCTTATCGGTTTTGATTTGTCTTTCTACTGTTTTCCTAAAACAACACTCAGTAATTGACGTAGTAGCCGGTGCACTCCTTGCATTCATTCTCTACTTTGTAGTATTCAAGTGGTGGTTCAGAAAAGTAAACTTCCCTGAACCAACTGTTAAGGACCCAAAACAGCACCAGGTTCTTTATTTCTTAAATAAAAAATAGTAAATATTAAATATAAAAAAGACGGATAGAGTTGTTAAAAAAATATGTCGTATTTCTATCTTTGCTGCGCCGCCTATCAGCAATTGCTCTCGCAAACTTGCTGCTTTGCAGCTTCAAACAATGCTTCGCAATTGCAGCTATGCTCGCAAAGATTACGAAATACTTCCAATCATTTTTTTATCAATTCTATCCGTCTTTTTATATTATACTTTCTATTTTTTAGTTAAATCCAAAGAACTTCTGTGTGATGCCGTATCCTATTACAGACAGTTTTCTGCCAAGTTTTCCCGGAAGATTCATTGTTCGTCCCAAAATAGATGTTCTTACTTTTTTGTACAATAGCGGATTTGTCTCTTTTAAATCTTTCCATAGTCTTTCCTTATCATCCAGTCTTTCCTTTGAACCTTCAAGTATGGACAGTATTGATGATACGCACATCATCATATCAAAGTAATGAACCATTGCCGCATCAATATTGGGATGATTTATTTCTGAATTATTATAAATATCAAGCATTATTCTTGTTACACGGTATTGCTGGTCTAAACGCTTTATCATAATGTTTTCATTTACTGACTGGTCATCTCTTCCGATAAAATATTTATAAAGACATACATCTAAATAATATATATTTTTTACAAAAGGTAATGGTTGGAATACATAGATATTATCTACGTAGAATGTATGCCTTGGTAATTCCATATTGCATTCTCTAAGTACTTTTGTTCTATAAATAACTGAATGCATTAATAAATACTGGGTAGTTCCAAATTTCAGTTCATCCCATCCAAACATTCTTCCAACAGGCATTGCCTTTTTGTATTTCATTATTTTTTTGTGCTTTACTCCCTGCTTGTCATACATAAAGTTTGTAATAAGCATATCAAGACCGGCATCCTTTGATACCATATCTTCAAGAAGGTCTAAAACCTCTGCTAATGCCTTCTTCCCCAGACAATCATCGCTATCAAGAACTTTAAAATATAATCCTGTTGCATTTTTAATTCCTGTGTTTACTGCCTCACCATGTCCACCATTTTCCTGATGTACAACCTTAACTATATCAGGAAATTTTTCCTGATATTTCTTTGCTATTTTTAAAGTGTTATCCTTAGAGCCGTCGTCAACCACTATAACCTCAACCCTATCGCCACCTGTTAATGCACTTCTTATACTTTTCTCCATATAATCCTGTGAATTATAACATGGAATTGCTACTGTAAGTAATTTCATTACTTAACCTCCTTTGCTTTCACCACTTTATTAATTACTATTCCAACACCAACTGCCAAAGCTAAATTAATGAACATTGACGAGCAGGCTGATATTAATTGTCCTGCAACACTGATATCTGCCGTTTCCGTCTGTCCTTCTGCTAATCCGTTTGCCAGATACGACATACCTGTTGCCATTATATTGGCAGACATATGAAAAAGAATTGGTGCTGTAATTGATTTATATTTTTCATATACAAAAACAGCCATAATACCAACTATCATTGCATATGGAGCCTGTACCCAGTTTCCATGGAAAATACCGAACAATACTGCCGATATAATTGCCGCCGGTACTACTCCGGTCATTCTTTTTGCACGATTATAAATCAACCCTCTAAATAAAAGTTCTTCAACAATTGGTCCCATTATGCCACCGGCAAGAAATTGAATTGCAATGGAGCTTCCAAATATTGCCTGCTGGGTTCCCATGTAGCTATCTAACATAAATTCAGGCATAAACATTGTCAATATTGATACAAACATATTAGCCCAAATCATTGTAAATACTCCAAAAGGAATTATCAAAAGATATTTTACGGGATTTACCATTTCATATTTTTTGTAAATATTCCACGCTTTCTCCTTATTAATATCCCTTTTTCTAAATAGCGCTAAAATAGGCGCCGTGCACAATGCTGAAAGAAAAGTAAATAGCATAGCTTTACTTTGCAGCAATGCATTGATTTCATTGGTGTCTTTCATCTGACCTGTAACCTTCCAGTATACCAGACTGCCAATTTGAATAACCATAGTTACAATTATTGTCGTGCCTAAATATATTAACATGGGGTAAATAAGTCCCCATATCTTTCCCGCTAATGTTTCTTTCTTCATATTCATTCTCCTTACAGCAAAATGCCCTGCAATTCATCTGTGCTGTCTGCAACTTTTATTGCTCCGCATTCTTCCAGTTCTTCTCTTGTTCCATATCCATAAGATACACCTATACAGTCAATGCCAACGGCTTTTGCACCTTCGGCATCAAACTTTGTGTCACCAATCATTATGTACTGATTTTTATCTTTTATTTCAAGTTTTTCAAACAATGAGTTCAGTACCGATGCTTTATCCTTCTTCGGTCCCGTAAGGTCAGCTCCCATTACCATATCAAAGTATTTGTCAATCTTTAAATGTCTAAGAACTTCTTCCGCCATACTCTGAGGCTTTGACGTAGCCATGGCAATATATTTACCACCTTTGCGTAAATTTTGAAGTAATTCTACCGTTCCCGGATATAATTCTGTTTCATATATGCCTATTGGGGTGTATCTCTCTCTATACAACTCAGTTACCCTTACTGCCAATTCATCGGTCATATCATAAGTTCTCTTTAATTCATACTTAAGAGGAGGTCCTACAAAATGATTTAAACTTTCTAAATCATCTTCTTTAATACCTACTTTTTCAAGGGCATATTGCAGAGACTTTGTTATTCCCTCTCCTGATTTACTTAATGTTCCGTCCAAATCAAATATAATAACTTTATATTCTTTCATTGTTTCATCCTTTTTAATGTGTTCATTTACATTCTACTCTTCAAAACCCCTGTATTTTATTATATAATATAAGGTGCTTTTCAAAAATGAATAAAAGCATTATAACATAAAAGCCACTTGTTTTACAGTTACTTTTGTTTTATAATTTAAAAAGAAATAATTTATGAGAGGTACGAGAAATGAGTCAGGAAAAAGTCAATAAATATAAGCAGGAGAAATACAACAGAAAACATGCGACAAAAAAGACTAACGTAAAGAAGGTTATCGCCTACATAGCTGCTACCCTTGTTGGTTTAACATTTATCGTATATATTGGTTACTCCGTAGCTGTTGTGACAGGTCTTTATACACCACCTGTTCAGACTACCCATATCGAAAGATCAGCCAAAGAACTTGAAAGCATTCGTAATGTCTTAGTTCAGAAGGGTGATTCTAACGTTAAGTCAACAACTGCTACTTCTGACAAAGCAAAGAAATAATTTTTAAAAGGGGCTTTTTACAGCAATGTCATTAAGTTAGTAATGACACAAATAAAAATACCTGACAGTTATGATTTTTTTAATAATTGTCGGGTATTTTTGTTTATTTAAAAGTATTTTATTATTTTTTATACCAAAAAGACAGACTGCGTATCTGTCTAAAAAAGCATATAATGAAGATGATTTGTGCCGCCTCCGTACTGATTGTTTTTCCATGCTATTTCAACATCTTGATAATCGTTGGCACAAATAGTAATGAAAAATTTATTTTTCACACTACCTCTTTATTATTCTTCACTGTTCTTTACAAAATCATATGTTACTTTTACTTTCTTAACATTTTTAAATTTTGCCAAGTCTTTATTCATTCACATAACATTTTCCCTACATCTTATCCGGTGCCTCAAAACCAAGTAAATCAATACATGTTTCAAGCACTTTCTGCACAAGACTTATAAGTGCAATGTAGCCTTTCTTTTTATCTTCATCCTCTTCTGCTAATATCTTTGTGCTGTGATAGAACTTATTAAATGCATTTGATAAATCATAGATGTAAGAACATATCTTATGTGGTGCAAGTTCAATTGCCGCATTCTCAATAACTTCATTTACCTTTGACAATTCAAGCATTAATGCCAGCTGTTCTTCATTATCTGTATCTGTAACAGAGAGATCATCTATGCTTCCGTTTTCAGCAACGTATTTTTCAATAATTGATTTAATACGAACAATTGTATATAAGATATACGGTCCTGTGTTTCCTTCAAATGAAGCAAATCTGTCTATGTCAAATATATAATCCTTTGAAGCCTGATTCGATAAGTCGCCGTATTTAAGTGCTGCAAGTCCTACTATTTTTGCTGTTTTTCTTGCTTCCTCCTCACTTACGGAACGGTTTTCCATTATCTTGTCATATACAGCTTCATTAATTTTGGAAATAAGATTTTCAAGACGCATTACGCCACCTTCTCTTGTTTTAAATGGCTTTCCGTCTTTTCCGTTCATTGTTCCAAAACCGATAAATACAAGTTCAGAATCAGGCTTTACAATTCCTGCCTTCTTGGCTACACGGAAGAACTGTGTATAATGAAGACTCTGTCTCTTGTCTGCCAAATATACGTATTTATCAGGATTGAAATCTTTTTCACGTTCAACTAATGTTGCAATGTCAGATGTTGCATAAAGCGCTGCTCCGTCTGATTTTCTAACTATACATGGTGGGTATTCCTTGCTATCACCTTCCTGAGTTATATCTACTACAAGAGCTCCCTGACTTTCGTATGCCAATCCCTTTTCTACAAGATCATCGATTAATCCCGGAATGTAAGGCTGTGCATCACTTTCGCCCTTCCATAAATCAAATTCAACATTTAAGTTGTCATAATTTTTCTTTAAATCAGTCTTTGAAACATTCATAATATGCTGCCATAAAGCTCTGTATGGTGCATATCCGCTCTGAAGTTGCAATGTTGCATGCTGAGCTCTTTCCTTGTAATCAGGGTCTTCTTTTGACTTCTTGCTGGCACAAGGATAAATTTCCTCTAATTCTGAAATTGTAAATGGTGCTTCTGCAGGATATTCTCCTGAATAATTTTCATTAAAATAAACCAAATCAGGTTTTCTTTCTTTTAATTCAGTAATAATAAGTCCCATCTGAAGTCCCCAGTCTCCAAGATGAACGTCACCAATTACTTTATTTCCCTGATATTTTACAATTCTTTTTACACTTTCACCAATTACGGCTGAACGCAAATGTCCAATATGAAGAGGCTTTGCAACATTGGCTCCACCGTAGTCTACAATTATCGTTTTCTCCTGTTCATTTTCGACTCCAAATTTGTCCGCTTTTTCCATGTTATTCAAATACTCTGCAACAAATGCGCTATTTAAATTTATGTTTATAAATCCCGGATTTACGGCTTCCACAGATGAAAACATTGTATTGCTTCCAATAGTTTCCACAACATCATTGGCAATCATTATTGGTGCCTTATGATATAATTTTGCTCCTGCCATTGCACCATTACACTGATACTGACAAAGATCCGGTCTGTTTGATATGCCAACCTTTCCCAATTTTTTGTCATAACCTGCTTTTTCAAATGCCTTTTCAAATTCTTCCGTAATCAGTTCAAGTATTTTTTTCATTTTGTTACTCTCTCTTTTCTTATTCTATAATTCTACACCGTTAAGTTTAAGCAATGCCTTAGCACTATCAACTGAATCTACACCTGTTTTATTCTTAATAGGTGCAAATTCTTTTTCTCTTACCACTTCATATGCAAGGCAATTATCCATCATATGAATCATGTCAAGAACCAAAGTCTCAAACTTATATCCATTTTCTGTTTCAGGTTTTACTTTATTACCTTCTTCATCCAAATGCTGGATTTTCTTCTTTACAATATGAACTGTAAGATTATTTTCAAGATTCTTCTCCAAATCTTCTATATTAAAGAGATAATTAAGTATTACGCCGTATTTGTAAGCCAGTTCTCCATTATCCCTTGTTTCATAACGCATGTCTTCCGTAAGTTCATAATATTCTACAATTGACGGTTTTCCGTCTTCTAAACAAAGAACCCCTACTTTTTCTTCCGGACTTGCCTTTGACACTACCTTGGCAGCACTTCTGTAACCGCCATCAAGCATTGCTCCCACAAAACATGGATCAGCCATTCTCTGACATACATTATCTACTGCAAATATGTTAATATATTCAACACCTCTCGCTTTAGCCTTCTCACATAAGCCTGATTTTACGAAGGAAATAAACCATCCTCCGTTACCGTTAGGTGATGTTGATACTCTGTCCTTATCTTCAAGGAAAATCTTTCCATCAAAAGATGTTGCCGGTGCCATTTCCTGTACAAAAAAGTCTACATAATCCTTGTCATATCCGAAATAGTTCTTCTCTTCAAAGAACTTTACAGTATCATCGTTGTTCTTTTCACTGGTCATAATATAGAGAGGAACATATACACCTGTCCGGTTAACTACATCCATAAGATTTCTGATTAACATTTCAAAGATGTAAACATCCTTTGTCTCACCGATATTGTACATTCCCTTTGGTTTATCAGAACCAAGTCTTGTACCCATGCCACCTGCCAGCAAAAGTGCTGCCACTTTTCCTTCTTTTATGGCTTCAATACCTACGTTAGTATACTTTTCTCTATTTTTTTCTATATCATCTATAGATACTGCATCATCTAAAGGTGTAATTTTTCCTTTTGTGTTTTCTCTGCTTCCATTATCAAGTAATTTAAGTAAATCAAAATCAATATCTTCAATCTGCTTTAACAATAATTCCCTACTGTTATCATCCAATTCATCATAATATTTAAGCAACTGTTCCTGGTCATACTTTTTTAATAATTCTTTAGTTTGACTGTAATTCATATACCTTACCTTTCTCTTTCATAAAATAAGCAGTAGCATCACTATAATCTAAACCCTTTCAAAAAGCATACATACAATGTCACCACTGCTTAATATATAGAATAATTTATTTTTCAATAATATGCAAGGACTTAATATCACACAAAACATCAATACAGCTCTGGTACCTTTTGTCCGGCAAAATTTCCGTACACTTCCTGATTATCTTCTTTAGTTTGCCATGTACGCGCCACGTTTTTTTGTTTCTGTCATACTTTTTCTTTGTTTTTAGATAATACATTGTTGTTCCAATTGTATAAATGTCAGTTCTTATATCTGTATTGTAAATACTTCTTCCATTTATCCCGTATTGCTCCGGTGCTGCAAATCCTTTGCTTCCCACCGGGATTTCGTCAACAATATCCCTGCTGTATCTCTTGGCTATTCCAAAATCTATAAGTTTTATTTTCTGTTCATCTGTGAGAATAACATTGGAAGGTTTTAAATCTCTGTAAATAACAGGCGGTTCCAGACTATGCAGGTAATACAGTCCGCTGCAAATCTGTTCCATTATGTTTTTTATTTCTCTTTTTTTGAGAGTTCCATTTGTTTCAACATAACTTCTTAAATCAATGCCTTCCACATATTCCATAACCAGATAAAAGTCCTCTTGTTCTTTTATAAGATTATAAATTTTTGGAAGGACCGGATGGGTACAGTGTTTTAACACACTTAATTCCCGCTCCATTCCTTCCAATAATGTTTTGTTGTTTGCCGGGTCAGACGTAATGTACCTCTTTAGGGCGCATATTTCTTTTGTGTGAATATCCATCGCCTTAAATACATTGGATGTTCCACCTTCCCCAAGTAATTCCAGTACATAATATCTTCCACCGACAATTTCATTTATTATATTGTTCATGCTCACACCTTTCCAGGCGTGTTTCTCTCCAATTAACTGCTTTTAGCAATTATAATTCTGCAATATCAATCAATGTAAGATTTGATTTTGCATCACTCTCTAAACTTGTAAGAAGTGCATCTACAGTATCAAGACTTGTAAAGCAGTTTACACCGGTCTCTATAGATGTTCTTCTGATTAAGAATCCGTCACGGCTCTTATCTCTACCCTGTGTAGGAGTGTCAATAACAATGTCAATCTTGTGTTCAAGAAGTAAATCCATAACTGTAGGTGCTTCCTGATGAATCTTGTTTACCTTTATTGCATCAACACCATTTTCTCTTAAGATTTCTGCAGTACTTCTTGTAGCATAGATTTCGTATCCCAGTTTTTCAAAACGCTGTGCAAGAGGAACTACTTCCTGTTTATCAGCATCCTTTACTGAAATAATAACTTTTTTATGCTTTGGTAAAACTACACCTGCACCTAAGAAAGCTTTATATAACGCTTCATTAAATGTCTTTGCAATACCAAGACACTCACCTGTTGACTTCATTTCAGGTCCAAGACTTGTCTCAGCTCCACGGATTTTTTCAAATGAGAATACCGGCATCTTTATTGCATAGTAATCTGCATTTGGCTGTAATCCCGGTTCATAACCCTGTTCTTTAATTGTCTTTCCAATAATACATTTAGTTGCAAGATTAACAATTGGAATACCTGTAACCTTACTAATGTATGGAACTGTTCTTGATGAACGTGGGTTTACTTCAATTACATAAACTTTTCCGTCACATACAATAAACTGAATGTTAATCATTCCCTTTACATGAAGTGACATTGCAAGCTTTCTTGTGTAGTCTTCAATTGTATCAATTATTTCCTGTGACAATGTGTATGCAGGATATACTGAAATACTATCGCCTGAATGAACTCCGGCTCTTTCAATATGTTCCATTACACCAGGAATTAATATATCTGTTCCATCGCAGATGGCATCAACTTCAACTTCTGTACCCTGAAGATATTTATCTACAAGAATTGGGTGATCCTGTGCTATTCTGTTAATAATTTCCATAAATTCTTCTACTTCTTCGTCACAGGTTGCAATCTGCATTCCCTGTCCGCCAAGAACGTATGAAGGTCTTACTAATACCGGATATCCAAGTTTGTTTGCTACTTCTTTAGCTTCATCTGCTGTAAATACAGTTCCGCCTGTAGGTCTTGGAATTCCGCATTTTTCAAGAATTTCATCAAATAATTCTCTATCTTCTGCTGCATCTACATCTGCTGCATCAGTACCGAGAATTGGAACTCCCATCTTCATAAGGGATTCCGTAAGCTTAATGGCTGTCTGTCCACCAAACTGAACTACTGCTCCGTCAGGTTTTTCAATATTTACAATGTTTTCAACATCTTCCGGAGTAAGTGGCTCGAAATACAACTTGTCAGCTATATCAAAGTCTGTTGATACAGTTTCAGGGTTGTTATTTACAATAATTGTTTCATATCCTTCTTCTTTAAATGCCCATGTACAATGAACTGAACAGAAATCAAATTCAATACCCTGTCCAATACGTATAGGTCCTGAACCAAGTACTAATACCTTCTTTGGTGGGTTTGTTTCTGTTGCTTCATTTTCTCCACCGTATACAGAATAATAATATGGTGTAGCTGCTTCAAATTCTGCCGCACATGTATCTACCATTTTGTATGATGCTACAATATTGTTATCGTAACGCATCTTTTTAATTTCACCCTGTGGCATTCCAGTAAGTCTGCTTATTACTGTATCAGGAAATTCAATTCTCTTTGCTTCTCTTAAAATGTCCGGTGTTAACTTTTCATTCTTAAGAGTATTTTCCATTTCCACAATAATTGCGAGCTTATCAATAAACCATTTATCAATCATTGTTATTTCATGGATATGGTCATAACTTACGCCACGTCTTAACGCCTCTGCAATAACCCAGATTCTTCTGTCATCCACCACATGAAGCTGGTCTTCTAACTGGTCATCCGTAAGTTCTGAAAAGTCATAATCCAAAAGACATTCTACATGCTGTTCCAATGAACGTATTGCCTTCATTAATGCCCCTTCAAAGTTATTGCAAATACTCATAACTTCTCCGGTAGCTTTCATCTGAGTTGTAAGTTTTCTGCTGGCTGTAATAAATTTATCAAATGGAAGTCTTGGAATCTTAACTACGCAGTAGTCAAGAGTTGGCTCAAAACTTGCATATGTTTTCTGCGTAATTGCATTCTTGATTTCATAAAGTGTATACCCTAATGCAATCTTTGCTGCAACCTTTGCAATCGGATAGCCTGTGGCCTTAGAAGCAAGTGCTGATGAACGGCTTACACGAGGGTTAACTTCGATTACACAATATTCAAAACTTTCAGGGTGTAATGCGTACTGAACGTTACATCCACCTGTAATGTTTAATTCGTTTATAATATTGAGAGCTGATGTTCTAAGCATCTGATGTTCCTTATCACCTAAAGTCTGTGAAGGAGCAACTACAATACTGTCACCTGTATGAACGCCAACAGGATCAATATTTTCCATATTACATACTGTAATGCAGTTTCCGGCAGAGTCACGCATAACTTCGTACTCTACTTCTTTCCATCCTGCAATGCATCTCTCAACTAAAACCTGACCTACACGGCTAAGTCTTAATCCGTTTTCAAGAATTTCAACTAATTCTACCTGATTGTGAGCAATACCACCACCGCTTCCTCCTAATGTATAAGCAGGACGAAGAACTACAGGGTAGCCAATCTTATTAGTAAATTCAATAGCATCTTCTACATTTTCAACAACTAATGACGGTGCACAAGGCTCACCGATTTTTTCCATTGTTTCCTTAAATTCAAGTCTGTCTTCTGCTTTTTTGATTGTCTCTGATGTTGTTCCTATCAGTCGGCAGTTATGTGTTTCAAGGAAATCTGTCTCTGCAATTTCCATTGCAAGGTTAAGTCCTGCCTGACCTCCAAGTGTTGGAAGAATGCTGTCCGGTTTTTCTTTTTCAATAATCTTTTCTAATACCGGAACAGTAAGTGGTTCAATATATACTTCGTCTGCAATATCTTTATCTGTCATGATAGTAGCCGGGTTTGAATTTAAAAGAACTACTTCAATGCCTTCTTCTTTCAATGAACGGCACGCCTGTGTTCCTGCGTAGTCAAACTCTGCTGCCTGCCCTATTACAATAGGACCTGAACCTATAACTAAAACTTTCTTTATGCTTAAATCTCTAGGCATTCTTCTTCACCTCCATCATATTAATAAATTCGTCGAACAGTCTGTCTGAATCCTGTGGTCCAGGGCAAGCCTCCGGATGGAACTGAACAGTAAAAATGCTCTTATTTTTATATCTAAGACCTTCTACAGTCTTGTCATTAACATTTACGAATGCAACCTTTGCTATTTCAGGATTTACCGTGTCACCATCAACCATGTATCCATGATTCTGTGATGAAATATATACATGTCCTGAATCTAAATCTTTTACCGGATGATTTCCACCACGATGTCCATATTTCATTTTCTTTGTATCAGCTCCTGTGGCAAGTGCCATTAACTGATGTCCAAGACATATAGCAAAAATAGGAATATCTGTATCATATAACTTTCTAATCTGTTCTATCTGATAAACACACTCTTTTGGATCTCCGGGTCCGTTTGATAACATAATACCATCAGGATTTGCAGCAATAATTTCTTCTGCCGGAGTATCACAAGGATAAACTGTAACATTACATCCTCTCTTATTTAAGGATTTTGCAATATTGTTCTTTGCACCAATATCAAGTAGTGCAACATCAAAGCCATCTCCCTTAAGAACTTTCTTCTCCTTACATGAAACTGCTTTTACAACTCCTGTAACTGTGTATTCCTTTATCTTTGGAAGTACTTCATCAAGGTTGTAGTTTTCATTAGTTGTAATCATTCCATTCATTGTACCTTTTTCACGAAGAATCTTTGTAAGGGCTCTTGTATCAATTCCTTCAATTCCTGGAATATCGTTTTCTTCCAAAAAGTTTTGAATTGTATCATCACATCTGAAGTTACTTGGCATTCTGCTTAACTCATGCACTATATATGCATCAGGCCAAGGCTTAAGTGATTCCATATCCTCATGGCATATACCGTAGTTTCCCTGAAGC
Organism: uncultured Eubacterium sp.; assembly: GCA_900548465.1. Taxonomy (GTDB): domain Bacteria; phylum Bacillota; class Clostridia; order Lachnospirales; family Lachnospiraceae; genus Eubacterium_G. Next base: position 15,923 of record URKY01000009.1, read on the forward strand.
GGATAAGTCATGCATACTGCCTGTCCCGCGTAAGAAGGGTCTGTAAGGACTTCTAAGTATCCCCACATTGATGTGTTAAATACAATTTCCGAAATAATTTCTTTTGTTGATCCAATAGATTTTCCTTTGAAGACTGTACCATCTTCTAAGATTAGAAATGCGTTCATAAATGTGTTTCCTTTCATTTGTTTTGTTAATGATTTAATATTTTTGCTCAAATTGTATAGATTATACCAAAAATCGACTCTTCTTTCAACATATTTGGGGAATAAATTGTGAAAATTGCTAATTTTTCTCTTGCTTCCACGTACTTCCGTCCCCGATACTTTTTTGACTGGCTTTACTACGTGTAATAAGCTTGTTTATTCTCTTGCTTCCACGTACTTCCGCTCCCAATACTTTTTTGGCTGGCTTTAGTACGTGTATTATACTTGTTTTTTCTCTTGCTTACACGTACTTCCGTCCCCGATATTCTTTCGGTTAGCTATATTACGTGTATTTAGCTTGTTTATTTTCTTGCTTACACGTACTTCCGTCCCCAATATTCTTCCGGCTAGTTATACTACGTGTATTATACCTGTTTATTTTCTTGCTCACACGTACTTCCGGCGCTAATACACTACCACCGGCTCATAATGCATCAAAAAACTGGCACCAACTAGTTCTATAACTAATTCGTGCCAGTTCATATGAATTATTACATTATTTATATTTCTATCAATTCCCTTATCGTGGAATTCCTTCAGCAATTCTTGTAATTCCAACATATATCTGGGAAATTTTGTACCACGTAGCAAAATCAACAATTCCTGTCTGAGGCAGGTCAAATATTTTCTGAAAAGCCTTAACTGAGGCCTGCGTTCCTTCGCCATATATTCCGTCTGCCGTAACTCTTGGAATATTTGTATATACATTTGCTATTGTATCAAGCTGCTCCTGCATCTGTTGTACCTTTTGTCCGCTGGCACCTATATCTAAATTATAGCCGGGCCAGGATGCCGGAATTCCGGATATTTGTTCGGCTGTATTGATGTACATTTCATCACCATAATAATTTCTAATGATTTCCAATGTTGAATATCCCTGTTCACCTAAATTGCAGGACCCCCACTGACTTAACCAGTTAGGACATGTTACCCTTCTTCCGTCACAATATTGCGTTAGAATCGGTTGTCTAACTCCCGGAAGCGAAAGATACTGATCAAAAATATTGTCTACCACCAGACTTATAGATTCAAAAATATTCCTTCCATTAATCCATTTCTGATCATAGGCCGTAGATGATGTAATAGTAAAATCTTTTCCTTTGTTCCTGTACCATTCAGTATAAACCCTATTCAATGTAAACGACATTATTGCCAGAATATTAGCCTCTAAAGTCGCCTGGGGCCAGGTTGCATAAATTTCTGATGATGCAACATTTTTAATGTAATCTTTGTAAGTTACATAATAATCTCTTGCATTACTGGAAGGTGTTCCATCATGTACAACCACATATTCCGGTATCACAACACGACTTAAGACAATTTCGCCCGGTTCGCTTACATCCTTTATGTCATCCTCAGGGATTTTTGCCGGATATTCATAATATAAAGTGTGGGGAGGTATGTTAATATTTTCCTGTTCATTTCCTTCCACCTGGCGCATCTTTACATTTTGAATTGCCAGCTCCTTTGCCAGGATTTCAACATTCTCTATATTTTCTGTTTCATATCCCGGTGCGTCCACCTCAACATCATAATTCGCGTAGGGTTGAATATCATTATTTTCATCCAGGCTGTATGCCAATGGCGGAGTATTCAAATCCACCGCCTGAGTCTGTCCTGAAGCATCCGTATTCAATTCTTCGATTTGCTGCATCTGGTTCTGCTGTTCATCGCCAATCTGTCTTGGACGTCTTATTATTACCCTTGCATCTTTGATAGGAATATTGTTGCTGTCAACAACATTAACCTGCAACTCTCCTATATCTCCCGAATCTACCTGCATTTTAATAAGCATAAAATTACCATACATATTTAATCTATATATTGTATGCAGAAAATTGTAAAATTTGCTTCAAATCTTTATAAACATCCCTATTATTTTATTCTCTTATAAACTCTAAAGAAATATTCTAAATCAAAGTATGTGTTTTCTTCTCCTTCTTCTACCATTTTCCATTCATCCTGCATTTCGTCAAGATTAGGGATAAATGTATCTGCCGCATACTCATGGTCAACGTATGTTATATATGCTGTATCGCAATACTGAAGCATCTGTTTGTAAATACTTCCGCCACCAAGTACATACACATCCTCCGTGTTGTATTTTTTTGCCTCTTCCAATGCTTCCTCTATGGAGTACACTACTGTTGCTCCATCTACTTTGTAGCTTTTTTCCAAAGCAATAACAATATTTACTCTGTTCTTTAATGGTCTGCCTCCCGGAAAACTTTCCAAAGTATTCTTTCCCATGATACATACCTTTCCTGTAGTATGCTCTCTAAAATATTTCATATCATCAGGAATACTTACAAGTAAATCATTTTTGTATCCGATTGCCCAATTCTTATCAACTGCAACTATTAAATTCATATTTTCCTTTTCACCCTATATATAGGATTCTCCTCTCATATAATTATTTTGTTAATCAACCTGCTTCAAAAAACATCGTTATACCGCTACAGGAATTTTGATTTGCGGACCATATTCGTAATCTGTTAATTTAATATCATCCACTGTAAAATCATAGAAATTCTTTATTTCCGGATTAATCCAAAGCTTCGGTGCTGGATGCTGTTCTCTTGAAATAAGTTCCTCGACCAAATCAACATGCTTATCATAAATATGAGCGTCTGCAATAACATGTACAAACTCCCCTACTTCCATATCACTTACCTGTGCAAACATATGAACCAATGCTGCATACTGACAGACATTCCAATTATTAGCTGTCAGAACATCCTGTGAACGCTGATTTAAAATAGCATTCAATACAAGTCTGCCTGTTTCTTTATTCTTAGTAACATTAAAAGTCATGCTGTATGCGCAGGGGTAAAGATTCATTTCTGACAAATCCTGATGAACATAAATATTAGTCATAATTCTTCTGCTGTAAGGATTGTTCTTCAAATCATAGAGAACTCTGTCTACCTGATCCATGTCACCTTCCGGATAATGATGTTTTACACCCATCTGATATCCGTAGGCCTTTCCGATAGAACCTGTTTCATCCGCCCATGCATCCCATATATGGCTGTTTAAATCATTAACATTGTTGGATTTTTTCTGCCAAATCCACAAAAGTTCATCAACACAGTTTTTAAAACCTGTCTTTCTCAATGTAATTGCCGGAAATTCCTTTTTCAAGTCATATCTGTTAACCACACCGAATTTTTTGATAGTGTATGCATAAGAGCCATCATCCCACTTGGCTCTTACTTTCTCTCCTTTAGTGTCGGTTCCATTGTCCAAAATGTCACGACACATATTTACGAAAACCTTATCTGCGTAACTCATCTATTCCTCCTAATGATTAAATTTACTCAAAAAAAATGTTATACCAATCTCCATTTTTCATTGTAAATAAGTATAACATTTTTAAAATGATTATTAAATATTAAATTTTTAGCATTAACCGGTCTTTTTCTAACTCTGGCTGTATCTTGATAAGAACTGCTTAGTTCTCTCTTCCTTAGGATTTTCAATTACCTGCTTTGCATCACCCTGCTCCACAATAACACCCTGATCCATAAATACAACAGTATCTGCCACATCTCTGGCAAATGCCATTTCATGAGTTACTATTATCATAGTAGTCTTTTCTTCCGCAAGACTTTTGATAACCTTGAGTACCTCCCCTGTAAGTTCAGGATCAAGGGCTGATGTAGGCTCGTCAAAACATAAAATATCCGGTTGCAATGCCAAAGCTCTTGCTATGGCAACACGCTGCTGTTGCCCTCCTGATAGTTGATGTGGATAATGATCCATTCTATCTGCAAGTCCCATTCTTGCCAACAGCTTTTTACCATGTTCATCTATTTCAGCCAATATTTCTTTTTTATTCTGCTTAAAGTCTTCTTTTTCCTGTGCTAAAAGTCTTTCTGCCAAAGTAACATTTTCCAAAGCTGTATACTGTGGGAAAAGATTAAATGACTGAAAAACCATTCCGAAATGTAAACGCTTCTTTCTTAAATCCTTATCCTTTTTTGAAAATGACTTATTTGCATCAAACAGCACTTCATTGTTTACTATTATGCTTCCTGAGTTTGGAGTCTCCAGAAAATTAAGACATCTGAGAAGGGTTGTCTTTCCTGAACCTGACGAACCGATAATGGCAAGGGTCTGTCCTTCTTCCAACTCGAAACTAATATCCTTAAGAACCTTGGTGCTACCATAATGCTTTTCAATATTATTAACTTCCAAAATTGACATTCAGTGCACCTCCTTATCTAAAATAATCTAATTTTTTTTCTATGTAATTAAATAACAATGTAAGAACCCCTACAAAAATTAGGTAGAACACTGCCGTGTAAAATAGCGGCCATGTAATTCCGTCAGATTTCATAAACGCAAAACCTGTAAATGTAAGTTCGTATGCAGCAATAATTCTTGCCAATGAAGTATCTTTTACTAATGTAATTATTTCATTTGACATTGGTGGAACAATTCTCTTTATCATCTGGAGAAGAGTTATTTTAAAGAATATTTGTGACTTAGTCATACCAAGAACCTGTCCTGCCTCACGCTGTCCCACAGGTACTCCTTCAATTCCACCTCTAAAAATAACAGAAAAATAACATGCGTAGTTAATTGTAAATGCAACTACAGTAGCTGTAATTCTTCCGGTTTCATCTCCACTCCATATATTATGTCCCAGCCACAATCCCGGGCCATAGAAAATAATAATTAACTGAAGCATAAGGGGTGTTCCTCTTATTATCCATACAAACACCTGAATTATGTATCTTAATCCTCTAAGTTTACTCTTTGCCCCGAAGGCTATAACAAGCCCCAGTGGTAATGAGAACAGCAATGTAAAAATAAATATTTCCACTGTTGTTCCAAGTCCGCTTAAAAGCGACTGTGTTACATCCCAAAACATATAAATGTCTCCTTTTTCTTTTTAGTAACATAAGGCAGAGAGCATTAATCTCCCTGCCTTTACTATCATAATATAAAAAATTAATTATGCAATACTATTTTGATGGAACTACAACTACCTGTGCATTATTACAATAAGCATTTGTACATTCCATAGCATTTTTAACTTCGTTTGTTAAAGTCATGCCATTCCAAACAATGTCAATGTTCTTTGATTCAAGTTCCATTGCCTTCGTATCCCAGTCAACAACTACAAACTTAACTTTAACACCAAGTTTCTTTGCAAGAAGAGATGCCATATCAGCGTCAAAACCAATCCAATTACCGTCCTTGTCCTTGTAATCCATTGGCTCAAATTCTGTTATACCAACAACTAAATTACCTTTTTTCTTAATGTATTCAACATCACTGTCTTTCTTAGCTGCTTCATATTTTGAATCCTTCTGCTCTAAAATAGCTTCCTGAACTCCATATTTCTTTGCTATGTCCTTCATTTCGCCTGATTTATATGTATCTGCAAAGAAGCTGTTTATGTATGATGCAAGGTCAGAACCTTTTCTACAACCAACACCATATTCTTCTGTTGTAAGCTTATCTGTGTATTTAAGGTTAGGATAACTTGTTCCTTCTCCAATCATTGCTCCTGCCATAAGCAAGTCAATAATAGCTGCATCAGATGTTCCTGATTTTACTTCCATCAATGCATCTGCCTGTGAAGAAACTGAATTAGTTTTCCATTTATTCTGCTTAGCTGCTTCCTCTCCTGCCGAACCTGCTTCTACAGCGTAAACTTTACTGTCTGATTTAGTGTCTTTTTTGCTGTTTCCACATCCTGCAAGTCCCATAGTTGCAACCATTGCTACTGCCAATAATAATGCTATTTTCTTCTTCATAATAATTGTTCTCCCTCTTTACATTTTCATATGCTACCGCTTTACCACGCTAAACAATGAAAATATAACATACTTCAACTATAAAGTCAAACTATTTTTGTTGGTATTATTATGAAATTATTTTGTGATAACCGGGACTTGTGTTTCAACGAACTATACTTAGAGTACCAGACCGTATGCATTAGAAGTTCCACAATACCATCTGTCCGCTACTTCTACCAATTCATACTAACCATCACCCGTCAAAGATAATTTTACAACTGCAGTAAGATTTAACGCTTCAAGACCTGTAACAGCTCCTATCTCCTTCGTATTTTTACTCTTACCCTTGTCACTAAATACTTGTTATTTTGTTTCCTTTATCGTCATCGTAATCATACTACACCCTCTGATAAATTTTCTTTATTATTTTTGGTGTTACAACTTTGTTTTTAGCATTGACCTGTTCCATTCTACAGCAAAAAAATAACCCCATTAGTAACAATGAGATTATACATAAACGTTTCTTATTATGATTCATATTCTCCCCTTTTTTCTTTAAGTAAATCATTTTCCCTTGTAAAACAAGTGGCTGTAAAAAAAGTCTCCTAAAAAAACGATATCTAACAATAATAGATTGATAATAAAAACTAAATATATTTTTTTCAAACTAATTCTTCCTTTAAATTTTTATTCTAATTTCACACAATTTTCCCAAATTTAATAACACAGATATATTAGTTGTCACACAAAACCACTCTCCACTTCGAGGTTGATTTTCTATTAATATGACGATTACTCTCTTAGTTTTATCAAAAAGAATTTTTCCCTTATATCCGATATCATATCCTATACCTTTTTCCAAGTGCATAGTACTTTTATAAATCAACATTCCTTTTTTGAATGTAAAATCTGATATTTCTGTAGACGAATTTTTTTTCAAATCACCTAAAAAACCAGATATTCCCACAACCAAACCCGTGTCAATATCAATATCTATAGTCAAATATGTATTTTCTATACATAAACTAGTCTCTTGTTTCCCTCCATATGTCATCAGGCTTTCTTCTTCAATATGATAAACACTTCTTGTTGCTATATTTTCTTTACCAATAATTTCAAATTCCAAAACTATCTCCTTAATGTCAAAAATATTCATTTTTCCTTTTAGGGGAGTTTTTTTACAGCTCTACACCACACACTACATTTATGACTCAGTTTTTAATTTGTCAACATCATCTGACATTATGTGTACTTTCATCACAAATTTCTCTTACAGTTTTCCTACCATTTGTGCCGGCACGTAAGCTTTTATGTGTATTCCGTCTTCCTTGTATTCTTCACTGATAATCTGCCCATATTTTCTAATAAGCCCTACTTTTCTGGCATCCGCATAATCAAGAACCTTTTCAACAGTAACACGCATTGATTTCAATGCCTTCTCTAAAGCTTCATTAATGTCATCCAGACCTGCTTTTTTCTTTATTGCCGCATTTACAACATAGTCCGCGTTAAAGTCACTAAGAATTGGTTTGTCTTCTAATTTGTCCAGCTTATTAAATACTGTTATAACAATCTTGTCCTTAACATCCAGTTTCTTTAACGTTTCATATACGGCATGCATGTTTTTATCCATTGATTCATTAGAAGCGTCAACAACATGAATAATAATGTCCGAGTATTTTGCCTCTTCCAATGTGCTTTTAAAAGCATCAATCAAATGATGCGGAAGTTTTCTTATAAACCCTACTGTATCTGTAAGAAGTACTTCCTGTCCATCAGGTAATTTATAATTTCTTGTAGTTGGATCAAGAGTTGCAAAAAGCTTGTCCTCTTCCAATACACTTGCATCCGTAAGAGTATTTAGTAATGTTGACTTTCCGGCATTTGTGTATCCTACTATCGCCACTACAGGAACAGGATTATCCTGTCTTTTAGACCTTGTAACCTGACGGTGATTTTCAAGTTCTCCCACCTGTTCTCTTAACTGGGCAATTCTGTTTCGTATAACACGTCTGTCTACTTCCAGCTTCTTTTCTCCGGGACCTCTTGTTCCAATACCACCACCCTGTCGTGAAAGATTTCTCATTCCTATAAGTCTGGTGGAGCGATATCTGAGCTGAGCCAGTTCTACCTGAATTTTTCCTTCTGCAGTTTTTGCCCTTTTTGCAAAAATGTCAAGTATAATCAACGTTCTGTCCATTACTTTAACATCCAGCTCATCTTCCAGATTTTTGTACTGTGCCGGTGTCAATTCATCATCACAGATAACTGCATCGGCTTCCATCTCCCATATAAGATCCTTTAGTTCCTTTACTTTTCCCGAACCAATATAGGTTGCATTATTTATATGTTCTAAGTTCTGAATCATTCTGCCTGCCACTACGGCTCCTGCGGTAGATACCAATTCCTCTAATTCATCTAATGATTCTTCTGCATTATCTTCATCTCCCGTAGTCACCGCTACAAGAATAACTTTTTCTAATTCTTCTTTTGTTTCATACATATATCTACCTCCGATTTTGGTCACACCTAGTTGTCTTCACCTTCAGCAGATGTATTTTTTACTAAGTGGATTGTTTTCCATTTTCCATGTTTATATCTTACAAGACTGAACAGTCCGTTAAGTAACCATGTAATACCTGTTGCATAAAATACCCCATAACTTCCCATAAAAGGAATCAATGTAAGAGGATATGCAAAACCTACTCGTCCTATACACTCTACTATACCCGTAAATAACGAAAACATTGCATCTCCTGCACCATTTAATACATTTCGGGTAGTATAAATTGTGCCTAAGAATATGTAGAAACAACATGTAATTCTCAAACCGTCTACTGCAATTCCAAGCACCTTTTCATTTCGTCCGAAAATTGACACAATCTGTGGTGTAAAAATCCAGAATAACAGCATTATTACTGCCACAAATATCGCATTAATAACATTGGCTGAATTGAAACCTTTGATAACTCTTTTGATATTTCCGGCTCCAAGATTCTGCCCCGTAAATGTAGAAACTGCTGCACCTATTGACATAAATGGCTGCTGCACAAGTGTTTCTATTCTCGATACAACAGTAAACGCAGTAGTAAAATCTGCTCCATAACTGTTTACTATTGCCTGTAAAACTATAAGTGAAATGGCAATCAGCGAATTCTGCAATGCTACCGGTATTCCAAGTCTCAAAGTCTTTTTCACAATCTTCATTCTTGGTCTGAAATCACTTTTTTTCAACTTGAAATAAGTGTTTGTTTTATATGCGTATATAATACATGAAATTGCTGATAAAAATTGTGAAAAGGCAGTGGCTACTGCCGCTCCTACTACGCCCCATCCAAATACCAGTACAAAAATCAAATCAAGAATTACGTTTGTAATACTTGCCACTATCAAAAAGATTAACGGTGTCTTGCTGTCTCCCAGCGCCCTGAGTATTCCTGACACTCCGTTGTACAAACCAATACAACAGATTCCAAGGGATGTTACCTTTAAGTAATTTACGGCATCATTTAAAATAATAGGGTCCGTCCTGAGCAATACCAATAAAGGTCTTGCTGCAAAAAATCCTATAATTGCCATTACGACAGTTCCTATTGCAATTATCCATACTGCATTACCGATTACTTCTCGCACCTTTTCTTCATCTGAAGCTCCAAAAAACTGTGCTACTATTATTCCTATTCCTACGGATAATCCACCTACCAGTGAGAAAAAGAAAAACGTAAGTGAATTGGTTGTTCCTATGGCTCCCAGTGCGTTTGTGCTAACAAAATTACCTACAATTACCGAGTCCACCATATTGTATAACTGCTGGAAAATGTTTCCAATAAACAGCGGTACTGCAAACTGTAAAAGCAATTTCCACGGCGTACCTTCTCTCATATCCCTGACAAATTTATTCTTTGTAGACATATCAAATCTTCTCCTAAACAAATAATACTATTATTCCACAGATAATTCCTATTAAAGCTCCTGCAATGACATCCCTGATGAAATGAACCCCCAGAGCAACTCTTGTTATGGCAATAAATACACCGCAAATAATGCACACAACAGAAATTATTGTATTAATGGGAATCACTGTCACTCCAATTACAAACGCAGAAAATACATGCCTGCTTGGCATAGATTCTCCTGTTTTATTTTTTTCGATTAACGGCACAAAATCATATTTCGTGTATGGTCTGTCTGCATTTATCATTTTTCTTACTAAGCTCACAAAAACAAAAGAAATTCCGGCTACTATTAATGATTTGTACACCACCTTATTTTTGTTCATAATAAGTTCCATAAAAATGATATTAAATAAAAATAACCAATACACACCAATTGTTGATAATAAATTAACCGCTTTAATACACATTTCACATTTTGGATGTTTTCTGATCCACCCAATCATTTTTATGTATTGTTCTTCTCTCATATATGTTCCTACTGTTTTCTTGCAATTCTATATTCATCACCATAAGAGAAATACGGGCATGTAGCTCTCTTAAACTGCATAAGCATGGCAAGGTCATCCTCGTCCATGTTAACTACACAGCCATACTCTTCATATTCCTCATCATAAACATAGTTACTGCAAAATTCACAACTATACTGATCACTCATAAAATCACCTGTTTCTTATTTATAATTCTTTGCAAGTGCCTCAAATGCAGGAAGTGCATCTTCTATCTGTTTTGTCTGTACGCAGTAAGATACTCTTACATATCCCGGTGTTCCAAAGCTGTCAGCAGGCACTAACAATAATTCATAATCCTTCGCCTTCTCACAAAATTCATGAGCATCCTCGCACATTGCCTTTACAAAGAGATAAAATGCTCCATCTGGATATACACATTCATATCCCATTTCTGTCAATGCATTGTAAAGTAAATCTCTGTTTGTCTTATAAATTGATATATCTGCTGTTTCGTCAATACACCTCTCGATTACTCTCTGATAAAGACTTGGTGCACATACATATCCAAGGGCTCTTCCTGCACCACAGACTGCTGCATAAGCGTCAGCCTCATCAACCATCTTCGGTGAAACCACAATATATCCGATTCTTTCTCCCGGAAGTGATAATGCCTTACTATATGAATAACATACAAATGTATTATCATAATAATTAATCATATATGGCACTTCCGTATCATCATAAACTAATTCTCTGTATGGTTCATCTGTAATAAGGAAAATAGGATGTCCGTATTCTTCCTGCTTATCATTTAAAACCTTACACATTTTTTCAATTGTTTCCACAGTATAAACTACACCTGAAGGGTTGTTTGGAGAGTTAATAATAACTGCTTTTGTTTTTTCTGTAATAGCCTTTTCAAATTTATCAATGTCTATCTGGAAAGTCTTTTCTTCTGAATCAACAGCTACAAGCTTTGCTCCTGTTCTCTCAAGAAATACACCATACTCTGGGAAATATGGAGTAAATACTATACACTCATCATCTTTTTGCATAATCGCATTCATAACAATTGTAAGTGATGCTGCCGCACCGCATGTCATGTAAATATTATTTGCGGTAATATCCGTACCAAATCTTTTATTTACATAATTGGCAATTGTTTCACGCACCTTTCCATCCCCCTGTGCTGATGTATATCCGTGAAGTGCAACCGAATCAAAATTTTCTACTAAATCAATAATTGCATTGTCCACGCTTTTTGGTGCCGGAACACTTGGGTTTCCTATACTAAAATCAAAAACCTTATCCGCTCCAATCTCTGCCTTTCTCTTGTTGCCATATTCAAAAATTTCTCTGATTTCTGAACGCACCTTTCCCAATTTAACTAATGATTCTGTGTACATTTTATTTCCTCCTTGTCAATATTAATTATCGCATTTTTATCTTATAGTCTCTCTCATGCTCACGTTTCAGATCACGCTTTCTTATGTCGTCACGCTTGTCATATAATTTTTTACCACGAGCAAGACCTATCTCAACCTTTACAAGGCTTCCCTTAAAATAAACCCTGAGAGGTACAAGGGTTAGACCTTTTTCATTGAGTTTTCCTATAAGTTTATTTATTTCATATTTATGAAGCATTAATTTTTTTGGTCTCAAAGGATCCTTATTAAATATGTTTCCTTTTTCGTAAGGGTTAATATGCATTCCATAAATAATAACCTCACCGTTATCTACCCTCACGAAAGATTCCTTTATACTGCAATGGCCTGCTCGAAGGGATTTCACCTCCGTACCATGCAACACAATTCCTGCTTCATAAGTATCTTCTATAAAATAATCATGTCTTGCTTTTTTATTACTTGCAATTAATTTTTCTGAAGCCATGTTTATTCCTTTCCTTTAATTTCCTATTCAGACTTTTTCATTGTAACATACTAAAATCAATTGTTCTAGATATCTTATCTGCACCTTCGACTCTTATTTTCACTACCTGACCCAGTTTATAAGTTTTTTTAGTTCTTTCACCGGTCATTGAGTAAGTATTTTCATCATAAATATAATGATCATCAGCCATTGTGCTTACATGTACCAACCCTTCCACCGTATTAGGAAGTTCCACATACACACCAAAGGATGTAACACCCGAAACTACACCAACATATTCTTCGCCGATGCGGCTTCTCATATACTCTGTTTTTTTCAGTTTCTCCGTATCACGTTCTGCATCATCCGCACGTCTCTCAAAAACACTGCAATCCTTTGTTATCTGAGGAAGAATAGACTTGTAGTGTTCCTTATATTTTTCTGTCATTCTTCCGTTAATACAATCCTTTATAATTCGATGTATCTGCAAGTCCGGATAACGTCTGATTGGAGATGTAAAATGTGTATAATACTTTGCCGCCAATCCAAAATGTCCATTACACTCAGGAGTGTATTCTGCCCTTTTCATGGAACGAAGAGTAATTCTGCTAATCATTGCCTCCTCCGGAGTTCCTTCAATTTTAGAAAGAAGTTTTTGAATTTCCTTTGGATGAACCTCGTCTTTAGATATTTTTATTGAATATCCAAGATTTGTTATAAATGTAGCCAAAGCCTTCATCCTGTCTTCATCCGGTTTGTCATGATTTCTGTATACGAAGGGTACCTGCTGCCAATAAAAATACTCTGCTATGGTTTCATTTGCCGCCAGCATAAAATCTTCTATTATTTTCGTTGCCGCATTTCTGTCATAAGGTTCAATTGATATAGGATATCCCTTTTCATCAAGTTTAATCTTACATTCAGGGAAATCAAAGTCAATGGCTCCTCTTCCGTATCTCCTTTCCCTCAAAATTTTTGACAGTTTAGCCATCATATTAAACATATCCACAAACTCACTGTACTCAGCCATTACTTCCGGGTTTTTGTTTGTTACGATTTCATTTACAGCTGTATAAGTCATTCTCCTGTCAACATTGATAAGTGTCTCAACCACCTGATGGTCAACAATTGTTCCCTTTTCATTTATTTTCATAATACAGCTAAGAGCCAGTCTGTTCTCTCCCTGATTTAGGGAACAGATACCGTTTGATAATTTATGAGGGAGCATAGGTATAACCCTGTCTACAAGATAAACACTTGTTCCACGCTTTACCGCCTCTTTATCAAGAGGTGAGTTTTCCTTAACATAATGGGATACATCTGCTATGTGTACCCCAAGGGTATATATTCCATTATCCTTTGACAATGTAATGGCATCGTCTAAATCTTTTGCCTCTTCTCCGTCAATCGTTACGGTCTGCCAGTCTCTTATATCCAGCCTGCCTTCTTTTTCCGCTTCACTTACTTCATTTTCGATACCTGAAACCTGTTCCATAACCTCTGGTGGAAATTTTGCCGGGATATCATATTCTTTTACAATAGACATTATATCTACACCCGGATCATTTGCATGCCCTAATATTTCAATAATTTTTCCTTCCGGTTTTCTGTCCTTTGTTCCATAATTCGTAAGTTTTACAACTACTTTATGTCCCTGCACTGCTCCCAATGCATCTTTACCTGCAACATATATGTCACTGCTTATTTTTTTGTTATCAGGAAGTACATATCCAAATGATTTATTCTTTTGGAAAAAACCTACAACCTCTGTTATTTCATGGGACAGAACTTTTATTACACGGCCTTCCTTTCTCTTTCCTGTTCTGGTTGGATTTACGGCAATCAATACTTTGTCATGGTGGAACGCACCATTTACATCTGATTCAGGTATAAAATAATCTTCCTCTTCACTGTCTGTCTCAACAAATCCAAAGCCTCTCTCATTACCAATAAATATTCCCTCAACGTACTGTTCTTTTGGAATGCTATACTTTCCCCGTTTGGAAAGCATAATCTTTCCTTCATCCATTAATTCCGATAAAACAAAATCGAGGTCCTTTCTATCTTCTTTTTTTACGTTAAGCAAAATTGCTAATTCTTTAAACTTCATTGGAGTATAATGCTTGTCCTTCATTATATCCATAATAATTTTCTTTCTTTCTTCTAAATTCATATTTTTCTCCTAAAAGGCTCCACCTCTTTTTAATAAATCTACATTCACTTTTAATATTTTCTCATAACATAGAAAAAAGGTGTAGTAACCTACACCTTCATTAGTCAAAATTAAATTCTTAATATTTGATAAAGCCCATATTAAGTATTACTGAAATTACAAAGAATAAAACTACGCAAACCTTTGTTGCTTTCTCAAGTTTACCTTCCATTGAACGTCCTTTGTTCTTTCCCCAATATGATTCTGCCGCACCACTAATCGCACCTGTAAGTCCGGCCTGCTTTCCTTCCTGAAGTAAGATTACTACTGTTAATATAAAACATATAATCATAAATATAACTGTTAATACTCTAAGAATTGACATTTCTTTTGCACCTCCTAAATCTATGTTCTAAGGAAGCCCACTGCTCCCCTGGCATTTTTCGTATCAAACATTAACCATATTAACATAATGGAGATGTAAAATCAAGGGAATTTTTTTTAATTTCAGTCCAATTGTCAGGCTTCTACTTTTCCTTTTTTTCCACAATCTCTGCTATCCTTATAAGCTGATTGTATTTTGCCGTTCGCTCAGCTCTGCAAGGGGCCCCTGTTTTTATATATCCTGTATTCAATGCCACCGCCAGATCTGCAATTGTCGTGTCCTCACTTTCACCTGAACGATGGGACATTATGGCAATATATCCTTTATTCTGAGCCATTTGCACTGCATTTATTGTTTCACTAATTGAGCCAATCTGATTAGGCTTAATTAATATTGCATTTGCAATTTCGTTATCTAACCCTTTCTTTAAACGCTCTACATTTGTAACAAATAAATCATCTCCTACAAGTCTTATTTTCTCACCAAGTCTCTCTGTTATTTTCTTCCAGCCTTCCCAATCCTCTTCATCCAAAGGATCTTCTATTGAAAAAATAGGATATTTTTCCGTTATTTCTTCCCACATTTCAATAAGTTCTTCAGATGACATCTCTTTGTTTTTCTTTGGCAGGACGTACATTCCCTTTTTATCTGACTTCCATTCAGATGCTGCCACATCAAGAGATATTTTAAAGTCATCTCCCGGTTTGTATCCTGCCTTCTCTATTGCTTCAACAATGGTATCCAAAACATCTTTTTCACTTTCCAGATTTGGTGCAAAACCACCTTCGTCTCCAACTGCAATTGACAAATGTCTGTCTTTTAATAATTTTTTCAGTTCTTCATATACTTCCGCACACCATCTGATTCCTTCCTTAAAACAGCATGCTCCAACAGGCAATATCATAAATTCCTGAACATCTACATTGTTTGATGCATGAGCTCCACCATTTAGAATATTCATCATTGGAATTGGCATTTTGTTTGCACATATTCCTCCTACATATTGGAATAATGGCACATTTAAAGCTTTAGCACATGCCTTCATTGCTGCCATTGACACTGCAAGAATTGCATTAGCCCCCAGTTTTTCCTTATTATCTGTTTTGTCAAGTTTCAGCATCACTGCGTCTACTTTTGACTGTTTTAATGCGTTCATCCCTTCTAAAGCGGGATATATTTCTTCATTAATGTTAAAGACAGCCTTACTTACACCTTTTCCGTTATATCTTTTCTCTTTATCTCTTAACTCAACTGCTTCAAACTTTCCTGTAGAGGCTCCCGATGGAACTATTGCACTACCTGTAAATAATTCTCCTGCTTTTCCATCAACTTTTACTGTAACTTCTGCCTCAACAGTAGGATTTCCTCTTGAATCTAACACTTCTCTTCCCACAACGTTTACTATTTTCAGATATTTATACATAAAAAACCTCCTAATGCACTTTTTATTTATTTTGTACATATTGGAGGTTTTTATCCTTATATTTATTTTTTTATCCACTTACTAAAAACTTCTTTTGCAAGCTCTTTGTAATCTGAATATTTCACCGGGTCATACCACTGAATGCTATGACTCCTAAGCATTTCATCTGAATAATCCGTCAACCTGTATGTATATTGTTTTCTTACAACATTCGCTGCTTTACCCCAGACATAATGGTTTATTGTCGGAACAACTCCTGCACTTTTCTTTACTATATATGTGCCACTGTTGTCTTTTCTTACCTTCAATGTTGCCATTCCGCCAAGCAATGTCTCCCATTTCTGCTGCCCTGATGTATAATTTCCTAATGAATAATAGCATAGGGATTTATTGCCGTTATCTGCATTTATCCATTGAATCTTTTCTACTACATGGGGATGAGTTCCAATAATTAAATCGGCTCCTGTCTCTGTCATCATTTTCGCCCATTTAACCTGTTCTTTTGTAGGATCAGGTTGCACATATTCCTGGCCCCAATGTGGCAAAACAATAGTAAAATCAGCCTCTTTTTCAGCTCTTTCTATATCACTTTTGACCTTGTCCCAGTGATTCTTATCCATTAAATTAACAATATAACTATATTCATCAGGAACCGTAAATCCATTTAGTCCATATGCATAATTTAATACTGCGAACTTAATTCCCTTACATTCATAAATCGGAATACTATTGTATTCCTTTTCATTTTCATTAAGTCCTACCATCATTATTTCGTTCTTGTGTTTCTTCCAATATTTAATTGCATGCTGCATTCCCTCAACCTTTGTGTCCATGGAATGATTTGATGCACATTGAACTATATCAAATCCTGCATCAATAACAGCATCCCCCATTGAGTTGGGAGTGTTAAACAGTGGAAATCCCTGATAAGGAAATTTTTTCCCTCCGAGCATTGTTTCCTGATTTATTATTGCAATATCAGCTTTTTTGAAGTCCGGTTTCATCTTCTCAAACACTGATGAAAAATCATATTTTCCACCACCGTTTCTTTGGGCTGTATACAGAACCGAATCACTTACCAGATTGTCTCCTACTACAATAATTGATACAATTTCAGGTTTGACATTATTATTTATCTTTTTGTTGTTTTCCGTTTTTGTCTCATTTTCCTGTGCTGATACGCTAACCTTTACATTTTTGCTGCCTGCCGCTACCTGCACATCTTTAGAATTGTTTCTTATGAGTGACACTGCACCATACACAATCAATCCTAGAATACAGACAAACGCTACAGCACATATTGCTATTCTTTTTACATTTAGGCGCCTTGCCCTATGATACACGGAATGATATTTTTTATAACTCTTTTTTATTCTTCGTTTTTTCATATTTTCCTTTTATAAAAAAATAGTGTGGCAAAGAACCCCTGCCACACTATACTGTCAAATTTATTTTTCAATAAGAAGTGACTTTCCTGTCATTTCTTCCGGCTGCTTCATTCCCATAAGTTCAATAAGAGTTGGAACTATGTCTGCCAACACACCACCTTCTCTTAAACCATATTTAGGGTCTGCATTTACTAAAATAAATGGTACCGGGTTAGTTGTATGAGCTGTATATGGCTCACCTGTTTCATAATCAATTAACTGTTCTGCATTACCATGATCTGCACAGATGAATAACTGTCCGTCAACTTCCTTTATAAATTCTACAACTTCACCAACACACTCATCTATTACTTCAATAGCCTTTACTGCTGCGTCTACAACACCTGTATGACCAACCATATCAGGGTTTGCAAAATTTGTAATGATAACATCATATTTTCCACTTGTAATTGCCTTACATACTTCATCACAAACAGTGTAAGCACTCATTCTAGGTTTCTTGTCATATGTTGGAACATATTTAGGAGAATCAACAAGTATTCTGTCTTCTCCTTCATTTGGTTCTTCAACACCACCATTGAAGAAGAAGGTTACATGAGCATATTTTTCTGTTTCAGCAATTCTTGCCTGCTTTAAGTGATTTGCAGCTAAATATTCTCCGAATGTATTCTTAACTTCAACCTTCTTAAATGCAACTAATTTATTAGGAATTGTTACATCATATTCTGTAAAGCAAACCATAACTACGTCAAGCTTCTTTTCTCTGTCAAATCCGTTAAAATCGTCAGCACAGAATGCTCTTGTTATCTGACGTGCTCTGTCAGGACGGAAGTTACAGAATATAATTGAATCTCCATCCTTAATTGTTGCAACAGGCGCTCCATCTTTTTCAATAACTGTTGGAAGCATAAACTCGTCTGTCTTTCCATTTGCATAAGAATTCTTTACTGCTTCTACAGGATCAGTTTCTTTTACTCCTTCACCCTTAGTCATTGCAAGATATGCCTTTTCTTCTCTGTCCCAGTTGTTATCTCTGTCCATTGCCCAATAACGTCCTGAAATTGTTGCAACTTCTCCAACTCCGATTTCTGCCATCTTATCAACTAACTGCTGCATAAAATCTGCTGCTGATTCAGGTGGTGTATCTCTACCATCTAAGAATGGATGAATATATACTTTCTTTAATCCAAATTTCTTTGCCATTTCAATAGTGCCAAAAATATGAGTTATATGGCTGTGAACTCCTCCGTCAGATAAGAGTCCGAAAATATGAAGCGCGCTATCATTTTTCTTTGCATTTTCCATAGCCTTAACAAGCTCTTCATTTTCAAAGAATGTGCCATCTTCAATTTCCTTTGTTATTCTTGTAAGTTCCTGATATACGATACGTCCTGCACCCATATTAAGATGTCCGACTTCTGAATTACCCATCTGTCCATCCGGAAGTCCTACTGCCATACCACTTGCCTGTCCTTCTACAAAAGGATATTCTGCCATGAGTTTATCCATAACAGGAGTATTTGCAAGTTTTACTGCATTTCCTTCTACCTTGTCATTAAGTCCATATCCATCTAATATCATTAATACTGTAGGTCTCTTTGCCATTTTCTCTCTCCTTAAAAATTATTTATATTGAATATTCCTTATTTATTTTTAGGAATTCCATAATATACATTCTTTGTAACTAAATCAATTCCAACACCGTTTTCTCTTGACTTTGTGCTGTTGTTTCTAAAATACAATACGTCATAACCTGCATAGTTTGGATTTGCATCATTTCCACAATTCTTTACAGTATTATCAGTCATAGCCTCTGTCTGTTCCTTTGTAATATTGACATTTACCTTTTTATATTGACTTCCTGCTCCAACATTCTGCTGTTGTATAAAGTAAATTGCATTTCTCTTTATTTTTTCAAATGAATTTCCTGTAATATTTATTCCATCAATACCACCGCCGGAAATACCATGTGCACCGGAACTGTATGATTTTTTATTGCCTGTTCCAATGTTGTAAAATGTATTATTTTTAATAACTGCATCCTTCCACGTCAAGACAAACACGCCATTATCAAAAATATTTTTGAATGTGTTATTCTCGATTAAAATGTTCTTATGATATACAGGGTTTCCACTTGAATCCTGTGAATATTTATGTGTTCCAACCCCTCTTGTTGTTCCATCAAACACGTTGTTATATATGTGTATATTATCACAAGGAGTCTTATCTTTCTTTACCCAATCAAGAGGTAAACCATGAGTCTCCTTATCTGCCAGGTCAATATTAATTGCCTCTTTTGCATAATACTTAGTCAATGTTGACTGTTTAGCTTTAGTGAAATTATTATCGTGCATCTCCACATTCTGTGAACCGTTACATTCAATATAATGGTTTCCATTCATTCCCTTAAATGTTATTCCACTTATTTCAATGTTTTTACAATGTGCCACTACAAGTCCGATTCCATCAACATTTTTCATGTCAATAACGGCATTTCCTTCACTGATAATTTTGACATTCTTACTTCCGTTATATTTTCCTATACTATTTTTCTTTTTAAATTTATTTCTTGGACACAGCTGCCACATAGAACCTGATGGCTTAAATTTCTTTATTCCTGTTTTGCTTATTTTTTCTATTACGACGCCATTTTTCAATACTATAGTAACATTGGATGGGATACATACAGCATTTGATATTTTATATTTTCCCTTATTGAGGGTCAGTGTGCCGCCACCTTTTTTACCCATTTTTTCCAGATAATCATTTAAGCCCAAATAATGTTGTGTATACTTGTTGTTAAAGCTTTTATGTTTTTTCTTTGCCATTTTTGCTACTTTTTTAGGCGTTACCCTATAGTTCACTTTTGCATATGTCTGATTCTGAAATACAAATGACAATCCAGCCATGATAATAACTGCTACCAAAATCTTTATTTTATTTTTTTTCATAATTTTCCATTCCTACTTTATTATTTTGAGCGCTGGAATAAAAATACACCAGCGCTCATTGTTATTATTTATTATAGTTTACAATCTTTCCAAAATCCGGCTTAAGGCTTGCACCACCAACTAAACCACCGTCAATGTCAGGTTTAGCTAATAATTCAGCTGCATTTCCTGCGTTCATTGATCCACCGTACTGAATTCTGATTGCTTCAGCTGTAGCTTCATCATAAACTTCTTTAATGCATTCTCTGATTGCTGCACAAACTTCTTCTGCCTGATCAGATGTTGCTGTCTTTCCTGTTCCAATAGCCCAGATTGGTTCATAAGCAATAACTGCTGTCTTTGCCTGGTCTGCTGTAACATTTAAGAAAGCAATCTTAATCTGCTGACGAATCCAATCAATTGTGATTCCCTGTTCTCTCTGTGTAAGGGTTTCACCACAGCAGATAATAGGTGTAATCCCATGCTCGAAAGCTTTAAGAACTTTTTTGTTTACAGTTTCGTCTGTTTCTGCAAAATATTCTCTTCTTTCAGAATGTCCGATAATAACATATTTAACTCCTACATCTGTAAGCATGTTAGGTGCGATTTCACCTGTATATGCTCCGCTTTCTTCGAAGTACATATTTTCAGCACCAATGTTGATGTTTGTTCCCTTAGCTGCTTCCATAGCCGGTACAATGTCAATTGCAGGTACGCAAAATACTACGTCAACGTCATCGTTCTGAACTAATGGCTTTAATTCATTTATTAATGCAACTGCTTCACTTGGAGTTTTGTTCATTTTCCAGTTGCCTGCTATAATTTTCTTTCTCATGTTAATGTCTCCTTTATATATTCACCATTTGTATAAATGGACTCATTGTCTTAGCATTACTTATCGTTAGCTGCTACTACTCCAGGAAGATCTTTTCCTTCAAGGAATTCAAGAGATGCTCCACCACCTGTTGAGATGTGTGTCATCTTATCTCCAAATCCAAGGTTATTTACAGCTGCTGCTGAGTCACCACCACCGATAATTGTTGTAGCATCTGTGTCAGCTAAAGCTTTAGCTACTGCAATAGTACCTGCTGCAAGACATGGGTTTTCTGAAACGCCCATAGGTCCGTTCCATACTACTGTCTTAGCGTTCTTAACAGCATCAGCAAAAAGTTCACGTGTCTTAGGTCCAATGTCAAGTCCTTCTTTATCATCAGGAATTGCATTTGTTGGAACAATCATTGTTTCAATTTCTGCATCAATAGGATCTGGGAATCCGTCAGCTGCTACTGTATCGATAGGAAGTAATAATTTCTTTCCTAATTCTTCTGCCTTCTTCATCATGTCAAGACAGTAATCTAACTTAGAATCATCTACTAATGAGATACCAACTTTTCCGCCCTGTGCTTTGATGAATGTATATGCCATACCACCACCAATGATAAGTGTATCGCACTTTTCAAGTAAGTTGTTGATTACGTTAAGTTTGTCAGCAACCTTAGCACCACCAAGGATAGCTACAAATGGTCTTACAGGATTGTTAACTGCATTTCCAAGGAAATCAATTTCCTTCTGCATTAAGTATCCAACTACTGCTGTGTCAACATATTCTGTAACACCTACGTTTGAACAATGTGCTCTATGAGCTGTACCAAATGCATCGTTTACAAATATATCGCAAAGTGAAGCTAATTCCTTGCTGAATGCTTCTCCGTTCTTTGTTTCTTCTGCACGGTAACGTGTGTTTTCAAGAAGAACTACATCGCCATCCTTCATTGCTTCAACTGCAGCCTTTGCATTAGGTCCTACTACTTCATTATCAGCAGCGAATTTTACTTCCTGTCCTAATAATTCTGTAAGTCTCTTTGCAACAGGTGCAAGTGATAATTCAGGCTTTGGTTCTCCCTTTGGCTTTCCAAGATGTGAACAAAGGATAACCTTTCCACCATCATTTATTAATTTCTTAATTGTAGGAAGTGCAGCTACAAGACGGTTTTCATCTGTGATAACTCCTTCCTTTAAAGGTACGTTAAAGTCACAACGAACTAAAACTCTCTTGCCTTTTACGTTGATATCATCAACTGATTTCTTATTAAGCATATTTTTGCTCCTTTCATATGACAAAAAGGTCCGGCCCTAAAGCCGGACCCGTTTGGATCTAATTTAAATATTAGAGAACTTTCTATAATTTATAATTAAGCAAGTTCTGAGAAGTATTTGATTGTTCTAACCATCTGGCTTGTGTATGAGTTTTCGTTATCATACCATGAAACAACCTGTACTTCATAAGTATCATCATCAACCTTTGATACCATTGTCTGTGTAGCATCAAATAATGAACCATATCTCATTCCAACGATATCACTTGATACGATTTCGTCTTCATTGTATCCATAAGATTCGTTTGAAGCTGCCTTCATTGCTGCGTTGATACCTTCAACTGTGATGTCTTTTCCTTTAACTACAGCTGTAAGAACTGTTGTTGATCCTGTTGGAACTGGAACTCTCTGTGCAGATCCGATTAATTTTCCGTTTAATTCAGGGATAACTAATCCGATAGCCTTAGCAGCACCTGTTGAGTTAGGTACGATATTAACTGCAGCTGCTCTTGATCTTCTTAAATCACCTTTTCTCTGTGGTCCGTCAAGAGTCATCTGGTCACCTGTGTAAGCATGAATTGTTAACATGATACCACTCTGGATAGGAGCGTACTTATTAAGAGCATCAGCCATAGGTGCTAAACAGTTTGTTGTACATGAAGCAGCTGAAATGATTGTATCTTCTGCTTTAAGTGTATTGTGGTTTGTATTGTAAACGATTGTTGGAAGATCATTTCCAGCTGGAGCTGAAATAACAACCTTACGAGCACCAGCATCGATATGAGCCTGTGCCTTAGCCTTAGATGTATAGAAACCTGTACATTCTAACACTACGTCTACGTTTAATTCGCCCCAAGGACATTTTGAAGCATCTGCTTCAGCGTAAATCTTGATTTCTTTACCATCAACGATGATAGAATCATCTGTAGCTGAAACTGTATCAGCCTTTTCGTATTTACCCTGTGATGAATCATACTTTAATAAATGAGCTAACATTTTAGGACTTGTTAAGTCGTTGATAGCTACTACTTCATAACCTTCAGCTCCAAACATCTGTCTGAAAGCAAGACGTCCAATACGTCCAAATCCGTTAATTGCAACTTTAACTGCCATTTGATTTTTCCTCCTAAAAAATAAGAATTAATTTTGCGTTAATTTTCATTAACCTAATGCTTATTTTACATAATTACTTTATAAATATCAAGATTTTTTTGTGGTTTTTATTGGTTTTTTGTTAAATTTTTATCAATTTGTCGATTTTGATACGATTTTATTATTTTTTTCTGTTTATATTTGTGGTTCGCAGTTGGTTTTTCGAGGTATCGGGAGCAACATTTGCTCCTGATTTGGCTTGCTTTTGTTGCTTTCCACTTATTTTCTTTTGTCTCAGGCAAATATATGATACACTTATTACTTGTAAACATATTTAGTACACACCTATAGAAAGGACCAACATATGCTTTCAGATTATCATGTTCACAGCAATTTTTCTTTTGACTCAGAAGAATCCCCTGACAACATTGTTTCAAGGGCAATTGAACTTGGCATGCCCTGCATTGCCATTACAGATCATCAGGATTTCAACTGGCCGGTTGAAGGAGAATTTCCTTATATTGATTTTGACAATTATTTTTCTACTCTTGATGAACTGTCATCAAAATATGAAGATAAAATAAAAATTATAAAAGGCATTGAGTTAGGTCTTGTAGAGGACGCAAAATCTCAATGCCAGAACCTTATCAAAAATAATGCGTTCGATTTTGTTATTGGTTCCTGTCATATTGTTGACAATATGGATCCCTATTATTCAGGATTCTGGAAAAACAGAAAAGACCGCGATGCATTTGAATTGTATTTTAAAACATTACTTAACGGAATCAAAAGTTTTGACCGTTTTGATACTTTGGGACATATGGATTACATTGTGCGGTACAGTCCTAATAAAGATACCAACTATTCAGTTTTGGATTACAGGGATATTATTGATGAAATTCTCACTTTGATTATTTCCAAAAATATCAAACTTGAAATCAACACTGCTAATCTGGCTAAAGGTTTTAGTTTTCCTAATCCTCACACTGATATTATAAAAAGATATAAAGAACTTGGGGGGGAATATGTAACTGTAGGCTCAGACGCCCACACTGCCGAAAATATAGGATATGGCTTTGATGTTGCTGAAGAAATAATCAAAAATTTTAATCTAAATATATTTACTATAAAATAAAAAACTATGCATTATAAACACACCTCCATTCACCGGACTTTTCAGTTCTAATGAATGGAGGCGTTTTTTCTTCCAAAATTAAAAGTAATTTTATAACCAATCCCAAGACTATTTCACGGCAATATCATCTACTATCAATAGTTCTTTCCCGATACCTGCAAAAAATCATCCCATCTGCTCCCTCATCATTTTCACATTTTCTTTCAGGCGGCTAATGGTATAATCAATTTCTTCTTTAGTATTGTCAGCACATAATGTTATTCTAATTGTGCCATATGCATATGAATCCGGTATTCCTATAGCCTTTATAACATGAGAAGGAGCGTCGTTTCCTGCCGAGCAGGCTGACCCCGACGAGACGCAAATATTATCATTATCCATTAAAACCACCAGAGAAGTTCCATCAATTCCTGCAATAGTAAAATTAGCATTTCCCGGTAATCGTTTTGTTGGATGTCCGTTTAATCTTGTACATGGGATTTCCCCTAATACCCTTTCTATAAGATAATCCCTTAAATTTCTTTCCTTCTCCATTCTGGCAGAAAGATTTTCTATTGTTTCCTGAACTGCTGCCCCCATTCCTACAATACCTACAACGTTTTCCGTACCGGCTCTCTTGGACCGTTCCTGACTTCCACCATAAATAAAAGGCTGCATTTTCTTTGGATTTCTCACATACAAAAAACCTACGCCCTTTGGCCCATGGAATTTGTGACTGCTGGCACTTAATAAATCTATATTATCTTCTTCTACATCAATTGGAACATGGCAAAAGGCCTGAACAGCATCTGTGTGAAATATAATATTTCTCTTTCTTGCTATTTTACCTATAGCCCCTATTGGCTCAATTGTTCCAACCTCGTTGTTGGCGAACATAACTGAAATCAATGCAGTATCCCCGTCAATTGCACTTTCAATATCATAAGGGTTAACCATACCATACCTGTCTGTTCCAATATAGGACACCCTCATTCCCTTTTTTTCCAGACTTGCACACTTATTGAGAATTGCATGATGCTCTATCTTCGATGTTATAATCTGCCTTCCAAAATTCTGTGCATTATCCAAAACCCAATTGTCAGACTCCGTTCCTCCTGATGTAAAAAAAATATTTTCCGGTTTGGCATTAATTGCATTTGCTATTTTTTCCCTTGTGTCTTCCACAACTTTCTTTGATATTTTTGCCAGATTATATATACCGGAAGGATTTCCATATCGTTCATTTAAATACGGTTCCATTGCCGCAACCGCTTTTTCGCTTATGCGTG
The DNA here is from genome assembly GCA_900548465.1 of uncultured Eubacterium sp. Taxonomy (GTDB): domain Bacteria; phylum Bacillota; class Clostridia; order Lachnospirales; family Lachnospiraceae; genus Eubacterium_G. The sequence continues at coordinate 42,025 of URKY01000009.1, forward strand.
TGGTAGCTGCATTATCTAAATAAATCATACCCTGCTCCTTATTAATTATTATGTTTATAGTATTTTTTTGTGTTTTTAGAATAAATTGTAATAATCAAGTATTTTTCTATTGCCATGTCATTAAAAAAACAAATTATAAAAGGTACCCTTGTACTTACAATTGCCAGTCTTCTTAGTCGCGCACTTGGCTTCTTATATAGAATATTCCTGTCAAACCTTATAGGTGCAAAAGGTATGGGGATTTTTCAATTAATATTTCCCGTGCTGGGGTTTTGTGTTGCATTGTGCTGTGGTGGAATACAGATTGCCGTGTCACGTTTTGTAGCTGAAAGTAAAAATGCCTCAGGCAAATACATGATATTGCTAAGCAGTATAATTATGTCCCTTGGGCTTTCCATAACTACCACACTTTTTTTGTACTATTACGCTTCCCCTATCTGTCTTCACATCATAAAAAACGAAGAATGTACAGACCTGATAAAATATGCAGCCTTTACCATTCCCCTTACAACTTTTCATTCCTGTGTAAGCGGTTATTATCTTGGGCTGAAAAAAACTTTTGTGCCTGCCGTTTCATCAGTTTTCGAGCAAATTGTCAAAGTAGTTTCAGTGTATATAATGGGACTTGTCTGGATTCAGCAGGGGATTAAATTATCACCAATGATTGCAATTTATACTATGATAATCTCTGAAGCAGGAGGATTTATTTTTTGCACCATAGCACTTACCGCAGAAAAAAAATATAAATTTAAAATTGCAGAATTATTCTCTTCCATAAAGAAACTTTTTTCAGTTTCATACATACTTACAATTAATAAAATAATGATTACATTTCTTGGGTGCTTTGAGGCAATTCTTGTTCCAATCGTGCTAAAGAAAAGCGGTCTTTCTACAAATGACGCATTAAGTATTTATGGTGTACTTACGGGAATGGCTATACCTGTCATTACATTTCCTTCATCAATAAATACTTCCGTGTCCACTATGATTCTTCCTACTATCGCTGATGCCAATACAAGTAACCAAAAGGACCGTGTAAAAAAAACTACGGAAGTTTCCATTTGGTTTTCCCTTGTTATGGGAATATTTTTTATAGGTATATTTTCCTTCTATGGAAACTTTATAGGTGGAACAATTTTTGGTCACCCCGAAGCAGGAGAATACATCAGAACCCTTGCATGGCTTTGTCCATTTATGTATTTATCCATAACAATGGGTTCCATTCTTCATGGTTTAGGTAAAACAAATATTGCATTTCTTCATAATGTCATAGGAACATCTATCAGATTATTTTGTCTATGGTTTGTAGTTCCAAAAGTTGGAATAATGGGATATTTATGGGGACTTCTTGGTAGCGAACTAATTGTATCCCTTCTACACGGATACCAAATACATAAAGAAATACATTTTAAATTTGATGTTAAGATGTGTATCATTAAGCCATCTATTTGGCTTGCGTTAAGTTTGGTTATTGGGAAATTATTACAGACAATACTTGGCTACACATCATTTACGGGAAAAGTCTGGGGATTATTTATTTCAGGCGTAACTGCCATTTCCATCCTTGCCGTTTTTCTTTACTTTCTCGCAAGACAGATTAAAGATATGCGTAAACCTGCAGTTTGAAAAGAAAAATCTACTCACATTTTTTCTCTTGTGAGTAGATTTTCTAAAATTAGATTATTTATACTGACTATTATACAAATTATAATAGAATCCCTTTTTTTGCAAAAGTTCCTCGTGATTTCCCTGCTCAATTATTCTGCCGGCATTCATTACGAGGATAACGTCTGCTTCTTTGATAGTTGATAATCTGTGAGCTACAATAAAAGTAGTTCTTCCTTTCATCATCTTGTTAAAGGCCCTTTGGATTCTTATTTCCGTTCGCGTATCTATAGATGAAGTAGCCTCATCAAGTATAAGCATTGGTGGAATATTTAACATTACTCTTGTTATGCACAAAAGCTGTTTCTGACCCTGTGATAGATTTCCACCATCTTCACCGATTACGGTATCATAGCCCTTTGGAAGACGTTTTATGAAACTGTGTGCGTGACTCTGTTTTGCCGCATTTATTATTTCATCCATTGTGGCATCCGGTTTTGCCATGGCAATGTTTTCTGCCACAGTAGCATTTCTAAGCCATGTTTCCTGCAAAACCATACCGTAAGATTCCCTAAGACTTTTCCTTGTTATATCGTGAATACTCTTATCATCTACTTTAATTTCTCCTGAATTCACATCATAAAATCTCATTAACAGGTTAATAATTGTTGTTTTACCACATCCCGTTGGACCTACGATGGCAACTCTTTCACCTGAATTAACATGTAAATTCAGATTTTTTATTAATGCCTTACCTTCCACATAAGAGAAGTCCACATTTTCAATGTCAACTTTTCCTGAAACATCTGACAATACAGTTTCTTCATTTTCAGGCAATTCTTCAATTTCATCTTCATTTAATAATGTAAATACTCTCGCACTACATGCTATAGCATTTTGAAGCTCAGTTATTACTCCTGATATTTCATTAAATGGTTTTGTGTACTGGGTTGCATAACTTAAAACTGTCATCAAACCACCTACAGTGATTTTTCCTGTCAATATTGAAACAAGGCCACCGCTTATTGCCACTCCTGCATATACTATATTATTAATAAAACGTGTTGATGGATTTGTTAAGGATGAAAAAAATGTTGCCTTAACATTCACGTCACAAAGTTCATCATTAATATTGTCAAAATCCTTTAAAGTATTCTTTTCTCTTCCAAATGCCTTTATTACTTTTAAACCACTTATTGATTCATCTATAAGTCCTGTCTGTTCGCCTCGGATTTCAGACTGTTTTCTGAACATAAAGTAAGTTCTCTTGGCAATAAAACTTGCCACGAAAAATGAAAGTGGCGTAATGCAAATTACTACCAATGCAATTTTCCAGTTAATCTGCAACATAAATACAAGAGTTAACACTATTGTTATGGCTCCTGTAAATAAATTGGAAAATCCCATTAAAAGTCCGTCTGCCAACTGATCAATATCAGTAATTACATTGTTTACGATATCACCACTGGAACGTGAATCGATATAACTTACGGGAAGTCTTTGAATTTTTGCAAATGTTTCCTCCCTCATGTCCCTGATTACATTGTAGGTGATTCTGTTATTGCAAAGTCCCATAATCCACTGGGCAACGGCAGCCAGAACCGTACAGACTACTATTTGGGTAATTATTCCTGTCAGCCCTTTAAAGTCAACCGCTCCTGCTCCGATTATTTTATCTGTTCCATGTCCTATAAGTTTTGGAATATAAAGAGAAAGTACAACATATGTTGTTGCAAAAAGCAATGAAGCTATTATCATATGCCAATATCTTTTTATTCTTCCCAGCAGTTCCTTTAGGGCATTTTTTTGTGACATTATATTATCCATTTATTTGCCCTCCTTAGCTGATTCTTTAAATTGTGTATTATAAATTTCACGATACACTTCACAATTTTCAAGAAGTTCCTCATGTTTTCCAAGTCCCACAACTTTTCCATCATCTAATACAACAATCTGATCTGCATGCATTATGGATGATGCTCTTTGGGACACAATAAAAGTTGTAACTCCCTTAAGTTCTCTAATTGCCGCTCTGAGTTTCGCATCTGTTGCAAAATCAAGAGCCGAAGAACTGTCATCTAAAATTAAAATTTCAGGTTTTCTTACCAGAGCTCTTGCAATACTCAATCTCTGTTTCTGTCCACCCGAGAAGTTTCTTCCTGACTGTACCACTACTGAATCAATTCCATTTTCTTTTTCCATAACAAAGTCATAACTTTGGGAACGTTTTAATGCATCGACTAAATCTTCTTCTGTGGCATTCTCATTGCCCCACATAAGGTTGCTTCTTATTGTTCCTTTAAAGAGCAATGCCTTCTGAGGTACTACTCCAACCTTGTTTCTTAAGTCTTCTATTTTGAATTCCCTGATATCGTCCCCTTCTATTCTGACTACCCCTTCAGTTGCATCATAAAATCTTGGGATCATGTTAACCAAAGTGGTTTTTCCTGAACCGGTACCACCGATAATTCCCACGCTTTCTCCGGTTTTTACCTTTAAATTAGCTCCTGATATAGAAGCACCTCCGGCATTTTTATATGTTAAAGATACATTGTCAAATTCGACCTTAATATTTTTGTCAGAACCTTCCGTTAAAGTTCCCTCTGTCATATCCGGTGTAATATCAAATATTTCATTAACACGTTTTGCGCATGCAAATGCCTTTGTAAGATTTATAATAAGACTGGCAAGTTTTATTAACTCAACAAGAATCTGTGACATGTAGTTTACCAATGCCACTACCTTTCCCTGAGTCAGATATCCACTGTCAACTCTTTTTCCACCTACCCACAAAATTGCCATAATTGCAAAGTTTATAGCAATATACGTTGCCGGATTCATAAGGGTAGAAATCTTTCCTGCAAAAATCTGAAATTTATTTAAGATTGCATTTTCTTCATTATAATTATCTATTTCTCTGTTTTCCTGGTTAAATGCCCTTATTACCCTTGTTCCGTTAAGGTTCTCTCTTGTGCTTCCCATAACTTTGTCAAGCATGTTCTGAACCCTGCGGTAAAGTGGAATTGTAATCAGCATAATTCCACATACTGTAATAGAAAGAACCGGAATTGCCACTGCAAATACAAGTGCTGTCTTAAAGTCAACAAAAAATGCCATTATCATTGCTCCAAAAACAATAAATGGGGAACGCAAAAGCAGTCTCAAAACCATATTAACCTGAGTCTGTATCTGGTTAATATCAGCCGTCATTCTGGTGACAAATGTGGAAGCGCCATGTTCATCTATCTGAGTATATGACAATGTTCCAATGTGTTTGAACAAATCATGTCGCAACTGTTTTCCAAAGCCTGCTGAAGCCTTTGCCGCAAAATATTGGGCTATAATTGAAAATGTTAGTCCAAGCATTGCCAGTAATATCAGTACTCCACCCATTTTTAAAACATAGTTTGAATCTGAACCTGCAATACCATTGTCAATTATTTTTGCCACTACCAATGGCACTAATAGGTCAAAAGTTGCTTCCAGCATTTTAAACAATGGTGCCAGAAATGATTCTTTTTTGTAATCTTTTAAATATCTAAATAATCTAAGCATAGCCTCTCTCTTTTCTTATTCTGTATCAGATTTTACAACATCTTCCACTATACCGCAATTGGTATTTATTTATATTAGTTTTTTAATTTTTATTATCACTGCTTTTCCATAATATTATTCGCACTTTTACATCAAATGTTCTTTATACATCTCCTTTTTTGTAAATACATATTTTTCACTTACAATTTGTAAATCATGGTTCTTTATCCTTCCCCAACATACTTGACCCACCCCATGGCAAGTGGTATTATTTAAGGTGTTTTACACAGAAAAAGCACTATGCTTTTCTACAAAATAATAATATAACGAGGTATACAAAGATGAGTAAGAATTTTGACGATTTACTTGCACAGGTTGCAAAATGTTCAAAGAAAACACTGGCTGTAGCGTGTGCTCAGGATGATGCAGTTCTTGAAGCCGTTAAAGCAGCTAAAGACAGAGGAATTGCAGATGCTATTTTAGTAGGTGATGAGGAAAAAATCAGAACCATTGCCAGAGTTATCAAAATGGATTTAAGTTCATATAAAATTATTAATGTAACTGATCCTGTTGAAGCAGCAAGAACTGCTGTTAAGTTAGTACATGATGACGAAGCTGATATGTACATGAAAGGACTTATTGATACAAAGTCATTCCTTAAGAGTGTACTTGATAAGGAAGTTGGTCTTAGAACAGACAAAACATTATCACATGTTTGTGTATTTGAAATCAAAGGAATTGATCATCTTTTATTCTTATCAGATGTTGCTTTTGTTCCTTATCCTGATCTTGAAACTAAAGCCAACATTATTAGAAATACAGTTGAAATTGCACAGGCTTGTGGAATTGAATGCCCTAAGGTAGCACCACTTGCAGCTGTTGAAGTTGTAAACCCTAAGATGCCTTGCACAGTTGAAGCTGATGAGCTCACTAAGATGAATGAAAACGGTGAAATCACAGGTTGTATCGTTGACGGTCCTCTTTCACTTGACCTTGCTATTGAGCCACAGGCTGCATTCCATAAGGGAACTACTGACAGAAAGATTGTTGGTGATGCTGACGTATTACTTTTCCCTGATATCCACGCAGGAAACATCACATATAAGGCATTAGTTCACACAGCTGAATGTAAGAACGGAAATATTTTAACAGGTACAAAGGCTCCTGTTATTCTTACATCACGTTCAGATGAATTTGAAGTAAAAGTTAATTCTATTGCTCTTGCAGCAATTGTTGCTGATAAACTTAAATAATCAATTAAAGGAGATTTTAAAATGGCTTACAAGATTTTAATAATTAATCCCGGCTCAACTTCTACAAAAATCGGTGTATACGAAGATGAGACTCAGGTTATGGAAGAAACTCTCAGACATTCTACTGAAGAGATTGCACAGTATGCAACTATTTATGATCAGAAAGATTTCCGTAAGGAAGTTATTCTGAGCGTATTAAAGGAAAAAGGTGTTGACCTTAAGGATATCGATGTTGTTGTTGGTCGTGGCGGTTTACTTAAACCAATTCCGGGTGGTACTTATGAAACTACTCCTGAATTATTAGAAGACTTAAAGATTGGTAAGCAGGGACAGCATGCTTCAAACCTTGGTGGTATCCTTGCAAAAGAAATTGCATCTGAAATAAATGTTCCATCATACATTGTTGACCCTGTAGTTGTTGATGAATTACAGGATGTTGCAAGATTATCAGGTCATCCTGAAATGCCTAGAATTTCAATTTTCCACGCTTTAAATCAGAAGGCTGTTGCCAAGAGATATGCTAAGGAAGTTGGAAAGGCTTACGAAGACCTTAATTTAATAGTTGTTCATATGGGTGGCGGCGTTTCCGTTGGTGCTCATAAGAATGGAAAAGTTATTGATGTTGCAAACGCTTTAGATGGTGACGGTCCTTTCTCTCCTGAAAGAGCCGGTGGTCTTCCATCAGGTGCTTTAATGAAGGTTTGCTTCAGCGGTAAATATACTCAGGCTGAAGTTGGAAAAATGATTAACGGTAACGGTGGTTTCAATGCTTATGTTGGAACTAACGATATGAGAGACCTTGTCAAGTTGGCTAAGGATGATGAAAAAGCTCAGTTAGTAATGGATGCTTTCCATTATCAGCTAGCCAAGGAAATCGGTGCTATGGCTGTTGTTCTTGGCGGTAAAGTTGACCAGATTATCTTAACAGGTGGTATTGCTTACAATGCAATTACTCAGGAATACTTCAAAGAACATGTTAGTTTCTTAGCTCCTATTACTATTTACCCTGGTGAAGATGAGTTACTTGCTCTTGCACAGGGTGCTATCAGAGTAATGAGCGGCGAAGAACCTGCAATGAAATATTAAGAATTATTTCAAATAAAAAAACAAGGGTGATTTATAATCACTCTTGTTTTTTTATTCCTAATGTTGCTCTAGGCACTTAGGTTGTCTAAAAAGGCAACAAATTTATGAATTTCTCTTTAATTTCTTCAATTATTTTTTATCTTTGGATCTGATTCCATTTTTCGTTCCCGCTTGCGAACACCTTCCCCTGCAAGTTTGTAGAAACCTGCAATGATTGGCACGCCAATAAGCATACCTACGATACCAAATAAACTTCCACCAAGGGTTACAGCTGCGAGTACCCATATACCCGGCAAACCAATTGAATTACCCATTATTTTAGGATATATTACATTTGCTTCTATTAGTTGAACAATTAATATTATAATAAGAAATACCAAAGCTTTCATTGGCGATTCCGTAAGAACCATTAATGCCCCCACTGCTGTTCCTACATAGGCTCCCACAACAGGTATTAAAGCCGAAAATCCAATAAGAGTTCCAATCATTACTGCATAAGGGAATCTGCAGATTAACATTACAACGATGCACATAAGTCCTAATACAAAAGCATCAATTAGCTTACCAATTATATATCCATGGAAACATTCATCAAATACGTTAAAATAGTGCATTACCTTTTCGTATAATTTATCTTTCAACACAACACGCATAACCCTTTTAGTTCTTCCTATAAGTTCCTCTTTTCCTGTAAGGAAGTATATTGAAAAAATTATTCCTAAAACAATTGTTACGATTATTGATATAACTGAAGATGCAACTGATGCAACCGTATTTACTGCACCACCAATTCCCGAGAACATAAAGCCACTGATTTTGCTTGCATAACTTTCCCATTTCATTCCTTCTAATTTACTTAAAGTTTCTTTTGAAACTATTTTCTGAATATACTTATTTCCGGAAATATCATCTATTAAATCCGGCATTGCATTAATAAATGTTTCAATACATCTTATTAATTCAGGTATAATCATATATATTAAAAGAACAACCACACCAATAACTAAAAGTATTGCACCAATCATACATACCGGTCGTCTTGACTTAATCAATTTACTGTTTGTAGTATTTGGAAAATATCGTTTTTCCATGCCACACATGAAAATGTTAACCAGATATGCCAGAGCACATCCAATCAGTATAGGTGTGATTCCACTTAAAAATACTCCTATAAGATTTCCCACTGCTGACCAATAATGTATGCACAAAAAAAGTATAAATACGCTTATCCCTACTTTAAAGCACTGTTTCCATTCAATTTTCATAATAAGCTCCTTTTATTACAGTAACTAATAAATATTATATACTATATAATAACAAAAGAGCCTCCTTTTGTAAAAGGAGACTCTTATTAATATTCATTAATTTTATAAGAATATGTATTTCAATATAAATAATACTGCTAATACATACATTAATGGTTTAACTTTCTTTGCTTTTCCACAAACAAGGTTAAGTAATACATATGAAATAATTCCAACAGAAATACCTTCTGAAATGCTGTAGAATAAAGGCATTGCAATTACGCAAAGATATGCAGGAATAGCATCTGTAAGATTGTCATCTGTAAACTTAATGTCTGTAATTGCACTAAACATTAAGAAACCTACCATTATTAATGCCGGTGCTGTTGCAAATGAAGGAATTGTTATAAACAATGGTGAGAAGATCATAGCAACTAAGAATAACAAACCTGTTACAACTGCTGTAAGACCTGTTCTACCACCTTCAGCAACACCTGCTGATGATTCAACGAATGTTGTTGTTGTTGATGTACCAAGGATAGCACCTGCTGATGTTGCGATAGCATCTGATAAAAGTGCAGGTTTAATTCCCGGTAATTTACCATTTTCATCTAACATATTTGCCTTTGTACTTACACCGATGATAGTTCCAAGTGTATCAAATAAATCTACAAAAAGGAATGCAAATACTACAATAATAAAGTTTACAATTCCTACTGCCTTGAAATCAAGATTGAAACACTGACCAAATGTTTTTCCTAATGCTGAAAAGTCAAAGCTTACAAAGTGTGTTGGAATAACTGAATAGAACACCTTTTCAGTGGCTTTTCCTGCATCAATTACGCCCGGTTTGTAAAGACCTATCAGTTCACTGATAATTCCAAGAACCCACGTTGAAATAATACCGACAAGAATTGATCCTTTTACCCTCTTAATGTAAAGAATTGCTGTAATGAAAATACCAATTACAGTAAGTAATGCGCAAATTCCTGCTGTATGGAAGTTTTTTGTAAAATCTGTAATTGTTACAAGTGTTGAATCAGAATTCTGTACAAGTCCTGAATTCTGTAATCCAATAAATGCAATAAACAAACCAATACCAACTGAAACAGCCTTCTTTAAGTTAAGTGGAATTGCATCAAAGATTGCTTCACGTACATTTGTAAGTGAAAGAACAATAAAAATCAATCCTTCAATAAATACTGCAAATAATGCAATCTGCCATGAATAACCCATTTCTCCACATACTGTGTATGCAAAGTATGCGTTTAATCCAAGTCCTGCTGACAATGCAAAAGGTAAGTTTGCAAAAAACGCCATACACATTGTACCAACGAATGATGCAAGACATGTCGCAATTAAGATTGCATTCTTATCCATACCTGAAACACCCAAAATGTTAGGGTTAACTGCAAGTATGTACGCCATTGTCATGAATGTTGTGATACCGGCGATCACTTCTGTTTTTACTGAAGTATTGTTCTGCTTCAGCTTGAAAATTTTTTCAATCATTTTCCTCTTTCGTATAGCAACGCTATACATTCCTTTCTTATATTTTTGCTAATGCTTTTCCATTGTAACAGATTTTTCATATTTTTCATACCTTTTTTATAATTATTTCATTTATTCATAATAATTTCTAATGTTTTCCAATTATTATTTACTATACTTTACATGATTAGTTTTATAGGGTATATTGTGTAAGATATATTTTTTATGTTTATTTTTTAGGAAATACTCATTTATCTTTATGTTTACATTTTGATAAATACTTTTCTTTTTTAATGATTGGAGAATATTATGATAGATTTTGATAAAACAAAAATCATTCTTGCCTCTAATTCCCCAAGACGTCGGGAACTTATGATGCAGGCAGGTTATGAATTCGAGGTTATTGCCTCAAATATGGATGAAAATACCACAGAAACAAAACCTTCTTTAATAGTAGAAGATTTGTCCATGCAAAAAGCAGAAAATGTATTTAACAACATTATGAAGGTTGTTAACCTTTCACTTGATGCCTATACAGGGCTTTCATTAATGATTATTGGAGCTGATACTATTGTTTCTAAAGATGACATTATTATGGGAAAGCCTAAAGATTACGATGAAGCATTTAATATGATTCATTCTCTTCAGGGTAATGTTCATCAGGTCTATACGGGCGTAAGTATTATTTTATACAATTTTGAAACACAAGATAAAACTGTCCGCTCTTTTCACGCCTGCACAGATGTAGAAGTTTATCCTATGTCTGATTCCGAAATAAACAATTATATTTCTACCGGTGATTGCTACGATAAGGCCGGCAGTTATGGCATTCAGGGGCCTTTCGCTGTGTATGTAAAAGGTATACATGGTGATTACAATAATGTAGTGGGGCTTCCTATTGCAAAGCTCTACAGAGAATTGCAGCATATGTAATGAAAGTACAAGAGCGACGTCTCTTATTGATTTGCAAAGCCCATCAATAAGCGCGCGGCATTCGCAGAATGACGCTGCAAACAAAAAAAGAGAGAGGGTCTCATTCGCGCAAGCACGATTCGACTCTCTCTCTTTTTTTGTTTACGTCGCTTTGCTCAAAGCTTCGCGTCTATTTGTTAGCTTCTGCAGCCTTAATTGCTTCTGTAAGCTGTGGAACAATCTTGTTTAAGTCTCCTACAATACCGTAATCAGCTACATCGAAGATTGGAGCATCTTCGTCTTTGTTGATTGCGATGATGAGATCTGATTCTTCCATACCTGCGACATGCTGGATTGCTCCAGAAATACCGATTGCAAAGTAAACCTGTGGACGAACTGTTTTACCTGTCTGTCCAACCTGTCTGTCTACAGGTAACCAACCGTTATCTGTTACAGCTCTTGAACATGAAACTTCACCACCAAGAACTTTTGCAAGATCTTCAAGAAGTTTGAAGTTTTCAGCTGAACCAACACCACGTCCACCTGATACTAAGATCTTAGCATCCATAATGTCAACTGTTTCTGTTACAGCCTTAACAACTTCTTTGATTTCAACATATTTGTTGTTCTTTTCTAACTTAGCGTCAAAGTTAATAACTTCTGCCTTTGCGCCCGGCTTTGGATCAGCCTTCTGCATAACACCGGCACGTACTGTAGCCATCTGTGGTCTGTGATCAGGACATGCGATTGTAGCGATTGTGTTTCCACCAAATGCAGGACGAGTCATAAGAAGCTGATTGTGCTTCTGTTCTTTTCCAGGGATTGGGTTGATTGGGAAATCACCAATCTCAAGTAATGTACAGTCAGCTGTAAGACCTGTTGCAACTCTTGCTGAAACTGTAGGTCCTAAATCTCTACCGATTGCTGTAGCTCCTACTAACATGATTTCAGGTTTGAATTCGTTAATAACAGCTGTTAAAGCCTGAGCATATGGCTCTGTTCTATATGTTTCAAGTTCAGGATCATCAACTACGATTACCTTGTCAGCACCATATTCTGCTAACTGGTCAACCAAGTTTCCAACGTTTGATCCAAGAAGTACTGCTGTAACTTCTGTATTTAATGGTTTTGCGAGTCTTCCTGCTTCTCCAAGTAACTCGAATGCGATTCCGCTTAATTCGTTATCTACCTGCTGAGCGAAGACATATACGCCTTTATAATCTTCTAAATTAATGTTCTGCATAATTATAATCTCCTCTCTACTAAATAACGTGCTTTGTTAATAATTTATCCATGATATAATCAACTGCTTCTTCAGGTGAATCAGGTGTAACCTTTTCTCCTGCGCCCTTACGAACTTTATCTGAAGCTTTAGCAATCTTTGTAGGTGAACCCATAAGACCAAGGTCTCCGTCGTTTACATCTACAAGATCTTTTCTTCCCCAAGTTGTAATTTCTGCATCACATGCATCAAAAATTCCACCAGGAGTCATATATCTAGGATCATTTAATTCTGAAAGTGCTGTAATAAGAACAGGCATCTTAGCTTTTAACATATGATGTCTATCTTCATACTGTCTCTTAACAATTACGCTATCTCCATCAACTTCAATGCCTTCAGCATATGAAATCACAGGAATTCCAAGATGTTCAGCAATCTGTGGTCCAACCTGAGCTGTATCACCGTCGATAGCCTGACGTCCTGTAATAATGATGTCGTAATCCTTAATGTTTCTGATAGCACCGGCAATTGTTGTTGATGTTGCCCAAGTATCGGCACCACCTAAAACTCTGTCTGTTACTAAGATTCCGTTGTCAGCTCCCATAGCCATAGCTTCACGAAGAACATCTTCAGCCTTTGGAAGTCCCATTGTAAGAACTGTAACTTCTGCTCCGTACTGATCTTTTAATCTAAGTGCTGCTTCAAGACCTGCTTTATCATCAGGGTTCATAATTGTAAGCATTGCAGCTCTATTTAATGTACCATCTGGGTTGAACTGAACTCCACCCTTTGTATCAGGTACCTGCTTTATACATACGATAATTTTCACGATTAGTACCTCCTATTACTTTAATAAGTTTGCAGAGATTACCATACGTTGAACTTCTGAAGTACCTTCGTAGATTTCTGTAATCTTAGCATCTCTCATCATTCTTTCAACGTCATATTCTCTGATATAACCATAACCACCATGTAACTGAACAGCCTTAGTTGTAACTTCCATTGCAACTTCTGCTGCGTATAACTTAGCCTGAGCAGCTTCAAAAGAGTATGTCTTCTGTGTAGCCTTAGCCATAGCTGCCTTGTAAACCAACAACTTAGCAGCTTCAACCTTAGTAGCCATATCTGCTAACTGGAACTGTGTATTCTGGAACTGTCCGATTGATCTTCCGAACTGTTTTCTTTCCTTTACATATTCGATAGTTGTTTCAAGTGCACCTTCTGCAAGACCAAGAGCCTGTGCAGCGATACCAATACGTCCACCATCAAGTGTGTGCATTGCGATGTTGAAACCTTTACCCTTCTTACCAAGTAAGTTTTCAGCAGGGATACGACAATCTTCAAAGATTAATTCGTATGTAGCTGAACCACGGATACCCATCTTCTTTTCCTTTGTACCAAATGTAAATCCAGGTGTTCCTTTTTCAACAATGAATGCTGAAATTTCTTTCATCATTCTGCCACGCTTTTCAACTTTACCTGTTACAGCGATTACGATGTAAACGTCTGCATATTTACCATTTGTGATGAAACATTTAGAACCGTTTAATACCCATTCATTAGTAGCTTCATCAAATACAGCCTTTGTCTGCTGTCCCTGAGCGTCTGTACCTGCACCAGGTTCTGTAAGACCAAAAGCACCTAATTTCTCACCCTTTGCAAGAGGAGTTACATATTTCTTTTTCTGTTCTTCTGTACCAAATGTCATGATTGGGTCAATACAAAGTGATGTATGAGCTGATACGATAACACCTGTAGTACCACAAACTTTTGATAATTCTTCAACACACATAGCGTATGTTAAAGGATCACATCCCTGACCACCATATTCCTTAGGAACAGGAATACCAAGGAAACCATATTTTGCCATCTTTTCAACTGTCTCTACAGGAAACTGTTCATTTTCATCTGTTTCCTGAGCAAGAGGCTTAACTTCGTTTTCTGCAAATTCTTTGAAAAGTGTTCTAGCCATTTCATGTTTTTTGCTTAAAGTAAAATCCATTTATCTTTCCTCCACATTTATTGTTTGCTCTAATTACTGAGCGTCAACTGGTGTCTTAGTACGGTCTGCGTTATATACGTAGAATCCCTTACCTGATTTAACACCAAGGTTTCCACCTCTAACCATCTTACGGATTAATGGACATGCACGATATTTGCTATCGCCTGTCTCATTGTAAAGTACATCCATAATAGCAAGGCAGATATCTAAACCAACGAAATCACCTAATTCAAGCGGTCCCATTGGATGATTAGCACCAAGCTTCATTGCAGCATCAATACCTGCGATATCTGAAACACCTTCCATCTTAATGAAAGCAGCTTCGTTAATCATTGGGATTAAGATTCTGTTTACTACGAATCCGGCAGCTTCATTTACCTGTACAGGTGTCTTACCGATTTCTTTAGCAATCTTAATGATTTCTGCAACTGTTTCGTCAGGTGTGTTTACGCCTGCGATAACTTCTACTAATTTCATTCTGTCAGCAGGATTGAAGAAATGCATACCAATCATAGGACGTGTAAGACCATTTCCAATCTCTGTGATAGAAAGTGAAGATGTATTTGAAGCGAAGATACATTCAGGCTTACAGATCTTGTCTAATTCAGCAAATGTTGTCTTCTTAACTTCCATATTTTCAAAAGCAGCTTCTACGATTAAATCGCAATCAGCACATAAGTCTTCCTTAAGACCCGGTGTGATGCTTGCAAGGATTCCATCAACCTGCTCCTGTGTCATTTTTTCTTTCTGTACAAGTCTTGCATATCCTTTTGCAATCTTGTCTTTTCCGCCTTCAGCCCACTCCTGCTTGATGTCACATAAAGCTACTGTGTATCCATCAACCTGAGCAAAAGCCTTTGCGATTCCCTGGCCCATTGTGCCGGCACCAATTACTCCAACTTTCATCTTATTTTCCTCCAAGATAATTTATATTTGTGGCGAACCACATTTTGTTGTAAATCCCACTAAGAATTAGCAATTCTTAAATGGTACTACTTTCAACTTCTTTTCTTTGTCTTTTTCAAGGAAGTTACCCATTCCTGCTTTCTGATCTTCTGTTTCGAAGCAGCTTCCGAATAATTTTTCCTCAATTACAATTGCATCATCCATTTTTTCGCTGATACCATCGTTGATAGCCTTCTTACATGCTCTGACAGCGATAGGTGCATTTTTAGCAATTCCTGATGCAAGTTTCTTAGCAGCATCCATAAGTTCTTCCTGTGGATAAACTGCATTTACAAGACCGATTCTGTAAGCTTCATCAGCCTTGATATTTCTTGCTGTGTAAATCATCTGCTTAGCCATTCCAAGACCTACCACTCTTGCAAGTCTCTGTGTTCCACCAAATCCAGGTGTAATTCCAAGACCTACTTCAGGCTGTCCGAAAATAGCATTTTCTGAACAGATTCTAATATCACAACTCATTGATATTTCACATCCTCCACCAAGTGCAAATCCGTTAACGGCTGCGATTACAGGTATTGGGAATGTTTCTAACTTTCTGAATACATCATTTCCTTTTTTACCGAAAGCTTCGCCTTCAGCTTTTGTAAGTGTTGACATTTCTCCGATATCAGCACCTGCAACAAATGATTTTTCGCCTGCACCTGTAAGAATTAATGCTCTTGTTTCATCAACATTGATTGAATCCAAAGTAGCGTCTAATTCATCAAGAACCTGGCTGTTTAATGCATTTAATGCCTTTGGACGGTTAATTGTAATAACTCCAACAAATCCATCCTGTTCATAAGTAATAAATTCCATATCACTTCTCCTTTTATAATAATAATTGCCTATTGATTATAGCAATTTGGCATGTTATTTAACATGTCAGGACACAACAAACCGGTTTGAAAGAAAACTCTTTCAAACCAGTGTATTTTTTATTAGTCTCTTTCAACGATTGTTGAGCAGCCCATTCCACCACCGATACAAAGTGTAGCAAGACCCTTCTTAGCGTCTCTTTTCTGCATTTCGTGAAGTAATGTTACAAGAATTCTACATCCTGATGCTCCAACCGGATGTCCAAGTGCAATAGCACCACCGTTAACATTAACCTTGCTCATGTCAAATCCAAGGTCTCTTGCAACTGCAACTGACTGTGCTGCGAAAGCTTCGTTTGCTTCGATTAAGTCCATATCATCAACTGTAAGTCCTGTCTTTTCCATAACCTTTCTTGTTGATGCAACAGGTCCAACACCCATAATTTCAGGTGCAACACCGCCAAGCGCTCCGCCAACGAATGTAGCCATTGGTGTAACGCCTAATTCTTTAGCTTTTTCTTCGCTCATAACTACAACAGCTGCTGCTCCATCATTAATACCTGATGCATTACCTGCAGTAACAACACCATCAGGCTTTCCTGAACAACATCTTAACTTACCAAGTGATTCAGCAGTTGTTCCTGCTCTTGGTCCTTCATCTGTATCTACTACAATATCGCCCTTTCTGTTCTTAACAACTACAGGTACGATTTCATCTTTGAATTTTCCTTCAGCCATCGCCTTTTCGCACTTCTGCTGTGAATTAGCTGAAAATTCATCTAATTCTTCTCTTGAAATATTCCACTGTTCTGCAACATTTTCAGCTGTAATCATCATGTGGTAATTGTTGAATGCATCTGTTAAAGCATCATTTACCATTGTATCAACTAATGTTCCGTTGTTCATTCTGTAACCAAATCTAGCCTTTGGAAGTGCAAATGGTGCCATTGACATGCTTTCCATACCACCTGCAACAACGATATCAGCATCTCCAGCCTTAATCATCTGTGCAGCCATGTTTACGCAGTTAAGACCTGAACCACAAACAACGTTAACTGTAACAGCCGGTGTTTCAATTGGAAGTCCAGCCTTAATTGAAGCCTGACGAGCTACGTTCTGTCCAAGACCTGCCTGGATAACACAACCCATGTATACGTGATCTACCTGTTCCTTAGGTACGCCTGCTCTCTTAAGAGCTTCTGCGATAACGATTGAACCTAACTCTGTAGCTGGAGTTGTGCTTAATGCTCCACCCATTTTTCCGATTGCTGTACGGCATGCGCCTGCAATAACTACTTTCTTTGACATAATAAAATTCCTCCATATATTTAAATTTTTTTAAAAGAATTCAACTTTGTTATAATTTTAACAAATTAATTTTTCTTTGTCTAGTAAAATACTAAAAAATTTGTCAAATTAATTTGTTTTTGTTTTCAATGCTACATATAATTCTGTATTTGTCAGACATCTGTAAGGAGTAACAAATAAAATTGACAATATTCCGGATGTCAGAGAAGCAAGAATAACCCATCCTATAAATGATATATCCAATACAAAAGCATCCCACTTTTCTCTGTACATAAGCTGTTTTGTTCCGGCAAATGCATCTTTGAAACTTATATCCGGATTTTCTGCAAGAATGTATGGAATCATTCTGTATTCATATGCCTTAATTATTCCAGGAATAATAAACAGAAGTGACCATAATCCAATAAACAGTTTCTGACAAAACATTATCTTAACGGTGTTTATATACCCATCTGTGAAACAACTGACAATTTCTTTTATTTCAGGTTTTCCTGTTCTGTTCATTAAGAACCATCTTCTACAGCCAATCTCTATAGGTGCAAAAATAAATGCTGAAAAAACTATATAAGCAACTGCCATTAACAAACCTAATAACATAATCATCTGAATTTTGAACCAGTCAATATTTTTCATTACGTTATACATTTCCTGGTTTATCTGATTGTATGTGTCAAAAAAGTTCTTTCTGAAAATCTGTGCTGCCATAGTTCCATCAGAAATGTCTCCTGAAGGCATTTTCATATTTTCCATGCTTTTTTCCATAACACTTGAACTGTAATCATTAAGGCGGGCATTAATTGTAGCTGATACACCACCTGATACCAACGCCAGAATAAATGCCACCAGAACAATCCGCCAGTAATTTTTCATTAATAATTTCTTTGCATTAGCCTTTAGTCCTATTCTTGTCCACATACTGCCTCCGTAAAATTCTGTTTTATTTACACAATAAGCCCGCCTACTGTACGTAAGCGGACTTATGTAAGTTTATTACTTTATTTCAACTAACCATCCTTCAGGAGCTTCAATTCGTCCCATCTGGATTCCTGTTAATGTATCGTAGAGTTTCTTTGTGATTTCACCCATTTCTTCCATGCCACTTGGAAAACAGATTTCCTTTCCATGGTCAACAATCTTTCCAACAGGTGAAATAACTGCTGCAGTACCGCAAAGACCACATTCTGCAAAATCTTTTAATTCATCAACATATACTTCTCTTTCTTCAACTTCAAGTCCAAGATAATCTTTTGCAACTGTCATAAGTGAACGTCTTGTAATAGATGGTAAAATACTATCTGATTTAGGTGTTACTACCTTATGATCCTTTGTTACGAAGATGAAGTTTGCTCCACCTGTTTCTTCAACTTTTGTTCTTGTAGCTGCATCAAGATACATATTTTCATCATATCCTTCAGCGTGAGCTGTAACTATGGCATGAAGACTCATTGCATAGTTAAGTCCTGCCTTGATATGTCCTGTTCCGTGAGGTGCTGCTCTGTCAAAATCACTAATCTTGATTGTAATAGGTTTAGCACCACCTTTGAAGTAAGGTCCTACAGGTGTAGTCAGTATTCTGAACTGATATTCATCTGCCGGCTTAACACCGATAACTGCTGAACTACCAAACATGTAAGGTCTAACGTAAAGTGTAGCTCCCGAACCATATGGTGGAACGTATTCTTTATTAGCATTAATTGTTTTAACAATTGCTTCTACAAACTTGTCTTCCGGATATACCGGCATTTCAAGTCTTCTTGCAGAATTTGCAAAACGTTCTGCATTTAAATCAGGACGGAATGTAACTATACGACCATCTTCAGTTGTATATGCCTTCATTCCTTCGAAAACTGTCTGAGCATATTGTAATACTCCGGCACATTCGTTAATGACAACATTTGCATCCTCTGTCAATTCTCCTTCGTCCCATTTGCCGTCTTTGAAGTTTGATACAAATCTCTTGTCCGTCTGTATATAACCGAATCCGAGATTTGCCCAGTCAATATTCTTCTTGTCCATCTTTAATTCCTCCGTATCTCGTTAATATAAATAAACGTCATTTTTCAGTCTGACCTCTTTAAATATACTACTATTTTTTTTTACGGTCAATAAACTATATATTCATTTTATTATTTATTTAGGTTATATTTTTCCCATTTACACTGATACATTGGTTTTTCGTAGTCATATACCGACACTGATTTTATTTTTTCTCCAGGCACTAACAGTTTCTGATCAAGCTCTTCAGGCTTATTTCTTTCAGTGCAACCGGTCTTAATCATTCCCGTTGTATTAAAGGTATTGCCCTTATGCTGGAAAAATATTACTTTAGGATAACTGGATTCAGTAACATTTGCACTGTATGTATCTGAATCATCATCTTCTTCCGCATACAGATCTTCATATACCACTTTAGGAATTTCGTATCTGTATATTCCATCCCCAACCTTTTCACATGCAGTCTGTTTTTCGTCCGCACAATATAAAGCCACTTCAGCTTTGTTTAATAACAGACAATTCACCCCCATGTCTGTATCCCAGTCTTCCGGCATTTTAAAGTATATGTGCTTTCCTGTTTTGCTATAAGATTCAACCATGTAGTAATTATCATAGTTTCCAAGTTTCTGGATATAATACTCCATTTCTGAATTTTCAGTAACATATTTTTTTATTAATTTCATTGTATTAGTATAATATTCAGGGACATAATAAGCTTCTACTATATTGCTTCCTTCACCATAATTAATTTCTGCCGTATTGTCAGGTTGCTCATATTGCAAAGTAATTTTGTAGCATTTATCCACATTCATTTTCTTAAATGATGTTACCGGACCATTTTCCCTTATATCCTGCTTTAATGCACTTATGAAACTTTCCATTTTTGCTTTTTCATCTTCTCTATAGTAATCGTTTAATGATACTTCATCAGTTGAACCATTATAGTTTACTGTCATGATTAATCCCACAACACTTACATATTTATCCGGGATTTTCCCAATATAATTTACTCCACTTGTATAGTATTTGGTGTTTTTCAATTTTTCAATTACCTTTAATATTCCCTTTGAATATGGATAAGTGTACTTTCTGTACATTGTACTTCCATCCTTTAGTTTGTACATAAGTTTTACACTTCTTTCATCCTCACTGTGCTCCTCTTCATCACTATAAAAATCATTGCCAATAATCGGTAAAAGCCCCCCCTGCTTACGTGCTTTTATGTTTTTGCCAGCTATTTTATGAATCTCCTGTGTGTAGGCGATTATTTCTTTTTCATCTGTATAATTAGCAAGCAAATCTTCTCCGTTTACAACAAAGCTTTCACTATCTGCTGCCTTTAAACATACTTTGTCAATTTCAGACTCCTTTGGAATTTTTGTATCATATCCAAAAAGACCTGTAGTTACAACAAACAAAAAAACTGTTATGCATCCAAGAACCGCGGCACATTCGTAAAGGCTCTTTGAATATTTCTTTAAACCTCTGTTAAAAATAAGATGTAATAAAATATTTGCAGTCATTATACCTATAACCGCACCTACATAAAACCATATGTACTGTGCTTTAAGTCCATGACTTTCGTTTCCAAAATTAGCTAATATATAACCCAGTCCGAAACCTGCCACAAAGCATGTAATAAATTTAATTACAACTTCTACTGCATCAAATGCAAAAGCATTCTGGGCTGTTTCAGCTTTTCTCTTCTTGGCGAGAATAAAGCATGCCCCCATCAGTGCTATAGTTAAAATAATCCACCATGTAACACTTAATGTTTTTCCTGTTCCAAATATTGTTGTGTAGTAAGATGCCATAGGGGTTAAGAATGTAAATACACTTGTTGGTATATTCATTCTGTCCATTCCCGGAACTACCGCTGATGGGAAAATATAAAAAATTAATATACAAAATGGCCATACAGCATTAATGACACCGTAAGAAATAATTACATCTGCCACTGTTCCACAACACAATGATATAAAAGCCACAAAAGTTATGTTTCCTATTATGGCTAATATTAAATATCCCATTGCCGTAAAGGCACTTACTATTGCACTGTTATTAAACGAAAGCATTGCTCCTATAAATCCGATTACAATAACAGGTACAACTGTCAGAAGTATTGCTGAAGCATATCTTGTAAAGAACAATGTTCTTCTACTTACCGGAAGGCTTCCAAACAAATCAACTCTTCTTTTGTTATGCATATAGGAAAACGCAATAATTGCAACAACTGTAGAAAATAATATTGTAACTGCTGCAAAGGCACATGTCATCATTGGTAAGGCTTCAGCCATTTCATCTGTATAAGTGGAAAATTTGCCATTGCTCGTCACTACAATTATTGCAAATATTTCTACCAATGGAAATGTTATGAATAACAAAATCCAATATGCAATTGAAATCCCAAAGTTTTTTCTTGCCGTCCACTTAATCAGGGCAATTATTTTTTCTTTATTTGTAAGATTCTTTCTACTTTCCATATCCTACGCCCTCCATTTCGTTTATAAATACTTCCTCTAAAGTTGAAGGTAATACTTCAATAAATGCAGGATTAAGGGCATTTAATTTCTTCATTATTTTCTCTATGTCACCCTTTGCCATTACAACATAATAATTTCCTACCTGGCTGATAATTTCCACATTAAGATCTTTAAATATGTTGCTGTCCTGTACCTCACTAAAGGCAAGCTGTATCTTGTGCATTTTGCTCTTTAAGTCATCAGTGTCTGTGTTGGCTACCAGTTCACCCTTATGTAAAAGTACTATCTTGTCACATATATCATCAATTTCCCTTAAATTGTGGGAAGCTATTATACATGTCATTCCATTATCTGTTACATCTTCTATTATCAGTGACTTAAGTGTTTTTCTGATAACCGGATCCAATCCATCAAATATTTCATCCATAAACAAATATTTAGGTCTTGTTGCGAATGCCATAATAAGCGAAGCCTGTCTCTGCATACCTTTGCTCATGTTTATTATTTTCTTATTTGTGGCAATTGGAAATCTTCCGCACAACTGCACAAAACGTTCCTCATCCCAGCATGCGTAAATCTTTCTGTATAATTTTGCAAGATTGTCAATTGTGCTGTCATTTGCAAAATAAGGATAATCTGCAATGTAGGCACATCTCTCTTTTATCACATGATTATCAAAGGCATTTTCGCCGTCAATAGCAACTTCTCCTCCGTCAGGCTCATATACTCCTGACAAAGTTCTAAGCAATGTACTTTTTCCACTTCCATTACTTCCTGCCAGACCAAATATAGTGCCTTCTGATATTTCACAGTTCATATTATTTATTGCAACTGTTTTATCAAATCTTTTTGTGAGATTTTTAATTTCAATCATTTCAATTCCCTCCGTTAATTGCACTGTCAACTATAGAAGTAATTTCTTCCTTTGTGACTCCTTTTTTGTAAGCATCACTTGCTGATTCTTTCAGTTTTTTCTTTGCTTCTATTTTTTCAGCTTCATTCTGCCCCAGTTTCTCGGACACAAAGCTTCCCCTTCCTACTGTTGAATAAATATATCCATCACTTTCCAGCATCTTATATGCCTTCTGTACGGTATTGGGATTAATTCCAAGTTCAGTAGCCAATACTCTGACCGGGGGTAATTTTGTATTGCTTTTCAAAATACCAAGCGAAGCCAGTCTTACAGCGTCATCATACAGTTGTTGATATACCGGCGTTCTAGAGCCAAAATTTATTGAAAACATACGACTCCTCCTTCCTGTATTTTACCGTTTCGATTGTATTAGTTTAAATAGTACAATTAAATAATACAATTTTAGAACTGAAATGTCAACTTTTTGGGATCTTAATTTTTCTTTTTGTATCTGCCACATAAAAAAATCAAACGGCTATAACAAGTGTTTCATTACATATAAACACTTAATTACAGCCGTTTAATTATATAATATGCATTTTTTGTGAATAATACTTTATCAAAAGTTATTCCAGACTTTCTAATAATTGTATTATCGTGTCAACGCTTTCAAAATTGTCTTCGTTTCGTTCATCATAAGGAATATCCACATCAAACTTATCTTCCAGTGTCACAATCAATTCCATAAGTTGCTTTGATTCCAAAAATTCAGCAATACTCATGTCCTCATCCTCAGGGTCCAACAGCGGATTAATCTCGCATAAAATTTCTATAATATCTTCACGCATAACTTCTCCTCCCAAAATAATATTTATAAGAAATTTAATACTATTACATATTTACCATATTATGTTATATCATTCAATATATTACTTCCATTTTTCTAAAAAGTCTTTTTCAGTAATAATTTCCACTCCCAGTTCTTTTGCCTTTTTGTTCTTTGATGAACCGGAGGTTGCATCATTGTTAATCAAGTAATTAGTTTTTGCACTTACAGAGCCTGTCACTTTACCTCCTCGTTTTTCAATGTAATCCTTTACTGCATTTCTGTTAGGAAAATGCTCCACACTCCCTGTTATTACAA
>URKY01000010.1 GCA_900548465.1 uncultured Eubacterium sp.
TTTAACAGTGGGTGGAATTTAGTCTTTCATACGGAATTTACTTTTACAAGTCAGCAATTTTATTTTTTATTTCCAATACCTTTTATAAATGTACTTATCTTCTTATAAACAAGGAATGTTACAAATCCATCAATAACACCTTTAACAAGGTTAAATGGTGCCACACACACAATGGTAAAATTAAGTTTGTTGCTAATTAAAGGATTAATGGCTTTACCTGCCTCAATTATTTTATCCAGTGGCATTCCAAAAGCCTTAACATAAAACGGTATCATTACAAAGTAATTTAAAACAACACCTGCTACTGCCATTATTACCGTTCCTAACAGCATTCCTGTTATGGCACCTTTTTTTGTTTTAATTTTCTGGTATATAATGCTGGCCGGTACAACGAAACATATTCCAATACAGAAATTTGCGAAATCTCCTACATATGCTGTTGTAGTTCCTTTAATGCACAATTTAAGTATTATTTTAATGGCTTCCATTATCACCCCTGATACCGGACCCATTATAAATGACCCAATAAGAATTGGTATTTCGCTTAAATCAATTTCATAAAACGATGGTGCTATAAATGGCAACGGAAATTCAAAAAGCATCAGAACTGCCGCCAAGGCTGCAAACACTGCCATTAATACAAGATTTTTTGTGTTGAATAATTTTTTCATAATAAATCTCCTTTCTTTTTAGGAAATTCTTCTTTTAGAATTTAAATAATTCTTAACAGCAATATAAAAAGACTCCAAATTCACTTCGGAGTCTTTTTATTGCTTTTAGGATAATAGTTATTTCAACAAGTATTATAACACTGATCCTAAATATCTTATCTTCTTTCATCCAGACTATACTGTCGGTTATGGACTCTCACCATATCCTGCCCTAAGGCTCGCTGACTTATGCATTGCAATCACAGCCGATTGGGAATTTCACCCTACCCCGAAGAATTTCTCTATTAAATTATCCTTACATATAATATAACTATGCTTCTATTCTGTCAAGTACACAATTATTTGTTCACTTTAATAAAAGCATCATATATTGCTCTCATTGCCACTTCAAAGTCCTGATCATCTACACCAATTATTATGTTTAATTCTGATGAGCCCTGATCGATCATTTTAATGTTAACACGTGCCTCAGCTAATGCTGTAAATAAAATTGCAGCTGTACCTCTTGCACTCTTCATTCCACGTCCCACAACAGCTATTAAAGCCAGATCATTTTCAATAAACAACTGGTCAGGATGTACTCTTGAACGAATTTCATCTAAAATAGTCGTCTCTTTTCCTGCTAATGCATCAGTCTGAATTACAACGCTCATTGTATCTACTCCTGATGGCATATGTTCAAAACTAACGTTGCTCTTTTCTAAGGCACGTAAAACGTTCCTACCAAATCCAACTTCGCTGTTCATTTTGTCCTTTTCTATATTAATTACAGACATGCCCTTCTTTCCGGCAATTCCCGTAATAATATGTTCACAAGGTTCTGCAGTTTCAGAAACTATCATTGTGCCTCTGTCTTCAGGACAGTTAGTGTTTTTGATATTTACAGGTATACCTGCTGCTCTTACAGGGAATATGGCATCTTCATGTAAAACTGTTGCACCCATGTATGCCAATTCACGTAATTCTGCATAAGTAATAGTGTTAATTGGAACCGGATTATTAATAATTCTAGGGTCACAAATAAGGAATCCACTAACATCAGTCCAGTTTTCATATAACTTGGCAGAAGCTGCTCTTGCAACAATTGAACCTGTTACATCTGAACCGCCTCTTGAAAAAGTCTTTATTGTTCCGTTAGGCATTGAACCATAAAATCCCGGAATTACTGCATATTCAGTCTTACTCAACTTTGGTACGAGTTTTTCTGAAGTTTTATTCCAGTCAAAATTTCCTGCATCATCAAAGAAAATGTACTTTGCTGCATCTATAAAATCAAATCCTAAATACTTTGCCAATACTTTACTGTTAAGGAATTCTCCACGGCTGGCTGCATAATCTCTACCTGCCATATGAGAGAAGGCTCCTTTTATCATTTCAAAATCTTTATCTAAAGAGAAATCTTCAATTCCTAAATCAGAAATAATATCATTATATCTGGTTTTAATTGCTTCAAATTCTTCATCAAATTCTTCTCCTTCAGATGCAAGTTCATAACATCTGTAAAGCATATCAGTAACTTTTATGTCTTCCAGATATCTTTTTCCCGGTGCTGATGCCACAACAAAACGTCTTGTAGAGTCTGCTAAAATGATATCAGCGACTTTCTTAAACTGCTTTGCATCCGCCAGTGAACTACCACCAAATTTTACTACCTTTGTTTCTCTCATTTTTTATTCCCTTCTCATATTCGTCTATATTTTTTTAACTTTGCCTGCTGATATGCCGGCTATTTATAAATTATTTTGATAACAGGTAATTCATCATTTCATGACCATTTGCCATAAAAATTCCACTTTCTTTTCCACATTTTTCATTGTAGTCTAAATTACCGTTTTTAATGTCCGTGCTGTCATAAAGCATATATGGAACAGGATCACTGGTATGAGTTCTCACACAAATAGGTGTTGGATGATCCGGCATTACCAGAAGTCTGTAGTCTTCCCCTGCCTTATCCATTGCTTCAGTTACTACCTTTATTACTCTCTTATCAAGATTTTCTATTGCTTTTACTTTTCTTTCAACACTTCCCTGATGTCCCATTTCATCCGGAGCCTCAACATGAATGTATGCCATGTCATAGTTATCTTTTAACAAAACATTAACTGCCGCTTCTGCCTTTCCTTCATAGTTAGTGTCAAGGCCACCGTTAGCCCCTTCAACTTCTATAACCTTCATGTTGGCACCTACAGCAATTCCTTTTAACAAATCTACCGCAGAAATCATTGCACCTTTCTTGTGATTTTTTTCTTCAAAAGATGTAACACAAGGTCTGGTACCTGCTCCCCAGAACCAGATTGAATTTGCAGGGTTAAGTCCCTTTTTCATTCTTTCTACATTAATAGGATGGTTTGCCAAAATATCGTAACTCTTCTTCTGCATTTCACGAAGCACTTCATCCTTTGGAAGATACTGGCCTATTTTTTGTCCCAATACATCATGAGGCGGTGTAAGGTCTACAACTTCACCATTATCCCATATTGTAAGATGTCTGTAACTTGTTCCAACATAAAACTTATATGTGTCGTTTTCAAGCTCTTTTCTTACTGCTTCCAACAAAACTGCTGCATCACTTGTGCTGATTTCACTCGCACTATGATCTATAATTGTCTTTTCCTCGTATGGGAGATCATCTGTAGATACAGTAACAATGTTACATCTAAGTGCAACATCTGTTGTTTTCATATCTACACCTATACTTAACGCTTCAAGAGGTGAACGACCTGTATAATATTTCTTTGGATCATATCCCAAAACCGACAGATTCGCTGTATCACTTCCCGGCTTCATGCCTTCAGGAATTGTATGTACTAATCCGATTTCTGATTTTTTTGATAACAAATCCATAGTCGGAGTATCTGCATACTCTAAAGGTGTCTTTCCTCCCAGTTCATCAATAGGCTTATCTGCCATTCCGTCTCCAAGTACCACTATATATTTCATAATTTCTCCATTCCGCTGTATACACAGCAATCGAGTAGCTTTCACCACTCGATATTTGCATAATTATTATTCTTCTATTCTTATTCTTGAAATTACATTTCCAAGTTCCTTAGCCTTTTCTTCAAAATGTTCTTCACTTATTTTCTTTGTGATGAATCCAACCTCACCGTCAATTCCTGCATCAACATATTTCACTTCACCAAATACGTTTTCAATCTTGTCCTTTGATTCACTTGTTCTTGCAAAGAATTTCTTTTTAGATTTTGAGAAGTTCTCAAGTTCTAATTTTTCATCATCCCACATAATTGTAGTAGACACATTCAAATGTCTTACACTGTCTACAACGTCAGATACCACTGCACTGGCTGTTGGGAGCTTTCCTGCACCGCTTCCAATAAATACAAGATCACCAACCATGTTTCCTCTTACAAGTATTCCATTTACTACGTCATTTACATTGTAAAGCGGATGATTTGGTGAAAGTAATCTAGGTGCAACAGATGCTACCATAACGCCATCCTCGTTTTTGCATTTTCCTAACAGTTTAATAGACCTGTTCATTGCCTTTGCATATTTAAAGTCTTCTGCTGTTATTTTTGAAATTCCCTCTGTGTATACTTCTTTATAATCTACAGTTTTTCCTGTTGCAAGGGAACCTAATATTGCTATCTTTCTTACAGCATCATAACCTTCAATATCTGCTTCAGGATTTCTTTCTGCGTAACCTAAATCCTGTGCCTGCTTTAATGTCGAATCAAAATCGGCACCTTCTTTATCCATCTTTGTTAATATATAATTTGTTGTTCCATTAAGTATTCCTGCAATTTCGCAAATCTTATCAGCAGTAATATGCATATTAATAGGTCTGATAATAGGTATTCCACCACCTACTGCTGCTTCAAAAAGAAAGTTTCTGCTATGTTCCTGAGCTATCTTAATAAGTTCAGCGCCGTGTGCAGCAACTAATTCTTTGTTTGAAGTACATACACTCTTTCCTTTAAGTAATGCGCTCTTTACAAAATCATATGCAGGTTTTATTCCCCCCATCACTTCTATAACAACTTCAACCTCAGGATCTTCTAATATGATGTTATAATCATGAACCAATACTTTTTCACAAGGATCTCCCGGAAAATCTCTTAAGTCCAAAACATATTTTACTTCTATTTCTTCTTTTGCCTTTGATGTTATCAAATCCCTGTTTTCATTTATTATTTCAAATACACCTGAACCTACTGTTCCGTATCCTAAGATTGCTACTTTTATCATTTTTTCTCCTCTCGTGTCACTTACTTTCTTTATGCAAATGCCTTTACAATATAGTTACGGCAATTGTACTTGTAGATTTTAGCACGGTTATTTATTTTTATCAACCCGATTATTTCTCTTTATCTGTATTTATCCATTTAAGATATGCATTTATAAAAGGGTCAAGATATCCATCAAGAACTTTATTGACATCAGCCACTTCCTGATTAGTTCTATGGTCTTTAACCATGGTATAGGGTTGCATTACATATGAACGTATCTGGTTTCCCCAGCCGATTTCCTTCACTTCACCTCTTATGCCTGAGCGTTTTTCTTCCTCTTCCTGCTTCTTTAGGACATATAATTTTGATTTCAGCATTTTCATTGCCCTGTCTTTGTTCTGTAACTGGGAACGTTCATTCTGACATTGAACTACTATCCCTGTAGGTAAATGGGTAATTCTAATGGCTGATGATGTTTTATTAATATGCTGTCCACCGGCTCCGCTGGAACGATAGGTATCTATTCTTATATCATCATCCTTTATTTCCACATCCAAATCTTCTTCTATGTCAGGCATTACATCACATGATGAAAAAGATGTCTGCCTTTTACCTGCTGCATTAAATGGTGATATTCGCACCAGACGATGAACCCCTTTTTCTGATTTAAGATATCCATAGGCATTTTCTCCTGTAACCTGAAAGGTTATGGACTTTAGCCCTGCTTCATCCCCATCCAAGAAATCCAGCACTTCCGTCTTATATCCTTTAGAATCTGCCCATCTTGTAAACATTCTATATAGCATACTTGCCCAATCGCAGGATTCTGTTCCACCTGCACCTGCGTTAATTTTCAATATTGCGTTACATTTGTCATATTCTCCTGATAACAGAGTTTCAATTTTAACTTTCTCAAACTGCTCCTTAAATTCCTTCAGTTCTTCTTCAACTTCCGTTACAACACTCTGATCTTCCTCTTCATCCCCCATTTCAATCAAAACACCAATATCATCATACATATTTTGTAAATTCGTTATTACTTCCAGGCTGGACTTTAATTGCTTTAATTCTCTCATTACTTCCCGGGATTTTTTTACATCATCCCAAAAGTTCTGTTCTTCCATAACATTTTCTATATCTCTAATTTTCTCTTTTTTTTCTTCAATATGGAAAGTCCCGGCCAATTCTTTTACTTTATCGTTATATTGATTCCATTCATACTTGTACTGTTCTAATTCAACCACAAAAAATACCTCTTTTTTATTATTTGTAAGAAAAGACGGGATATCGCACCCGTCTTTTTTATCTTACCTTAAACTGTTCCGGTTAATTATTTTCTACCGCAGCAATTTTTATATTTCTTTCCGCTTCCGCAAGGACATGGATCATTTGGATAAACCTTAGCTTCTGCACGCTGCTTTGGTTTCTTAACTCCGCTTTCGTCATCCTTGTTTGTTCCTGTAACTTTTGCTACTTCTTCACGTTCAACATTCTGTTCAACCTGAATATGGTATAGTGTCTTTACAGTATCTTCTTTAATATTCTGGATCATATAGCCAAACATTTCAAATCCCTGTATCTTATATTCTACAGCCGGATCCTTCTGTCCGTAAGCCATAAGTCCAATACCCTGTTTCAGCTGTTCCAAATCATCTAAGTGATCCATCCATTTTCTATCGATAACCTTCAAAAGAACAATTCTCTCTAATTCTCTGATATGTTCAGGTTCAGGGAATTCTGCTTCTTTTGCTTCGTATAACTTAACAGCTTCTTCTTTGAGCATCTGCTTAAATTCTGATTTACTTAAATCTATGATATCCTGTTCTCTAATTCTAAACGGAATTATCTCTAATAATGACTGTGCAAGTCCTGACAAATCTCCTTCTTTAACTGACTGGTCGTCTCTGATAAATGTATCTACCTGAGCCTCTATTACCTCGTTTATCATCTTGATAATAGCATCTCTCATGTTTTCGCCATTTAAAACTCTTGCTCTTTCAGCGTAAATGATTTCTCTCTGGTCATTATTTACCTTATCGTATTCCATAAGGTTCTTTCTTATACCAAAGTTGTTTCCTTCTATCTTCTTCTGAGCTCTCTCAATTGTCTTTGTAAGAGATTTGTGATGAAGTTCTTCATCCTCCGGAACACCCAGTGCATTAAATACTGACATTAATTTTTCTGATGCAAATAATCTCATAATATCATCTTCAAGTGAGATATAGAATTTTGATTCACCTACATCACCCTGTCGACCTGAACGTCCACGTAACTGGTTATCAATACGTCTTGATTCATGTCTTTCTGTTCCGATAATCTTAAGACCACCTGCAGCTCTTGCTTCATCATCTAACTTAATATCAGTACCACGGCCTGCCATGTTAGTAGCGATTGTTACTGCTCCGTGCTGACCTGCCTGAGCTACGATTTCAGCTTCCATTTCATGGAACTTCGCATTCAATACATTGTGAGGTATTCCACGTTTCTTAAGAAGTGCACTGATTTCTTCTGATGAGTCAATGTTAATTGTACCAACCAATACAGGTTGTCCCTTCTTGTAAGAAGCTTCAATGTCATTTATAACTGCATGCAGTTTTCCTTTTTTTGTTTTAAATACAGCATCTTCATGGTCTATTCTTGCTATAGGTTTGTTTGTAGGAATTTCTACAACGTCCATGCTGTAAATATCTCTAAATTCTTTTTCTTCTGTTAAAGCAGTACCTGTCATACCTGCCTTTTTATCGTACTTGTTAAAGAAGTTCTGGAAAGTAATAGTAGCAAGTGTTTTACTTTCACGATTTACTTTTACATGTTCCTTTGCTTCAATAGCCTGATGTAAACCATCTGAATATCTACGTCCCGGCATTATACGACCTGTAAATTCATCTACGATTAATACTTCGTCATCTTTAACTACATAATCCTGATCTCTGTGCATAAGATTATGTGCACGTAACGCAAGAATTACATTATGCTGTAATTCAAGGTTTTCAGCATCAGCGTAGTTATCTATATGGAAGAATTTTTCTACCTTTGCAATACCATCCTGAGTAAGTGTAACTATTTTATCTTTTTCATTTACAAGGAAATCTCCGTCCTCTTCAATATCAACGCCCATAATAGCGTCCATCTTGCTAAGTTCAGGATTAGCTGTACCACGCTCCATCTGTCTTGCAAGTATGTCACACATTTCATACAGCTTAGTTGATTTTCCACTCTGACCTGAAATAATCAATGGTGTTCTTGCTTCGTCAATCAAAACCGAGTCAACTTCATCGATGATACAGTAATGAAGCCCTCTCTGTACTAACTGTTCTTTATAAACCACCATGTTATCTCTTAAGTAATCAAATCCTAATTCGTTGTTTGTGATATATGTTATGTCGCAATTGTAAGCTTCCTTTTTAGCATCCTGATCCATGTCTGCCAAAACGCATCCTACTGTCAGTCCCAAGTACCTATGTACCTGTCCCATCCATTCAGCATCACGGGTTGCCAGGTATTCGTTAACTGTTACAATGTGAACACCTTTTCCTTCTAATGCGTTAAGGTATGCAGGAAGAAGACAAGTCTGTGTCTTACCTTCACCTGTTTTCATTTCAGCGATACGTCCTTCATGAAGAATAATACCACCTAATATCTGACAAGGATAATGTTCTGTTCCAAGGGTTCTTTTAGTTGCTTCTCTTACTAAAGCAAATGCTTCAGGTAAAAGGTCATCAACTGTTTCTCCGTTTTGTATTCTTTCCTTAAATTCAGCCGTCTTTGCTTTCATCTGTTCTTCAGTTAGTTTTTCCATTTCCGGCTTTAAACTTAAGACTTTCTCTAATGTTGACTTATGTCTTTTCAATTCACGCTCACTATGCGTTCCAATAACTTTGCTAATTACACTCATGGTAATCTCCTCTAATTTTTCATAGTTTGTGCACCAACGCACTCGTATATATTACCATTTTATGACTTTTAATTCAATAATTAAGATTTTATCAATTTGTAAACAATATGTTAACTAAGGTTTGGGTACTTTTTTTCACATAAATAAATTGCAAAAAAAATTTTAGGTTCTGTCATTGTTTTAAGCACAATTTAATGCACAAAAAAACAGAGACAGCCTTTAGTGTTCATGTTACGTTGCAACGTCTAATAACTAATCGTACTGTCTCTGTCTTTTCTTAAAAACTAATCAAACATCGGTTCAATCAATCCGTAAGATCCGTTCTTTCTCTTGTAAACTACATTAACTTCATCAGTGTCAGCATTTAGGAATACAAAGAAATTATGTCCTAAAAGTTCCATCTGAACGCAAGCTTCTTCCGGATCCATTGGTTTAATACCAAAACTCTTAGTTCTGACAATCTTAATTGCCTCTTCATCAGCATCATCATATTCTGTATCTATGTATGCCATTGAAAAATCTTCTCTATGACCTTTTTTTCTGTCAACTAATTTGTTTTTGTATTTAACAAGTTGACGTTCAATGGTCTCTTCCACTAAATCAATAGATGCATACATATCATCACTTACTTCTTCCGCTCTAATGATATTGCCCTTTACCGGAATTGTTACCTCCACTTTATGGTCGTTTCGGCTTACACTAAGTGTAACGTCCGCTCTGGTCTCTTCAGCAAAGTACTTGTCTAACTTTCCAAGCTTCTCTTCTACAGCACTTTTGATGCCCTGTGTCACCTCAATATTTTTTCCGAAAATTTTAATTTTCATGGTACCACTTCCTTTCGTTATCTGATAAATAAATTATACCATATAACTGATTTATTTAACACCAAAATTTGATATTAAAGGGATATTTTTTTATAACGTAGTTTTTCAGCGTTTTTTGTATATTTTGTACAATTTACATGGATTTTACCTATTTCGATTACATTTAACATAATTTTTCACATAAGAAGTTATCAACACAATTTTTATGGTTTTTCTGCCCGAAAAATGGGTTATTAACCGAGTTATTAACATTACTAACCTTTTATTCTGTCTTTTTATGTAAATCTTTGTCGAAACATAAAAGAACGAACGTTTTGTTAACATCTAATAAATTTGTGCAAATTCTACATATTATATTGACAAATTTATTTTTCTGTATACACAAAATGCCCCCGGCACACTAAGTGCCGTGAGCATTTCATTTTGTATGACTATAATATGTATTATCCTATAATTCTTCTTGCTGCACATGGCGAACCCATACCACCGATAATGATACCAGTCTTCTCTGTTGAGGCATGTATAATCTGTCCTCCACCTATGTACATAGCAACGTGGCTGATTGTTGATCCACCATATTTGTAGAACAGCAAATCACCTGGTTTCAATGAACTCATTGATACTGATCTACCATTATATACCTGTGTATATGAAGATCTGTTCAGTGAATAACCAAAGTGTGCATATACTGACATTGTAAATCCTGAGCAGTCGGTTCCGTTTGTTAAACTTGATCCACCATATACATATGGGTTTCCAAGGAACTTCTTAGCGTATGCAACTACAGCTGATGCTCCGCCACTGCTTGAGCTGTCACCATATGACTGAGTCTTCTCAGGCTTGCTATATGACTTACTTGAACTGCTGCTTGTATTTGTGTTTGTTCTTGTACTTGTATTAGTTCTTGTGTTTGTATTGCTGTTTGTATTGCTGTTTGTATCTGTATTGTTTGTGTCGTTATTCTGCTGTTCCTGTTCTCTTTGTTGAGCTTCAAGTTCAGCCTGACGTTCCTGTTCTTCCTGCTGTTTCTGAGCCTTGATTGCAGCCTTTTCTTCTGCATTCGTTATTGCCGTATCCATGTCAACGCTCATCTTCACATAATCTGATGAAACCCATCCGCTGACACCTGCTTTAATTTTTACCTTAACCCATTTTCCATCGTTGCTTACTTTCTTAACAACATAGCTTTCGTTATGGTAAACATTAGTTACAACCTCTGCATCAGTTGATGTTGTTTTTCTAACGTGAACACCTGTATCCTTTACATTAGCAAAAACATAACCATCATCAAGGGCTGATGTCTGTGCCTTCTGGCCTGTTACGAAGTATTCTGACTTTATATAGCCTGTACATTTTCCGGATACAATCTTATACCATCCATTAGATGTCTTTTCTATAATTCTCGCTCCGCAGTTATTGTAAATCTTTCCAACTCTCTTTGAGTTTGCATTAGGTTTTCTTCTTACATTAACGTAACCTTCTTCACCACCTGCAACTCTTGCAATAGCTATATCAGAAAATAATTCATTTTTAGTTTCCTGTTTAGCCTCTGTCTTTGTCTGAGTGTTTGCCTCTGTCTTTGTCTGAGTGTTTGCCTCTGTCTTAGGTGCTGCCTCTTCTTTTGGAAGAAATGCTGATAAGTCATTTTCGTTTCCTACATTTTCAACATAATCTTCAATAGCCACTGTGGCACCTGCACTAGGTATTTCTGTATTTAATTCTTCTGCAAATAACGGCTGGGTAAGCGTCATACCCAAAATAAATGCGAACGCACCGCTCGCTATCCTTTTCGCATTATTGCGCATCATATATATCTATCCTCCAAACATTCCTTGTTTATTCTAAATATTACAATTATGTTACAACTATATCATTACTGTTATTCCTTGTCAACACTAAATAAGATATTATGTCAATCATTATTATGTAAATCTGTGAATTTTGTGTGAACTCCTTTTAGAATTAAGGTCATATGGAAAAACTTAACCTTTTATGCTATTTTATATATATCAAACAGATTGGAGATTAAAATGAAGAAAACAATTATTGTAACCGGAGTAACCGGTGGTATTGGAAGTCAGATAGCAAGAAAATTTATATTAATGGGTGACATTGTTATTGGCGTATATAACAACTCTGAATCCGTGGCAATGCAGTTAAAAAAAGAATTTGGAGCTAATCTTCATTTATATAAATGTGATTTATCTGACTTCGACTGTGGTGAGAAACTACTATTATATATAGAAGAAAAAGGATTACAACCGGATTTATTAATTAACAATGCAGGTATTTCCATTATTGGACTTTTTCAGGATTTAACAAAAGATTTCTGGAATAATATTTGGAACACAAATGTCACTTCCGCCATTTCTTTATCAAAGGCATTAATTCCGCTTTTTTTGCGGAATGGGCATGGGAAAATAATAAACATTTCTTCCGTGTGGGGCGAACGTGGTGCATCCTGCGAGGTAGCATACTCTGCAACCAAAGGAGCAATTAACTCTTTCACTAAAGCTCTTGCAAAAGAACTTGCTCCATCTAATATACAGGTTAATGCTCTTTCCTGCGGAATTATTGATACTAAAATGAATTCCCACCTGTCTTCGGAAGATATTTCTTCCATTATAGAAGAAATACCGGCTGAACGAATGGGAACTCCCCAGGATGTTGCAGATGCAGTTTTATCCCTCACTGACTTCAATTCATACATGACCGGCCAAATTATAACAATCGACGGAGGTTGGATGGTATAAGCGACGAGGATATGGAATATTTGGACAGAAAATAATTTTGCGCGGACATATTTAATGGGCAGATGGCTCTATTGAATAACTTAGCAACATTTGTAATAAAAAAGCAGAGAAAAATAGGAGAAAAAAATTGATTTCCGAATCAATTTTTTAAATGTACTGAGTCTGAAAAACATCAGTTTTTCAGGCGAATTACATTGGTACTCTTATTTTTCCCTGTTTTTTTATTTTTAAATGTCTAAGTTATGAACCAGAGCCATCTGCCCATTAAATATGTCCACGCAAAATTATTTTCTGTCCAAATATTCCATATCCTCGTCACTTATTACAAAATCAACCTGTGCGTTTGATATAATTCGTGCCTCCTTTGTTGATTTTGGAATTACTACAGCGTTTTTCTGGATGCAGTAGCGTACGCAAATCTGTGGAATTGTTGCATTGTATTTTTCTGCTATTTTCGAAATGTATTCATCTTCTACAAGTCCTCCCGTTGCCAGTGGCGAATATGCCATAAGTTGAATATCGTTTTCTTTACATTTTTTTACTATGTGTTCCTGTCTGTTTCCAATATGAAAACAAATCTGATCAACCATTGGTACAATAGTTCCATTATCAAGCAGAGGTTTAATATGTTCAGGTGCAAAGTTTGAGACACCTATAGCCTTTGCTTTTCCACTTATATATATTTCTTCCAAGGCCCTCCAGCTGTCAATATTCCCCTGGGTGCAATCCATTCCCATTCGCTCCCAAGGCCATGGTGCGTGGATAAGGTACAGGTCTATGTAATCCAATCCCAAATCTGACAATGATTCCTCAAAACATTTTTTTGCTACGTCATATTCTTTGCATTCGGCAGGAAGTTTCGTTGTTACAAATACTTCTTCTCGAGATATTCCGAAGTCTTTAATGGCTTTTCCTACACTTTTTTCATTTCCATAAGCTTTTGCCGTATCAATATGTCTGTAACCATTCTTCAATGCAAACATAACTGAATTATACGCTTCTTCCCCATCAGGTATCTGCCACGTTCCAAGTCCGATTTTGGGAATTTTTACTCCATTGGATAAAGTAAATGTTTCATTTAAAATCATAGTTTTCCTCCTATTTAATCAATCCATTTTCATATTCCATAATTCTATATGGTGTTCCTACATTACTTGTAGCTTCACCCTGATCATTAACTCCATGAGTTATCTGACCTTTGTCATGCAAATTAACTGTAACCACATTGTGAAGGGCTACTCCCTTTCTCTTAGGAACTTCAACTGCACTGAATTGTTCAATATCAGCTCTATAATTGCAACAGTATACTCCTATTCCGTATCCGTTGAATGTCTTAACATTATCCGCAACTTTAACAGAGGCATAACCGTTGACTTTTCCATTATGACTCTTATATTCATCCTGATCCGGTACGTCATAAGAGAACAATCAACAGATACATATATTTCTTCATAAATTTTTCTCTAACTCCTCTTTACCAGATAGACCGAATGCCTTGTACAGACAAACAGACTATTTCCCTTTTCGCCTCCAAAATCAAATGTAGTAGGCCTCTCCGGAAGTCTTATTATTCCGGAAACTTTTCCTTCCTCATAAACCTTTATATTGTCATCACCTACGTAAATTTTGTTATTAAATTTCTTAACCCTGTAATCACCTTCTTCAATGATAGGTACAGGATTCTTCAGCAAACCATCCTTTGTAATGTCACACATCCAGACTCTTTTGTACATCTCATCCACAGAATAAAGTTTTCTTCCGGGCTTTGATCTTGAC
Organism: uncultured Eubacterium sp.; assembly: GCA_900548465.1. Taxonomy (GTDB): domain Bacteria; phylum Bacillota; class Clostridia; order Lachnospirales; family Lachnospiraceae; genus Eubacterium_G. The sequence goes on from URKY01000010.1 coordinate 14,110, forward strand.
AGATTGTTTGCTCTCATTAAATCATAAAGACAAGGTATAATCGTAACTCCGTCAGGAGCAAGAAATGCTTTCTTAGGATTATACTGTACTACCTGTTCAAAATCCGTACTGTCTCTCCAACGGTTTCCCGGATACAAAACTCTGCCGGGTTCCAAGTCTCCTATGTTCATCTTGTGTAATTTTTCAATTTCACCATTTCTGTCAATGGTAAATGCCACCACCATAGCTCTGCTGTCATACCAAAATCCATAAGAAGTCCCATAACTGTCGGGTGGCAGAACATTGGTTATTTCTCTTCCCCTTAAGGTTGCTCCCTTGGGAATAGAATATTCCCCAATTACGATTATATTATCTCTTGTATCAAATCCTATAGAATTAATCTTAAATGGTGACTCAAAAATCATAGTCATCTCTAACGTTTTTCCGTCTATTCTATAAATCTTCTTATCCATACTGTCTAAGAAATAGAAATTTCCTTTACCATCACAAGTGCATCCGTCAGCAAATCTGAAACCTGAATATAATTTTTCGCTATCAGAACCTGTTCCTGTAATTGTTTCAATTTCCTCAACTACTTCCTGCTCCTTTTTTCTCACAAGTGCACCATCTGAATTTCCCGTAATTTCAATGCGTGCAGCCTGCCAAGGGCGAAGTTCTATTCCCGAATTAACATCAAAAAGGAAATTATCCATGGTATACTTCATTTGGGAATAATTGTGTACGTTTAAAAACTTTACATTGGTACAATTCCATGTTTTCACGCAATACGGAAATGGTTTTTGCACAAATACTGTTCTAAAACAGTAGGTTGTTGCAAATGTAATATTATTGCAATTATGTAATTCTATTGGAAGTGCAAACTCGCCTTCCGCCTTCTCCTCTTCACTTTGGAATCCATATATAGTAATATTTGATGCATTTATCATTCTGATTTCACATCTGGCATGATGTTCGAGAGAGATACAATACATCTTAATTGGTGTACTTGTATTTTGGATCTGGATACCTGCACTTACATATGGACTGGCAGACCAGATATCTTTAAATATTCCTCCGCCTCCATCCCTGATTAACAGGCTTGGATACTGGTAATCCCAGATTCTTTCTAAATGTGCATCTCTGGCTCTGCCTTCATCATAAGGCATCTTAAAGGCTCCTGTACCTTCAACCAGGTCTCCATGTCCACCAAAGAACTTCACATCATTAATATATGATTCTTCATTTGCTCTCCACATAACACCGCACGCTTTAGGATTTCGTCCTCCTGTGTTAACTCCCAGTCCGAATAATATATTTTTTCCTTTGGATGACTTAATAAATGGTTTTACTTTTCCAAATCCCGTAAACTTCTCTGCATTTTCTTTTAAAATCAACTGAGTGGATACAGGATTCATACCAATAAATGTTGTGTTTTCTTCTAGTTCGATTGTATCAGTAAATATATAGTCTCCCTGTGGGAAATATATTGTTTCATATTTTTCTACGGCATTTTTAAGAGCCTGTGTATCATCTGTTATTCCGTCACCCTTTAATCCTACTTCTTTTGCATTAATCCATGTGGACATTTCCGGAAGTGCCGGTAAATTAGTGTTCAAAATTGAATAGTCAACTTCTCTGGCGTATCTGTATATCTCGTCATGTAACTGTTTGTCAGGATTTACATCTGTCGCCACTACTCCATGAACATACTTCTTTAATTCACACTGATAATCCTCATTGGCTATTTTCTTTTCGGTATCTTTAAATTCAACAATGTTTTCGACGCTTTTCAAATAACAGTTTTTCAGGTTAATTGTAGTCATTTGATTTTTTCCCTGAGCAATATCCAAAAGGGTACTCATATCTTCAAAAACAGAATTTTCTATTATAAGTTTTTCAAAATATCCTTTATCAACATCAATAAATTTTGAGGTGTTTCTACTATAGCATCTGATGATGTTAAGACCTGCTTCTCTTGTTCTGATGGCTGCAGTTTTTTGTCCGTTAAATCTTGTGTCCACCATTACAAAAGGCCATCCCGGAGAACATTTTGTTGTAATTATTCCATACTGACCTCCGTTAATGTAAATATCCTCCATTTCATTACCCACATCATAAATTCCTGCCATACCGGACATAACATTAATGTCGATGTGGTTTATAAAACAATGTTGTGCATAATGAGTTCTAAAAGCTACTGCAAATGGATTTCCTTCTCCAAGCCTAACATTGACATTAGAAATGGCACTGTAAAAGGTTCCCGGATTTGCATCACCTATTTTGCTTTCATCTTTCTCCATTGCGTTAGTAAACCAAAACAGGTATTTAAGTCCACCTTTTTGTTCCGGATGTTCTCTGTCAAAGCCTTCTGCATTATCCTTTAGTATAAATTCAGGCCTTATGTTTCCATATCCGATAATTCTTACCGCCTTTGGAACATAAATCGTTTTACTAAGAAGATATTTTCCTTCCGGCACAAAAAGCACACCATATCCCTGTTTTTCTACAACAGAATATATAGCTTTTTGAAGTTCTTTGCTTACGTCCTTTGTTCCATCATTTTCAATGTCAAAAAATTCCTTAGTAAAATATGTAGCTTTTTCGTCTTGCAATATTTCCTTATAATATGATAATCCGTCCATTCACTTACCTTTCATTTATAAAATATGATTTGGTACAACTGCGTACATTACAAAATCTTCATCTTTATCATTTCTCATTCCATGGCTGTGTCCCATTGGACAATAATGAACCATTCCCGGCTTTAATATTTCCTCTTTTCCATCCATAATTACAACAGCTTCACCTGATAAAGCAAAAACTACCTCACTGTTTTTTTCATGGGTATGTATTCCTATTGAAGCTCCCGGAATTAATGTTCCCTTCATAAGTTTTAAATTGTCATCAACATGCATTTTTGCACTAATCTGTTTCTCCCCGCCATAAAAATTAGGAATTACTGTGTCTTCCATGTCCGAAAATTTAAAAATCATCTCCTATTACCTTTCCTCTCTCTATTTTTTTCTTAATGCTTTCCATTTTTTTGTCCAGTTCAGCACTCTTGTTTGCACAATCCACCAGATCAACTGACAGTTTTTCCAGCAGTTCCGCATCAATGTTCTTTTTATATCTGAGTTTGTGTTCAAGGCTTGCCCAAAAGTCCATTGCTATTGTTCTAAGCTGCACTTCAACTTTCATAGGTCTTTTTTCATTTTCAAGGAAAATTGGGACTTCAACTATTAAGTGTAAGCTTCTATATCCGCTTTCCTTTGGATGTTTGATATAATCTTTTCTTTCTATTAATGTTACGTCATCCTGTTGTAGCAGGCAGTCTGCCATTTTGTAAATATCCTCTTCAAAAGAACACACTACCCTGATTCCTGCAATATCCGTTATATTCTCTTCTATTGCATCTGTGGTAAATGGCAGTTCCTTCTTTCTCAGTTTTTTCATTATACTGTCCGGAGACTTAAGCCTTGATTTAATAGCCTCAATTGGGTTCTCATCATAATGTAATGAAAACTGTTCGTTTAAAACTTTAAATTTCGTTTCAACTTCCATTATTGCACACTTATAGTAAGACATTAGTCTGTTATATGGCAGTGTGCCTTCTTTTATTTTTTCCAGATGTTCCGTCTTTGTAAGTTCTCTGAAAAAATGTTCCTGTAAATGTTTAATTATCATTTTCTTCTCCTGCTTTTAGCACAAAAAAGCCCTTTGTTTTACAACAAATCCGACCTTCTTTTGCTATATTTTTTGTACCTTTTCTTAATTTTCCGTCCCTTAATCATTAAGAATTATTATATCATTTTTTTGATAAATAGTATACTGCTCTATTGAAGATAAATTACACATGTTGTTTTCTTCCTCTTTATTGCTTTCCGGTTTCAATTCATTTGCGGGGAAGTCCACCTGTGCCACACGGATTGTTATTTTCTTGCTTTTTTGTTGCTTTCCGCCTACGAATTTACTCGCGGGAAGCCCATGATTGCCACACGGATTGTTATTTTCTTGCTTTTTTGTTGCTTTCCGCTACCCGCACCCCGGGGTCAGCACTATAGATTACCACACGCATATGATATATTCGAATTTTTTGTTGCTTTCTCTCTTTAAATTTACTTACGAAGAGCCCACCAGCGCCACACGGAATGATTTTACACTTTTTTTGAAATTATAATGTTTTTTTACGTAATACAGTTGTTGTCCCTGCTCTGCTAGGAATACTATTACACTTTTTTGAGATTATAAATGTCTTTTTTACGTAATTCAGTCGCAGCTCATGCTCTGCCGAGAATCAATTTACACTTTTTTGAGATTATAAATGCGTTTTTACGTAATTCATTCACACTTCACGCTCTGCTGAGAATACTATTACACTTTTTTGAGATTATAAATGCGTTTTTACGTAATTCATTCACACCTCATGCTCTGTCAGGAATCAATTTACACAAATCAAAACATATTATGATTTATTTGTGTAATTTCTTATTCTTTCAAAAACATATAATGAACAATTTACACAAATTCAATATTTCAATTTAATTTTTACGTAATCACTGGCAAAATCATATTTAGAAAGGCTGTTGCGTTGTGAGTTCCGATTTAATCACTAACGCAACAGCCCATTATTTTATAAAATATCTCGCAAATTTTTTTCGGATTTTTTCCAGTTATTTCCGGTTATTATGTGTTTCTACAAATGCAATACCCTGTCTTTTATTTCCTGAGTTCTTCCCTGATTCCAGAACTGGGTTCCGATATAACCACATGTTCTTCTGGCAACACTCATTTTATCCTGATTTCTGTTTCCACAACTTGGACATTCCCAAACAAGTTTACCTGATTCTTCATCAGATACAATCTGGATTTCTCCATTGTAACCACAGCACTCACAGTAGTCTGATTTTGTGTTAAGTTCAGCGTACATAATATTGTCATATATGAATCGCATAACCTGAATAACTGCTTCAATATTATCCTGAAGGTTAGGTACTTCAACGTAGCTGATAGCACCACCCGGTGAAAGTTTCTGAAATTCAGATTCAAATTTTAACTTGCTGAATGCATCTATTTCTTCTGTTACATGAACATGATAACTGTTTGTAATGTAATTTTTGTCCGTTACTCCCTTAATAACGCCAAATCTCTTCTGAAGACATTTTGCAAACTTGTATGTTGTAGATTCCATAGGAGTTCCATATACTGAGTAGCTGATATTCTCTGCTGCTTTCCACTCAGCACATTTGTCATTAAGTTTCTGCATAACTTTAATTGCAAATGGCTTTGCCTCAGGATCTGTATGTGATTTTCCTGTCATTCTTACACACATTTCATAAAGTCCTGCATATCCAAGAGAAATTGTTGAATATCCATTGTATAATAACTTGTCAATTGTTTCGCCTTTTTTCAGTCGTGCCAATGCACCGTTCTGCCAAAGTATAGGTGCCACATCTGATGGAGTTCCAAGAAGTCTTTCATGCCTGCATCTCAACGCTCTATGGCAGAGTTCGAGTCTTTCATCTAAAATTTTCCAGAATAAATCCATATCTCCATTAGAAGAGCATGCTACATCAACAAGGTTAATTGTTACAACACCCTGATTAAATCTTCCGTAGAACTTATGACTTCCATCAGCGTTTCTCTGACTGTCTTCTACTGTTAAGAATGAGCGGCATCCCATACATGTATATACATTTCCCTGCTTCATTTCCTTCATAACCTTGGCAGATATGTAATCAGGTACCATTCTCTTGGCAGTACACTTAGCTGCAAGTTCTGTTAAATGCCAGTATTTGGAATCGGGTGTAACATTATCCTCATCCAAAACATAAATAATCTTAGGAAATGCCGGTGTAATCCAAACACCCTTTTCATTTTTAACTCCCTGCATTCTCTGCTTTAATGCTTCTTCTATAATCATTGCCAGATCATCTCTTGTCTGTCCCTCCGGAACTTCGTCCAAGTACATAAACATAGTAACAAAAGGGGCCTGACCGTTACATGTCATAAGTGTTATAAGCTGATACTGAATTGTCTGAATTCCTCTGTTTATTTCGTCTTTTAAACGTCTTTCAACAATCTGCTTTACCTGCGCTTCTGTATATTTAAGACCTGTTTCTTCACTTTCAGTCAAAACTTCCTTTGTAATTTTTTCCCTGCTTGTCTGTACAAAAGGTGCAAGGTGCGCCAATGAAAATGACTGTCCACCATACTGATTGCTGGCAACCTGGGCAACAATCTGTGTGGTTACATTACATGCTGTGTAGAAACTATGCGGCTTATCGATTTTAGTCTCTGAAATACATGTACCATTCTGCAGCATATCCTCTAAGTTAATAAGATCACAGTTATGCTCTTTCTGTGCAAAATAATCAGAATCATGGAAATGAATAATTCCCTGTTCATGTGCCTGCACAATATCTTCAGGAAGGAGAATACGTTTTGTAAGATCCTTACTTACTTCTCCTGCCATATAATCTCTCTGTGTTGAGTTAATTGTAGGATTCTTGTTAGAATTTTCCTGTTTAACTTCTTCATTTAACTGCTCAATAAGAGCCAAAATACCTTCATCTGTAGTATTAGACTTACGGGCAAGTTCTCGCACATATCTATATCTTACGTATTTTTGAGCAACTTCATATCCACGCATTTCCATAATGCCACGTTCAACCATATCCTGAATATCTTCCACCGAAACTGCATGCTGGGCAGACTCAATCTGATCTGCTACTACTTTACCAACTGCTGCAATCTGATACTCGTTTAATTTGTGGATAGGATCTATTTCATTGTTAGCCTTTCTAACAGCATTTAAAATCTTATTAACATCGAATGAAACTTCCTCCCCATTTCTTTTAATGACCCTTCGTACTTTTACATCCATTTTTTCCTCTCCATTTCTAAATTCTATAACTATATATTTCATTTAAGGTCCATTTTCATGGGCATTCTTATCAAGTCTTATAACAATCTCTGCCTAACACTACTATTTATAGGCATTTTATCGTTTTATGTAATCTACCGCTCAAAACACTATATCTTGTGTTCGCCTTAAGAATTATAGCACAACATATGTGTTTTTGTACAGTAGAAAATAAAACTAAAAACAGTTTTATTTATAAATTTTCAATAACAATTTGTAATGTACGGAGGAAACAACAGTTTAATAGGAGAATAGTTATATTCAAAACGATAGGCCGTATTTCGTTATCTTTGCGAGCATAGCTACAATTGCTGAAACACTGTCTGAGTCCGTGTAACGGACGAGTTTGTGTAAGCAATTGTAAATATGCGGCTGAACAAAGATAGAAATACAACGCGTTTTGAATATAACAATTCTCCTATTAAACTGTGTCACTTTGTTTTTACAATTTATATTATTTCAATTTATTAAATACTTTTTTTATTACTATCAATGACAGCACTGCAGCTAAAAAGTCTGATATTGGTGCAACATACATTATTCCATCAATTCCTTCATAGCCCAACTGAGTGAATATTAAAGGCATAACTAATAATAAAGGAATAAAACATATACACTGTCTTGTAAGTGACAGGAAGGTTCCCTTATTAGGTTCTCCAATAACTGTACAGAATGTTGATGTAATTGGCTGTATTCCATCAAGAAATGTCATAAACAAAAATATTCTGAAGAAATTTTCTGAGAACTTAAAGTATTCTGCACTTCCTGTTCCGAATATGCTGATAATCTGTCTCGGACATGTTTGGAATATAATAAAAGCAATTGTTGATATTATTGTATTACATGTTACTGCCAGTTTATATGTGTGTTTTACACGATCATTCTTGCCGGCACCTCTGTTAAAGCTGGCTATCGGCTGAATTCCCTGAGCCACCCCGATACAAATTGAGAAGTATACCTGATTTACCTTCATTACAATCCCTGTACAGGCAAGAGGTATGTCAGCACCATATACGCTAAGAGATCCATAATGCGTAAGAGACTGATTCATTACAATCTGGACAATCATTATTGCCAGCTGATTAAGGGATTGTGCCATTCCAAGATGAACCGTTCTGCCAATAATTTTTCCCTTTGGAATGTAATGCTTCTTTTCCAATTTGACAGTTTTGTAATGAAACATATAGTAAATTACCATAATTGAAGCAAGAATCTGTCCTATTATTGTTGCAACAGCGGCACCTGTCATACCACCTTTTAATACAATTACAAAAACATAGTCAAGTACTACATTAGTTACCGCACCCACAAGGTTACATGCCATAGAAAAGTTTGGGCTGCCATCGGCTCTTACCAGATGAGAACCACCTGCTGATATAATTGCAAAAGGGAAACCTAAAGCTATGAATCTTGTATATTCCATTGCATAAGGTAAAACTTTATCTGTTGAACCAAAGAAAAGAAGCAAAGGTTTCATGGCAGTACTTGCAATAACAGCCAATACTATTCCAATAATTGCCATCATAGACAATGCATTTCCTATAAAATATGGTGCCTTATCCTTATTTCCCGCTCCTAAATTCAAATTAAATCCTGAAGCTCCACCTATACCAAATGCCAACGCTGTAGCAAGGCAAAGTGTTGTTAACGGGAAAGCCACGTTAGTCGCTGCGTTACCTAATGTTCCAACAGTTTGTCCGATAAAAATCTGATCGACAATATTATATAATGACATAACAAGCATTGATATTATGCTTGGCACTGCAAACTTTCTTAACAATTTTCCAACCGGCTCTGTCCCCAGTGGATTTTCTTTTTTAGTTTCTTCTATATTAGTACTCATTGTATTTTCCTCTCTTGACCTCATTTCAATGTTTTTTCTATCTGTTACAAATTTATAGCCAAATCATATAATACAACTTTATCTGTTAATTTTTCAACATGTTTTTTTATTTTTAGCTTACATTTTATTCTGACATTAATATAGTAAGTTTAGAACTTTTATTTTGTTAATTTTTTAACTATTTACTTCTTGTTTATATTCTATTCATTATGTTATAATTCTATTGGTTAAAAATATGTATTATTTTATATTTGAAGAAATGGAGAAACTATGAGAGGAATTTATTCAAATAAAACAATTATAAGACATAAAGTATTTACAGAAATTGCAAGGATGGCATTCGAAGGCGGTGATTTTAAACGTATCGAAAATCTGCCTTACGAAATTGTTCCCGGAGAAATCGGAAAGAATTATGACAACATCTTCCTTGAGCGTGCAATAGTCGGAGAACGTCTTCGTGCTACAATCGGTCTTCCAATCAGAAAAATGTCCGAACATGCTCCTTTATCGGAAGGAATTGATGCCAGTGCCATTGACGAAAAATACTATGACCCACCACTTATTAATATTATAAAATTTGCATGCCACGCATGTCCTGAAAAACGTATATTAATAACTAACGGATGTCAGGGATGTATTGAGCATCCATGTATTGAGGTTTGTCCAAAGCAGGCAATCCATATGGAAAACGGTCGCTCCGTTATTGATCAGGAAAAATGTATTAAATGTGGAAAGTGCGTGTCTGCATGTCCTTATAACGCTATTATTAAACAGGAACGTCCATGTGCCGCTGCTTGTGGTATGAATGCCATAAAGTCAGACGAATACGGACGTGCTGATATTGATTATGATCAGTGTGTATCATGCGGTATGTGTCTTGTAAGTTGTCCTTTTAGTGCAATCGTAGATAAGAGTCAGATTTTCCAGACTGTACTGGCACTTAAAAGTGATACGCCTATATATGCGGCTATAGCTCCATCTTTTGTTAAGCAGTTTGGTGACAAAGTTTCACCTGCTCAGGTACGTGCTGCATTGAAGGCTGTAGGCTTTGAAGATATGGTTGAAGTTGCCATTGGGGCTGACCTCTGTGCCGTTCAGGAAGCTAATGACTTTCTCGAAGAAGTTCCTGAACATCAAAAATGGATGGGAACATCATGTTGTCCGGCATGGTCAGTTATGGCTAAAAAGACTTATCCGGAACATGCCGGATATATATCCATGTCACTTACACCTATGGTACTTACCGGACGTATGATAAAGAAACAGCATCCTGATTGCAAGGTTGTATTTATCGGACCTTGTGCCGCAAAAAAACTTGAAGCCAGTCGTCGTTCAGTAAGAAGTGATATTGATTTTGTTCTTACCTTTGAAGAAATGGCAGGAGTTTTTGATGCTAAAGGAATAGATTTTGATAAATTAGAAGTTGAAGAATCCCTTCAGACTTCAAGCTCACTTGGAAAAGGCTTTGCTGCCAGTGGAGGTGTTGCTGCAGCCGTAGTTAATGCTATTCACTGCATTGATCCTGAAATGGAAGTAAAAACAGTTAAAGCCGAAGGATTAAGTGAATGTAAAAAAATGCTTGCCATGGCAAAGGCCGGCAGATATGATGGTTATCTTCTTGAAGGTATGGCATGTCCAGGTGGCTGTATGGGTGGTGCCGGTGTACTGGCAGATGTAAGAAAAGCCACAATGGCTCTAGAACAGGAAAAGAAGCAATCTGATTTTGAAAAACCTTCTCACTCAGATTACTTAAAATATTTAGACTTAATAACTAAGGAGGATCTTTATGAAAATGAGAACTAGGACCTTAACGGTCACAGCTATTATGCTTGCTCTTTGTGTAGTAGTACAATTATTTAAAACACCGGGTACAATCCCAATTACAGGCTCTTTAATTAATTTAATTTTGATTATTGACACTCTTTATTGCGGCTTAGCCAGCGGAGTAATTCTTTCAATTCTTGCTCCAATCACTTCTTTTATTATTACAGGTGCTCCTGTAATTGCCGCAGTTCCAACTTTGCTTCCATGCATTATGGTTGGAAATGCCATATTGGTGGTTTTTGCATGGCTTGTAAGATTTAAAAGATTAGAGCTTAATCTTCTGCCACTAAGTCTGGTTGCCGGTTCCATTGCAAAATGGGGTATTATGACCTTGCTTATTGTTCACTGGGTATTACCTACATTTGGAAAAGGTCTTGCACCAAAGCTTTATAATATGGCATCTGTTACATATTCAACAACTCAGTTATATACCGCTTTGCTTGGTTCAGCCCTTGCATGTGTTATATGGCCTATATTAAGACTTGCAGTAAAACGTAACAAATAGTTAATTACATAAAAAACCTGTTATTCAAAATGTTATGTATTTCTCATTTTGAATAGCAGGTCTTTAATTGTTTTTAAATTTTTTCTTTTTGGCTTTTGACCATTTGCCATCGATATTTTTTCCATTTATGGTTTTCATTTAAACGCTTTTTTATCTATAATCCAAGCATATTTATTAGCATTATCCACGCAAGCCCATAATAAGTTACGGCTGCAACAAGGTCATTAATTGTAGAAATAAGTGGACCTGATGCTACTGCCGGATCAAATCCTATTTTCTCCAATATAATAGGGATAATTGTTCCCATAAAACTTGAAATCAACATGGCTAGAGCTAAGGCTCCTCCTATGCAACCTGATATTGCAAATGCTGTTGCAAGACTTTGTCCTCTTGCAACAAAAATGAATATTCCGGTAAATACTACTGAAATACCACCAACAATCAAACCGTTACAAAGACCTACACGGATTTCCTTTAACACAAATCCTGCCCGTTCCTTAAATCCAAGTTCCTCATCCATTAAAACTCTTATGGTTACAGCTAACGACTGTGTTCCAACGTTTCCCGACATTCCCAATATAACTGACTGAAATGTAACAATAATGGGAAGTCCTACTATAACCTTTTCAAACATGCTTATGACAGATGATACACCCATTCCAAGCATTAACAGAATCAGAAGCCACGGAACTCTTTTCTTTAAACTCTGTCCCAATGGTTCCTCAAGCTCTTCTTCTGCGGAAAGACCTGCCAACTTGGCATAATCCTCACCCATTTCCTCGTCTACTACTTCCAATAAGTCCTGAGATGTAATAACACCGAGTATATGCATGTTGTTATCTAATACCGGAATTGAGTCTTCTGAGTAATCCTTCAATTCTTCAATACAATCATCTACTGTTTCGTGATCGTGTACATAAGGATATGATGTAGTAACTAATGTTTCTAAATCCACATAATCTCTCGCCACAATCAAATCTGTCAAATCAATGGCCCCGTAAAATGTTCCGTCTTCTTTTTTCACGTAAAGTGTAGCTATGTTATCATTGTCAGCTGCCTGTTTTACCAGACTTTTCATTGCCTGCTTAATAGTAAGACCTAACGTAAGACTTACATAATTCGTAGTCATCTTACTACCGATTTCGTCGTCATCATAAGACTGGATAAGGTCAATGTCCTTCATTGCCTCATCATCGATCAGTTCGATCAGTTCATTACTTGTTTCATCCTCTAATTCTTCGAGAATGTCAACAGCATCATCAGCTTCCATGTTACCAAGGATTTTAGCGGCTATCTCCGGTTCAAGTTCCTCAATGTAATCAGCCGGGTCATCTATATAAGAGAAAATATCAGAAACCTTATCTACTCCAAGCATGGAATATAATTTCCGTCTCTCCTCAGGATCCAAAAATTTAAGGGCTGAAGCAATATCGTTTTCGTGGTAATCATCCAAACGTTCCAATTTTTCTTCAGTTGGAGCATCGCTTCTGATAATTTTTATAAGTTCTTCTTCATAATTAGCTTTTTCAGGAATTTCGTACTTTTCTTCTTCCTGATTCTCCATATCCCTTTTTTCCTCTTCTAAAAGGTCAGGGTTTTCATTTTTATTTTCTTCCACTTTCATATACCTCCTGTAAAAATTTAGGTTCCGTATACGCGGGAAGTCTGCTTAAAAACACTTACAAACGAAAGGGATGGTATGCATCAGTATCGTCTGTGTTGTATTTGTCAGTCAAACTTCGCCCATAACTGTCACAACTATCCATTTTGTTCTCCTTTCGCTAAAATTTAGTGTTTTTAACTTATATCGTCAAAACAAAGACTTATGGCAGTCACCATAAGCCTTTCCTATAAAATAATTTAACATTTTATCTTATTTACTGTCAACCCGAAATCTGTCATATTTTGATATTATTCAACTGTGTGAACCTTAATCATATTAGTAGTTCCTGATTTTCCAAGAGGAACTCCCGATGTAATTACAACTATATCATCTGTTTCCACCAGACCTTTTTCCTTTGCCACTTCCACTGCATAATCAAACAGTTCAAGCACATGTTTCTTTTCTTTAATCAGCACTGGTGAAACTCCCCATGACATATTAAGCTGTCTTACAACCTTCTCTTCAGTGCTTCCTGCTATAATCATGCAGTCAGGTCTGTACTTAGATATCATCTTGGCAGAGCGTCCTGACTTTGTAACAGTAAGAATTGATTTCGCATCTAAATCATATGCTGTCATACAGGTTGCATGACACACGGCCTCTGTAATGTCGCTTCTGTGATTATTATGGTTGTTAAAAAATCTTTGTTTATAATTAACATCCATCTCTGTTCTTTCAGCAATTCTTGCCATAGTAGCCACCGCTTCTACCGGGAATTTTCCTGCTGCTGTTTCACCTGACAACATTATTGCACTTGTGCCATCATATATTGCATTGGCAACATCAGCTGTCTCAGCCCTTGTAGGTCTTGGATTGTTAATCATTGATTCAAGCATCTGAGTGGCAATGATTACCTGTTTTCCTGCTTCATATACCTTCTTAATAATCATTTTCTGAATAATCGGCACTTCTTCCTCTGGAAGTTCCACTCCCATATCACCTCTGGCAACCATTACGGCATCAGCTTCTTCAATAATACCATCAACATTAATAATGCCTTCACTGTTTTCAATTTTTGCTATAATATTTATATTTTTTCCACCATTGTCATCCAAAAATTTACGTAATTCCTTTACGTCATCAGCAGTTCTTGTAAATGATGCTGCTATATAATCAACATCTTCCTTTATTCCAAATAAAATATCTGACTTGTCCTGCTCACTCATATAAGGCATACTGATATGAACATCCGGGACATTGACTCCCTTGTGATTAGAAATAACACCTTCATTCTTTACATTACATACGATGTCAGTTCCTTCTATCTTAACTACTTCCATTTCGATAAGTCCGTCATCAATCATAATGACAACTCCCGGTTTTACATCCTTATATAAGTCTGCAAAAGTTATTCCTGCCTTTTCATTGTTTCCTATAACTTCTTTATCAGCAACTAATGTAAAGGTCTGTCCTGCTTTAACACATACCTTATCCCCTTCAAAATTACCTGTCCTTATTTCAGGTCCTTTTGTGTCCAGCAAAATAGCTACAGGCTTGTCACATTTCTTTCGGATTCTTTTTACCTTATTCATTCTTTCTTTATGTTCTTCATGCGAACCGTGGGAAAAGTTACATCTTGCAACATTCATTCCCTCTTTAATCAACTGTTCAAGCACCTTTTCATCATCTGTAGATGGCCCTAATGTACATACAATTTTAGTTTTTCTCATATCTGTCTCCTTATTCATCTAACATATTTTTTCCATATTAACTATAACATTATTTTCCTCTAATACAAGTTAAAATCTATTTTCCTATTATTTTACGTATAATTAATGAAATTATTATAAAAAGTACAGAAGAACTAATGCTCCAAGTATAATTCTGTACCAGCCGAAAACCTGGAAGTCGTGTTTTTTGATATAACTCATAAGGAATTTTATCACAAGGATCGAAACAATAAATGCCACAACCATTCCTAGTATAAGGATTGACGCCTCCGCTGCTGACATTGCAAATCCCAGTTTTACCATTTTCAATGCACTCATTCCAAACATAACAGGAACAGCAAGGAAAAATGTAAATTCTGCTGCTGCAACTCTTGACACGCCTATCAGAAGTGCCCCTATAATTGTAGCACCTGAACGTGATGTTCCAGGAATTATTGATAATACCTGAAACAACCCTATAAGAAGAGCTGTCTTATATGTAATATCATTTAAAGTAAGCACCTTCGGTGTTCTTGTCTTGTTCCATCTTTCAATTATAATAAAGGCGATACCATATACTATAAGAGTTACTGCTATAACAAACGGTGTGTGAAGATGCGCTTCAATAAAATCGTCAAAAGCAATTGTAACTACCGCTCCCGGAATACATGCCACAACAACTTTAAACCACATAGACCATACATCTTTTCTCAAAATGCTGCCTACCTTATTAATACCGTCATCTGTGCTTTTCTTTTTAAACGGCCACATTTTATTCCAGAACAATACAACTACAGCCAGTATTGCTCCAAGTTGAATTACAAAGAAAAACATTTCCTTAAACTGCGCTCGTGCATTTAATTGTATAAATTCATCGACTAATAACATATGACCTGTACTGCTGATTGGAAGCCATTCGGTAATTCCTTCTACAATTCCTAAAAAAATAACTTTTATAATCTCTATAATAGCCTGCATAACTAATCCTTTCTCTCTGATTATTTTTCCTATGCCATTATATGTTATAAAAGTTATTTTTACTAGTTATTTTACATGTTTTTAACGTAATATTTAATCTTTTTTTTGCATCTCTTCCAGTAATTCTGACGTTTCATCCGGAATTTCGTCAAGATTATCGTCTCCAACATCAATTAACCTTGGCTGTTTTCTGTAGAATATATCATACAGAACAGGAACAATGAACAATGTCATAAACGTCGCGTACAAAAGACCAAAGCTTACAACTATTGCCATACCTCTTTGCATTGCATTTCCTGCATCTGTAGAAAATACCATTACACTCATAGATAATATTGTAGTAAGAGCAGTCATTAATATCGGACGCATTCTTGTCTTTCCCGTTGCAATAAGGGCAACTCTCTTATCTACTCCCTGTATTCTTAACTTGTTAGCATAATCCACAAATACTATTCCATTATTTACAACAGTTCCCATTAATACCATGAAGCCCATTAAAGCCATTGCTGAAATTGACTGTCCAAATATTATAAGACCAATCATTCCTCCGGTAAATGCCAATGGTACCGTAAACAGAATAATAAATGGTGATAAAAGGCTTTGGAACTGGGCTACCATTACGAGATATACAAGTACCAGTCCAAGTAAAAGGGCCAATACCATCTGTCTTATCATTTCCATTACCTGTTCAGATTCACCCTGAATTTCAATATTATAGCCTTTAGGTGCTTTATATGAGTCTATTTTTTTCTGTAATTTTCTTGACAATAATGTGGCATTATATCCATCCTTCACCGTGGCTGAAACAGACATATATCTTGACTGATTCTCTCTTGTTACGGTGTTAACGGCGTCCTTTTCCACTGCCTTTGCAAATTCGGACAACTTATATTCCTTTTTTGCCTCTATTCCATCTGCTTTTTTTGTTGTTGCAGTAATAGTTGTATTCATAAGATTTTCAAGACTTGGCTTGTTACGTTCATCAACAACGTTTACATCTAAATCTTTACTGTCCATAGCAATTGTTATGGCAGTTTTGTCTGTCTTTATATCTGCTGCCAGTTGTTCATATATCTGTGCAACGGTCAGGCCCTTCTTTGCTGCTTTATTTTTGTCAATTTTCAGATGAAGCTGTTTGTTGTTTTTCTGAAGTCCATTGTCAATGTCTTCTGTTCCCTTAATGTCTTTTACCATTTTAGAAACATCTTTGCTGATTTTAATTAATTTATCCTGATCATCACCATAAATATTTACCTTAATTCCCTGACTCATCATGGAAGACATATCCCCCATGGCAGATGATGAAACTTTAAGTTTCTTACATTTTATATTTTTCGTATTATTTTCTATGTTCTTTATGATTTTTCTGAATTGTCCCGTACTTTTTATGTCATCATCAGTAATTATCTGGAAGGTAAACTGCGTATAATTATCACTGCTACCTGCCATTCCTGCGGTGGCAGTTGCTGCCCCATCCATTGCTCCCACCTTATTAATTCCGTCAATTTTCATAATTTCTTTCATGACTTTATCGGCAGTTGCATAAGCAGTCTTTCTATCTGTATCATCTTTCATTTCCAGACTTACGGATATCTGATTACTTTCCATGTCATCCATCATTACAAGTCCCATTCTAAATACCTGGGCAACGCATAATGCCAACAACAGTACAGCTATAGCAATAGGAATAACTTTATGCTTTAAGCATTTTTCAAGTACTCCTGCATATATATCTTTTAATTTTTCGAACCACTTATATGTACTGTTCTTCGTCTTCTTTAATACTGCCGAACTAATTGTTGGAACTACAGTAAGCGAAACTATTAAAGATGCCACAAGAGCATATGTCATTGTAAATGCAAATGGAATTAACATTTCCCTGACCGTTCCTTTGACATAAATCATCGGTAGGAACACACAGATTGTAGTAATAGTTGATGAAACTATTGGGGCTGCCACCTGTCTTGTTCCCTGAACTGCTGCTCTTGATGCAGATATTCCCATACTTCTTAGTCGGTATACATTCTCCATTACCACTATTGAGTTATCCACAAGCATACCTATTCCAAGGCACAGCCCTGCCAGTGACATTACATTTAATGTTATTCCCGTAAAGTACATTATTATAATTGCAAATAACACACTGAATGGAATACTGAATGCCACTATAAGAGTAGGCTTTACATCCTTAAGGAACAGTGCCAATACAAGAATTGCCAATACTGCGCCTAACAATATACTCTGTAATACTGCCTTTACAATGATATCAATATACTGACTCTGATCCATTAACGATGTAATGGAAAGGCCTGTGTATTTCTTTTCTAAATCTCCAAAGGCTTTAGTCAGATTTTTTGAAACAGAACTTGTATTGGCTGTACTTGATTTATATATTGCAAGTAATACCGCAGGTTTTCCGTCTATTTTCGAATAGCTGTCTCCTGAATTGTCAACGACAGTTATATCTGCGACATCTGACAGTTTTATTTCTCCAATGCCACTGACTTTAGTTAATACCATGGATTTAATCTGATTGATATTTTTGTAATTATCACCTACATCAACAAGCCACTGATTGTCTTTTTTGTCGTCAATATATCCGGCAGGCATTGAGAAATTTTGTGCATAAATTAGTTTTGACAATGTATCTATGCTAAGTAATGCATCAATATTTGAATTTTCTATTGCCGCTTTTCTTGAATTTTTAAGTTTCTCCTTTGCATCCTTTAAATCTTTCTTTGCAGTACTCATCTGCGACTTGGCTGATGATATCTGAGCCTTGCCTGCCCCAAATCCTGATGCGGCAGAATAGCCCCCTGCAATGGCTTTCGACTGTGCCTTATCCATACCCTTCATTTTCTTTGTAAGTTCATCTACAATAGACTGATTTACAAGAATCTTTGTTTTCAGATTGGCAAGTTCGGTATTTATCTGGGGAAGTCTCACCTCAACTGCATTATAAAGCTGCTGTAGTTTTTCATATGTAATGTCCTTTACCTGATCGCCCTTTCCGGCTTTTTTTACCATTTCGATGAACTTTTCAAATTCCTCTTTATTCTCCACGGCTTCCTTTACATTAGCTGGAACCTTGATGTCCTGCAGTTTTAATAATGATCCATACTGCTCATTTATTTTGCTTAATGCTTCATTAATTTTTTTGTAGTTTTCTTCTAATTTTGCATCTGTGTATGCCTTCTTTTCTGCCTCCAGAGCGCTTTGACTTGCCTTAAGACTATTAAGAGTTGCCTCATATGCAGCCTTCGTAGCCTGGGCATTTGACAGTTTTACCTGGGTCCCAGCTACCTGTTTATTAGTTTTATTCTGAGTTTTGTCCAGCTTTTTCTGTTGCTTTGAAAGGGTACTTTCCCCCTTACTTATTTTTGATCCGGCACTGTCAATTTTTGACTGTGCTTTTGACAATTTATCATTTGTCTTACTTAAGATTTTATCATTTATTCTGTCTATTTTGTCCTGATTTAATTTTACTTCAAGAGAGTCAGTGGTAAGACCCATAGATGTAATACTTGCCACGCCATCCTGTCTCTCCAGATATGGCTGCAATGTTTTCTTTGAGAAATCAGACAATTCCTTTATGTCTTTTCCCTCATAATTTACGCCTGTATACATGGTTGCCATCATATCCATGCTGACTTCCATTATATTAGGATTTCCACATTCGTCTGGGATTTCAGCATTGTCTACTACTTTAGATACTCTTACCAATGCAGAATCCATATTGGTGCCATCGGCAAACTCCAACATTACCATACTGTAGTTGTCAGCAGATCTGCTTACGATTTTTTCTACTCCGCTAACTGTACCCAATGCACTTTCCAGAGGCTTTGTAACGTCACTTTCTACTTTCTGTGGCGAAGCTCCCGGTTCTGTAGTAATAACCATCATGTATGGTATATTCATGTCAGGCATAAGATCCGTATTCATGTTTCTAAGACTTACTACACCTATTAATAAAATTATTATTACCGAAACCACCACAAAAAATGGTTTCTTTACAAAAAATTTTGTCATTATTCTGTCCTTTCAATATGTATAAATGTTTTTCAGTATCAATAAAAATCCCCTGTCATAGGTTATTGTATATGACAGGGGTAAACAAATCAATATTTTATTCAAACATGTCAATGGCAAATAATTCTTCACCTGCATGTATTATTCCCTCGCTAAGGAATCTTACTTTCATCTTATCACTTATTTCAGTGCAGATTACCGGAGATTCCATTGTTGGAGTGTTTTTATTAAGGAATTCTAAATCCAGTTTCATTAGATTATCACCTTTTTTTACTCTGTCGCCTTCTTTTACATAAAGAATAAAACCTTCACCTTTAAGTTTTACTGTATCTGTTCCTACGTGAATAATAAGATCAAGTCCATTATCTGTTTTTATTCCTATTGCATGCTTTGTGTCAAATATAAAACTTATAATACCGTCTGCAGGAGCCATTACAATAGGTTCACTTGGGGTTACAATAGCACCATCCCCTATCATCCCACTTGCGAAGGCCTCGTCTTTTGCATTTTCCAGTTTTGTGGCTTTACCGGTCATTGGGCTTGCTATTATAAATGTTTCCTTTATTTTTTTCTCTTCTCCTGATATTTTTTTATTTTTATCTTCTTCTTTTTCTTCATTTATTTCTTCTTTAGTTTCATCCTTTTGACTTTTGTTATTTTCTCTCTTTTCTTTACTTTCTACTATTTCAATTGCACTATCACTGTTTAAATATTCTTCAAAATTAGATTTAATCACACTGACCTTAGGTCCGTATATAATCTGCACTCCATTTCCCTTATGCACCACACCTGATGCCCCTGTAAGTCTTAGTTTTGAATCATTTACAAGTTTCGCATCATTTATTGTTACCCTGAGTCTTGTGGCACAACAGTCAACGTCCGAAATATTAAGTTTTCCACCTAAACCTATACATATCTCTTCTGATATTGAGTCTGATTTATCGTCTTTTTTTTCTTCTTTATTTTTATTTTCCACGTCACTTCTGTTATATAGTTTTACTTCCTCATCATCAAATCTTCCCGGAGTTCTTAAATTTAATTTTTTAATAAGGAAACCAAATAAGAAGTAATATATAACAAAATAAAAAATTCCTACTATTACAATCCATATCCAGTTTGTTTTTGCATTTCCCTGTAAAACTCCAAAGAGAAACATATCAATCAGTCCACCGGAAAAAGTCATACCTACACCTACATTAAAAAAGTGCATCAGTGCATAAGCTAGTCCTGCCAATACACAATGTATTCCATAAAGGAGCGGTGCTACAAATAAAAATGTAAATTCCAATGGCTCCGTTATTCCGGTAATCATAGAGGTAAGCGCTGCCGACAATAACAGCCCCGATACCATTTTTCTTTTTCCCGGCTGTGCAGTCTTATACATTGCAAGAGCTGCTCCCGGAAGTCCGAATATCATCAGTGGAAATTTTCCTGACATAAACCTTGTGGCAGATACGGCAAATTCTGTTGCATTAGGGTCTGCTAATTGTGCAAAGAAAATATTCTGTGCTCCTTCAATTAATTGTCCGCCAACTTCCATTGTTCCACCAACTGCCGTCTGCCAGAATGGAATATAAAAAACATGATGAAGACCAAATGGAATTAGAAGTCTTTCCATAAATCCATATAGCCATGTTCCCACATAACCGGAATTTAGAACAACATTTCCTACAGCATTAATTCCCGACTGCACCGGTGGCCATATAAAGAACATTATTATTCCCACGATTGTATAGACAAGGCCACTTATAATAGGTACGAATCTTGTTCCACCGAAAAAAGAAAGAACCTGCGGCAACTCTATTTTGTAAAATCTGTTATGAAGAGCCGCCGTTCCAAGTCCAACTATAATGCCTCCGAACACTCCCATTTGAAGAGATGTAATTCCGCATACATCTCCTACTGCCCCCTTAAGCATTACGTCAGGTCCGCCATTTATGTTAATCAAAGCACTTATTGAAGCATGCATAATGAAAAATGCAATTACTGAAGATAATGCTGCCACCTCTTTTTCCTTCTTTGCCATTCCTATGGCAACGCCTATTGCAAAGAGTATTGGCAGATTTGAGAAAACAATATTTCCCGCATCATTCATTACCTGAAAAATTGCATGAAATACAGTTCCATGCCCCATAATATTCTGCAATCCATAAGTTTTAAGTGTTGTTTCATTGGTAAATGAACCGCCAATTCCAAGTAGCAGACCTGCTACAGGCAAAATGGCAATTGGCAACATAAAACTTCTGCCTATTCTTTGCAGAACACCAAATATTTTATCTTTCATATGAATCATTCTCCTTAATCAAACTTAATAATAGTTTGAGCCAAAAAGTGTGATTCATACCAAATCTGACCGATTTACACAAAAAAAAGCAAAATGGCAACTTTTTTTATAAGATTTTGTTTACCTTTTTGCTTTTTGTTATATAATAGTCGGATTGTTTTATTTCCAAACTTCTTCTGCTATTTCTTTTACAAGCTTTAATTTTGCCCACTGTTCCTCTTCTGTAAGCTTGTTTCCAATTTCACATGAAGCAAATCCACACTGTGGACTTAAGTATAATCTGTCAAGCGGTACATACTTAGCCGCTTCATGTATTCTCTCAATTACAACATTTTTATCTTCAAGCTCAGGACTCTTTGTTGTTATAAGACCTAAAACAACTTTTTTATCCGGTGAAACTTTTGCAAGTGGCTCAAATCCACCTGATCTTTCATCATCATACTCAAGATAAAGAGCATCCACATTTTCTTTTGCAAAAACATAATCTGCTACACTGTCATATGGTCCGCTTGTAAAGAATGTTGAATGATAATTTCCTCTGCAGATATGTGAATTAACTACCATATCTTCCGGTTTTCCTTCCAATGCAAGGTTATTAACCTCTAAAAGATGAGTCTTCACTTCTTCAATATCCTGTCCAAGAGATTCATATCTCTGTTTTGCAGCGTCACCTACTACAGCGCCCCATGTACAGTCATCTAACTGTAAGTTACGACATCCTGCTTCATAAAACTGTTTTATAACCTCTCTGTAAGCCGCTGCAATATCCTGAATTAATTCTTCATCTGTATCGTAAAATTTCTTTGTTGTCTCATAATTTTGTGGAACAATCATCTGCTGATACATCTGTGCCGGTGCCGGAATTGTATATTTAGCCACTGTATTTTCATCTTCAAACTGCTTCAAAAATTCAAAGTATTCTACAAAAGGATGCTTCGTTTTTTTTGCTTTAACCTTTCCTGTTAAATATGTATCCTCTAATGTTGCCAACTCTGCATCAAACTGAACTCCGTTTCCTGTCTGCTCATGGGCTACGCCTTCAAATCCCCACATAAAATCAAGAT
This sequence comes from uncultured Eubacterium sp., assembly GCA_900548465.1. Classification (GTDB taxonomy): domain Bacteria; phylum Bacillota; class Clostridia; order Lachnospirales; family Lachnospiraceae; genus Eubacterium_G. The sequence continues at coordinate 36,850 of URKY01000010.1, forward strand.
GCCAAAATGCCCTTCTGAACTCTCCGTCTGTAATTACATGATATCCTAATTTTTTCTGTTTAAGAACCACATCCTTTACAGCCTCATCTGTTATTGTGTCTAATTCTTCTTTTGAAATCTTTCCTTCTTTATACAGCTCTTTCGCCTTTTTTAATTTTTCAGGTCTTAGAAAACTTCCTACAAAATCATATCTAAATGGTGTCTTTAATAAACTCATCTTTTACTTCCTCCTATGCGATATCTCTATGCACCAATAGTATATCCATAAGAATAATTTGTAAAATATGATTTTTTTGTCGTTCTCCATAGTTTTATTCTATGAACAAATGACTTTTTAATGCATTTAGATAAAATTCAGCATACTTGCTTAATAATGTGTTTTTTCTTCTGAGAACACCAATCTGCATTTCTCCATCTACCTTAAGTGGTTTTGAAATGATACTTTCTCCGTTTAATTTTGAATCTATAATTCCTGAACTTACCGTAAAGCCATTCAATCCTATAACTAAGTTAAACAGGGTTGCCCTATCCCTTACCTGAATATTTTTCGGCATATCCAGCATACTTAAAAATTCTTCTGAGAAATAGAAGGAATTTTTATCTCCCTGTTCAAAAACAAGATACGGATAAGGTTTTAGTTCCTCCAGTGAAATACTGTCCTTAGATGCTAATGGATGATCTTTATAAACGAAAACATGAGGTTGTGCAATATATATTTCTTCAAAAAGAAGATTATTTTTGCGAATCATTTTTGACAAAACTTCCCTGTTATGATTACCCAGATACATAACACCTAATTCACTCTTTCTATTTGCTACATCTTCAATAATTTCACCTGTCTGGGTTTCTCTCAAAATAAAACTGTATTGGTTTGCATCATATTTTTTTACCAAATCAACAAATGCATTTACAGCAAAAGAATAGTGCTGACAGGACACAGAAAACTTTGGTTTTCTTTCTTTGCCATCACCAAAATGTTCCTTCATAATATCAGCCTGCTCTAAGAGATTTCTTGCATAGGATAAAAGCTGCTGTCCTTCGTTTGTAATTGTTACTCCCTTGTTTGATCTTACAAAAGCCTTAACCTGCATTTCCTTTTCCAAATTATGAATTGCAGTACTTAAGCTTGGCTGTGATATATACAGTTTTTCCGCAGCCTCAGTAATGTTCCCGCATTCTGCAACCATAACAAAATATTCTAACTGTTGTAATGTCATAAATATTTCCTCTTTTTGTTTGTTCTTTTAAGTGGTATTTTAACATATCGATTTTGACTTTTCTATTTTTTTAGGGAATCTTGACATCAAATTAAATCAATCTATACTTATTAATTAGAAAATACTTTACATGGGAGTGATTATTATGAATCAATCTATAATTCAAAAAAATCATATGGATGTATATTGGCATGATTATGCCAACAGTATGGGTGATATTCCAATAACTGAAGCTCCCCTTACAGAAAAAGCTTCTATTATCGGACGTTCGGGACTAATGCTGTTATCCTGCGGAACCGGAGCATGGCGTGTAAGAAGTTCTATGAACACTCTGGCTGAGCAACTTGGAATTACCTGTACGGCTAACATAGGACTTATGTCAATTGACTATACTTGTTTTGATGGTGATAATTGTTTTTCACAATCATTGTGTCTGACTAACACCGGTGTCAATACTTCTAAATTAAACAGACTGGAACAATTTATTAATGAATTTCCAAAAGAAGGGAAACTTATGTCCGGTGAAGAACTTCATGCTCATTTGGATGACATAGAAAAAATTCACGGCTTATATTCACCAATTGCTTTAGGTTTTGCTGCCGCTCTTGCCTGCGGTTGTTTTACTTTTCTTTTAGGTGGGGGATTATTTGAAATGATATGTGCCTTTTTAGGCGCAGGACTTGGAAATTTCGTAAGATGCAAATTAACGAAACATCACTTTACTTTGTTTCTATGTATCGTTTCATCAATTGCAGTATCCTGTCTTACATATGCCGGTTTACTAAAACTGGCAGAAGCACTTTTTGCAGTGTCCACCCAGCACGAAGCAGGATATATATGTGCAATGCTTTTTATAATTCCGGGATTTCCATTTATAACAAGCGGTATCGACCTTGCAAAACTGGATATGCGTTCCGGGCTTGAACGATTGGCATATGCCATTGTTATCATATTAGTTGCCACTGTTACAGCATGGATTATGGCTTTAATTCTTAATTTGAAACCGGTTGATTTTCCAGACTTAAATCTCGGTCAGTATTCAATGCTGATTTTTAGATTGCTGGCAAGTTTTGGTGGTGTGTTTGGGTTCTCGATTATGTTTAACAGCCCCGTAGCCATTGCCACATCAGCAGCCATTATTGGTGCCATTGCAAACACATTGAGACTTGAATTAGTAGATCTTGTAGGCTTTCCACCTGCAGCAGCCGCTTTTATTGGTTCGCTTACAGCTGGAATTTTAGCCTCATTAATAAAGAATAAAGTGGGATATCCCCGTATTTCAATTACGGTTCCATCCATTGTTATTATGGTTCCTGGACTGTATTTATACAGAGCAGTCTACAATATGGGAGCCATGTCCCTGATTGTTTCAGCTTCATGGTTTGCATCAGCCATGCTAATTATTCTTGCACTTCCTCTTGGACTGATTTTTGCCAGAATATTAACTGATAAATCATTTAGATATTGCACCTGATGCATATTATAGTTCTTCACGTTCGTAATCAATAAACATTAATATAAATGCAAATATCAACATTGCTGAACAGCAAAGTATTGCTTTTTCATGGAGCAGTTTTATAAATAAATTTCCAATAACTGCACCAATTACAAAGCACACTATAATTCCATAGTAAAGGAAAGCTTTTTTCAGGCTTTCCTTATTTTTTCCGTGGAAATAATTATAAAAGTGTTGGGTACCGCTACGCATGTTTCCTATACACATGGTGGTGGCTATTCCGTTACCTCTTATTTTTCTAAAACTTTCTACCTGTATTCCACATGCAAATGATGTAAGTGAATTAGCCAAAAGATTGAGGCGCAATGGGAAAAATGCAACTGCTATTAAAATCAGTGCTTCTATTAAAACCGACCCCTGCCGCCAATGAAGTCCCGCATCTTTTTTAGTATGTATTATCTCTGCCAATGCAATTCCCAAAGCAAATGCAATTACAGGTAAAATATAATGCAGTGACATTCTAAAATTTCCTTCGGATAAATTAACGCCAAACAGCAGAATATTTCCCGTTTGAGCATTTGCAAATACATGATTTCTAACTATATATGAATATGCATCCATAAAGCCACCGGATGCTGCCAATAACATTCCAAGTCTGATAGACTCTGACATTTGTCTACTTTTTATCATAAGATCCTCCTACAATTCCAAGCTGTCCTTTCCTGCCTTTTGCATCATTTTTTCACGCATAGCGAGTACTATTCCATCAATTTCTTCAAGGTGTTGTAACATTTTCTTCTCAAACTGATGTATTGGAAGCAATATTCCTATTTCATCAAATTTTCTTTCATTCTTCTCCCCTGTTTCCCTTCCGTAATATACCATTGATGAAGGAGCACATTTCTGTATAAATTTGAAGCTATCCCATGCAATAGCATACGCCTCGGCATCAGTAAGCCCCAAAGATACTGTATCCGGAAGTGCATACAATATCATTACACCCCTTCTCCTATTTTCAAGTTTTTCTTCTATTTCCAAATTTTCCGTATAGGAACGAACAATATCAAAGCCATCTGCCAGATAAATTTTTGAACGTGGAGCACACATATGCTTCTCATATATTTCTTTAAATTTGGAATATTCATGACCTGACACTTTAGATCTTGTTTCCTGTAAAAGATTGCCATCAACATCCGTCAATAAAACCGGATTTCTTCCTTTTTTGCCATAAAATCTTTTTGGTATAAGGTACGCCTCTCTTAATAAATCAAACATGCTTTTCTGGCAGATTTCAAGTAACAGCGCACTAATATCCTGCTGTTCATATGCCAAAAATAAAATTTTTGCCAGTCTTTCAGGACTGGAATCTACTACAAGATTATCCTCGCTTAGATGTTCATAAAAAGCTTCACTCAGCCTTTCACAGGCTACAGGAGACTTTATTATTTTTGAAAAAATAGCCTCCACTGCTTCTTCTTTTGGAATTTTTGAAATAATATCGCTCATATTCATTCCTCCTTTTTTAGGGCAACCTATAAATCAGCCTTTTTCTCACTTCTAACAAGTACATAAGCAGATAGAACAGCAATATCGCATATCCAAATTCCTTTCTCGCCTACTAATATTACCGAAAGTATTCCTAACACAACTCCCATATAAAAGAACAGGATAGTTCTTCCATAAAAGGAAAATCTCCTTTTCTGTTTTTCATCTCCTGTTCTTAAGTATTCAGCAGCACCGATTATGGTCTGCTTAATGTTATTAGTAGAGAAAATTGTTGCACTGTTAAACTCCCTGTTACCTGTAAAAAACGACCATTGAAATGCCGTTATTGCAAACATTGGATAAAGGGCTATGGCATCATTAATACCTTTGGGTAATAATCCTATCACTATAATGGCAAAAAACTCAATTACAACGCATATAGATCTGAAACTATATTTTACGTAATGTGGTATGACACATGCCAATATAAGCACTCCTGCATATATTACAAATGCTCCAAACAAAATCATGGCCTCATAAAAATTGCCATGCATAATATTTGACAACATCTTTATTAAATTTGCAGTCTGGGCTGAGCCAAAAATATCATGTCTGAAAGAAATTGCATATCCGCCGAAAAATCCACCTATAAATGACATATTTAAATGTATTATTGTATCTAATCTCTTCTTAATAATCATCTGTCTAACTTCTCCGCATATTAGTATATCACTTTACCTTTCTAAGTTAAATAACTTTATTGGTACCAATATCAGAGTTGAATTTATCTTTTCTTTTCCAATTTTCTCATTGCTTCAACAAGCATTTCTTTTGTTATAACATAAGGGTTATGCTCTATATCTTTCATTACTACCGCATTTTCCGCCAGACTTTCTATGTCATCTTCCGTAAATTCAAGGTCTGCAAGTTTTGTTGGCAAAGACACTGACTTATTAAAGTCATATACTTTTTTGAAATCCTCTTCGTTTCCATCTACCAGTAATAGATTAAGGACACCGTAACTTACTACCTCACCGTGAAGATGATTCTTTTCAATATGCGGGTGGGCAGTTAAGGAATAAAATATTGCATGGGCAAGTCCTGAGTTGTAATGCACCGTATGCTCTGCTGTAAGGTAAATTGACGCCACTGCTGTAGACACAATAATGGCAAGGACTACCTGCTCATAAGCATAAGATACCTTTTTTTCATCATTGGATTTCATTGCCTCACATCCATACTCCATAATAGGCTCGTAACACATACGGCTTGCATTTACACCCATTCTGAAGTAATGTTGAAGTTCTTCCCCTTTGGATGACATTACTGCTTCAAAATATTTTGCATATGTGTCTCCCATTCCTGCCCAAAGATATCTCGATGGAGAATGAACTGTAATCTCTGTATTAATAAATGCGTGTACAGGAGGAGCCGGATAAAAAAATGGTTCTTTAAATCTTCCGTCAGGATAGTACATAATGGATACACTTGTGCATGCTGAACAGTTGGATGCTATTGTTGGAAATGAGAAAACAGGTTTGTTTATCTTTACTCCCAGACACTTTCCTGTGTCAGTTGCTTTTCCTCCACCAATTGCAAAAATCATGTCAGCTTCCTTGACAAGTGGATTATCCATAAGTTTTTCTACATTCTCATAAGATGCCTCTCCTCCATACCAAATGAAATCCAGTATTTCTAATTTAGAATCTTTTATGGCTTTCTCTAATTTTTCTTTTGCTGCTGCCATTGCCTTTTTGCCACCTATGGCAATAACCTTTGTGCCATAAGGTTCACAAATCTCCGGTATTTTATCATATACTTTGTCTCCAATAGAATAGCTTGGAAGATGTATGCTGTAGTTGTCCATTTTTTGCCTCCTAATTCGTTTCTGCAGTTTTTATATATTCTCTTATTACATCACATGAATCTGAAAATAACTTATTTTCTTCTTCCGTTAATTTTAATTCAATTATTTCTTCTATTCCGTTTCTTCCTATAACACATGGAACTCCCGCATGAACTTCTTTTTGTCCATACTCCCCTTCAAGAAGAGCTGAGGCCGGAAGTACTCTGTGTTCATTGGTTAATACTGCCTTTGCCATATCAGCTAAGGCTGCTCCAATGCCAAATTCCGTGGAACCTTTTCCGTTAATAATATCCATTCCCCTCATATGGGTTCCCTCGGTTACCTTGTCTTCAGAAAATTTCTTACATCTGTCCGGATGTTCCTTTATAAATTCTTTATATGGTTTTCCAAAGATTGTCAGATGAGAAAATGGAACCATAGATGAATCTCCATGTTCTCCCAAGGCAAAACCTACAACACTGTGGGGATCTACCTGACATAAATCTGCCACCGTGCGTCTTGTTCTTGCACTGTCCAAAGATGTTCCTGTGCTAAATACCCTATTTCTTGGCAATGCTGTTTTCTTTCTTACATAATCAGCTATTATGTCTGCGGGATTCGTTATTGTAATTATAATTCCACCTACGGTTATTTTATTTAAATTGTCCACAACGTCTTTCACACATTCTATGGATGCTCCTAATGTATCAAGTCTTGTCTGTCCCGGAAGTCTCGGTACTCCTGCTGCTATTACGATAATATCAGCATCCCTGCAGTCTTCGTAATCCCCAACTCTTATAACCGGTGCTGAAGGAAGAAAACATACGCTGTCTGCCAAATCCATAGCCTGACTTTTAGCCTTAATTTCATCTCTGTCTATAAACACTATTTCATCACATATGTTTTGGAAACTAAGTGCCGCCCCGCAATGGGTTCCTACATGTCCTGCCCCAATAATAACTATTTTTCTGTTTGCTAACATATTTTTTCTCCAGTCTATATTATATTTGGTTCTTTAAAGCTATTAGAATATAAATCTTAATTTTTCAAACAACCAGCCAAACCATGATTTAATCCTTTGTTTTCCTTTAGAAATTTCTTTTGGTTTAATTTTGTCTGAGTTAGTATATTCATTTATATTTTTAACTATCAAAGAATCTTTTTCATATTTTTCCATATTTGTAACAAGTTGTTTTGTTACATCCTTACTGTTAATAACAAGCATTAATTCGGTATCAATATAAGCACTTCTCATATCCATGTTAAATGAGCCTACAATTGCCAGTTCGTCATCAATTGTCATGCTTTTTCCATGATAAGATGTTCCGCCATCATACTCTTTTATAGTCATTTTTGTGTTAATAATATCTTCTTTATGTCTCATGTAGTCTACAGCCCCAAAAAGATTACCGTTATTGGCAACTGAATTAAGCATAATTTCAGCCTTGTTACCAACCTTTGCAAATTCCTTATTCATAAAATCATCACTAATAATGTAAGGTGTGTGTATTTTCACTTTTTCCTTTGCATTCTCTGCCAGATACATCAAAGTCTGAAAAACAATTGGTTCCTTTGCATATATGGTTGTAGGATTACTAACTAAAGTAATTTTATTTGTACTATATGTATTTTTTTCATAATCAAAATCTTTATCTAAAAATCCTGCATATTTCTTTTTAATTTTTTTGTACCTGTCTGTTAATTCACCTGCAGCTTTTTTAACCTTCTCAGACTCTGCTAACTTTGAATCATTGTGAAAGATACTGCAACATTTCATAGATGTAATATCTTTATAATATTTTTTCACCTGATAAACAGAGCTGTCTCCTTCATCGTAGTGATTTGCATTTATTTTGTTTTTCTTATCACTTTTACAGTTTTTATTATATACAAGAACATCCCGGTCATAATTCTTATGCCCCGGATAATTTCCAAGGAAATATCCGAATGTATTTCTTCCCCCTAATATGTAAGCCCTGTTATCAGCTATAACATACTTATCATGCATTCTCCCCAGTCCTTTCCAGGGGGTAAATATATTTACATTGTTATATATTATTATTTTCACATTCTTATGGGAACTAAGGGCATAAAAATAATTATTTCGCTCCATCTGAATATTTGAGTTAAATCCATCGGCAAATATTTCTACTTTTACTCCACGGTTTGCCGCGTTATAAAGTGCTGACAGCATATCCAGTCCTGCCTGGTCACTTCTAATATCAAAGGTAGACAGAACAATGCTTTCCTTTGCATCAGCAATCATCTTAAGTCTTATTTTTAAAGCCTCTTCATTGTCCTCAATAATAGCTGCTCTGTCTACTCCTTCTGTTTCGCCATAAAATTCTCTGTGTTCAATCTGATTTATTGATTCTTCGCTGATTTTTGGCGTGCTAAAATAAGGTGCCAACCCACCTACTATTAAATAGTTTGCAAAAAACACCAGAATTATTAGCAATATTAAAATAATCTTTTTAAATATTTTCATTGTCCTTCACCTTTGTGTCAATCATTTTTCCAAACACGAAAAATCTGTCATAAACGTATTCCGTTGCAAAATTTAAAACCATGTTCATGGCTGTCACCAGATATTCATTCCATCCCATTGTCTCTACAAGATAATTACCACCTACTGTAGTTATCGGTGTAAATATTACATAAAAAACTGCAACCTTTGCCATTGCAACAGGTATGTTGTTTGCCGCCTTAAAGGTAAACTGTCTGTTTAATGTAAAATTCCACACTACTGATAGAACCAGTGCTGAAAGGTAGCATGGCCAATAAGGTAAATTCGTCAATTCATTTAGCAATGCAAAAACTGCTGCTTCTATTACTCCTGCTGAAATAGAAAATATGAGAAACTTGCTCATTCTTATAAATTCTTTCTTTTTTTTGCTCATCCTTCGTATCTCCTTCGGCATTATGTAAAGGAAAAAAATCCCTTGATATAAGTATACGCAATTTTGCATATCAATCAAGGGATTTAATATTATTATGTCTGTATATTAGTTATTAGCTACAGCCTTAAATGCTTCATCTAAGTCTTCAATTATGTCATCAATATTTTCTGTTCCAATTGAAAGTCTGATTGTATTTGGCTTAATGTTCTGTTCAAGTAATTCTTCTTCCGTGCACTGGCTGTGAGTTGTTGTTGCAGGATGAATAACTAATGATTTTACATCTGCTACATTGGCAAGTAATGAGAATAACTGTAAGTTATCAATAAACTTGTGAGCTTCTTCCTGCCCGCCCTTAATGTCAAATGTAAATATGCTTGCTCCACCATTAGGGAAGTACTTCTCATATAATGCATGATCAGGATGATCCGGAAGTGATGGATGATTTACCTTTTCTACCAATGGGTGTTTTGAAAGATATTCAACTACCTTCTTTGTGTTTTCATTGTGACGTTCAATTCTAAGAGACAATGTTTCTGTTCCCTGTAAAAGAATGAATGCATTAAATGGTGAGATTGTTGCACCTGTATCTCTAAGGAGTATAGCTCTTATGTATGTTGCGAAAGCTGCAGGTCCTGCTGCTTCTGTAAATCTTACACCATGATAACTTGGGTTTGGCTCTGAAATTCCAGGATATCTTCCTGATGCAGCCCAATCGAAAGTACCACCGTCAACGATAACACCACCAAGAGATGTACCATGACCACCGATGAATTTTGTGGCTGAATGAACTACAATGTCTGCACCGTGTTCAATTGGTCTGATTAAGTATGGTGTACCAAATGTGTTATCAACAACTACAGGTAATCCATGCTTATGGGCAATCTCTGCAATTGCATCTAAGTCAGGAATATCACTGTTTGGATTTCCTAATGTCTCAAGGTAAATTGCCTTTGTATTTTCCTGAATTGCGCCTTCAACTTCTTCGAGATTATGTGCGTCAACAAATGTTGTTGTAATACCAAAGCTTGTTAATGTATGTGCCAAAAGGTTTGATGTTCCACCGTAAATTGTCTTCTGTGCAACTATATGTTCTCCTGCACTTGCTAAAGCTTCTATTGTGTATGCAATAGCTGCTGCACCTGATGCAACTGCAAGTCCTGCTACACCACCTTCAAGTCTTGCAATTCTGTCTTCAAATACGCCCTGTGTTGAGTTTGTAAGTCTTCCGTAAATATTTCCTGCATCTGCTAATCCAAATCTTGCTGCTGCGTGAGCTGAATTTTTAAATACATATGATGTTGTCTGATAAATTGGTACTGCTCTTGCATCTGTTGCCGGATCCGGATTTTCCTGTCCTACGTGTAACTGTAATGTTTCAAATTTATAATTTCTTTCGCTCATATTTATTCTCCTTCAATTTGTTTTTAGTTTACCTGCACGTCTCCCAAAGACGTGCAGGTCGATTTCGCTTACATAAGCAAGCTTTTGACGCTTAATATTTTTTTGTTGATGCACGTCTCCCCTAGACGTGCAGTTCGATTTCGCTTCGCTTCATCTCACTGTCGGGCTGCGCCCTATATCAACAAAAAATCATTTTCGCTTACAAAAGCAAGCTTTTGACGCTTAATGTTTTTTGTTGATGCACGTCTTTGCTTACGCAAAAAGTGCTGTACTGTAGTATCTGTCTCCTGAGTCAGGAAGCAATGCTACAATTGTCTTTCCTTTGTTTTCAGGTCTCTTTGCAAGTTCTTTTGCTGCATATAAAGCTGCTCCTGATGAAATACCAACAAGAATACCTTCTGTTTTTGCGATTGCTTTTCCTGTTTCAAAAGCGTCTTCATTTGATATTGGTAATACTTCATCATAAATTTTTGTATTAAGAACATCCGGAACAAATCCTGCACCGATTCCCTGAATCTTATGTGCACCTGCTCTTCCCTCTGAAAGTACCGGGCTGTCTTTTGGTTCAACAGCTACGATTTTTACATTAGGGTTCTTTGACTTAAGGTATTCACCAACACCTGTAACTGTTCCACCTGTTCCTACGCCGGCTACAAATATGTCAACCTGTCCATCTGTATCTTCCCAGATTTCAGGACCTGTTGTATTCTTATGTACCTTTGGATTTGATGGGTTTACAAACTGTCCTAAAATTACTGAGCCCGGAGTTTCTTTCTGAATTTCTTCAGCCTTGGCAATTGCTCCCTTCATGCCCTTAGCACCTTCTGTAAGAACAATTTCTGCTCCGTACGCTTTTATAATGTTTCTTCTTTCAACGCTCATTGTTTCAGGAATTGTTATTACTACTTTATATCCCTTTGCTGCTGCAACTGCTGCAATTCCGATTCCTGTATTTCCTGATGTCGGTTCAATAAGTGTTGCTCCCGGTTTAATCTTTCCACTTTCTTCTAAGTCTTCAATCATCTGAAGGGCAACTCTGTCTTTTACACTTCCTGCCGGATTAAAATATTCTAACTTTACTAAAATTCTTGCGTCCTCTACTCCAACGCTTTTCTGATATTTACTAACCTCTAATAAAGGTGTTTTTCCAATTAATTCTGATGCACTCTTCTTAATATTTGCCATTTTTGTTTCCTCCTAAAAATCATTTCCAAATTTCTATATTATTCTATTTACACATTCGAGCTTTCACACTTCCCACACATTTCATGGTGCAACAGTATGTTTTTCTCATATTATAATTATAAGCTGTTTTCGTGCTACTCATAACATGTACTCCTTTTCCTATCCATTTAATTCCTACAAATCAAGTAGGTATTGTTTACAATAGGCATATTACTATCTTTTTCCTATAATGTCAATAGGAAATATGTATTTTTTCTGATTTTTTAATAAAACATATATGTTTACTATGTTTTCAGTGTTATTTTACTATATTATTAGATGATGGTCTACGGAAATTTGATGTCATTATTGTTTTTCATGTATTACTTTCGGGGGAGCTCATTATTGGCCCATAAATTGTTATTTTCTTGCTTCTTTGTTGCTCTCCGCCTACCAATATACTTGCTCCTTTGATTTGCGTAATCTTTCAGGCTTAACACCTCGGTGAGCCAGTTATTTAAATATTTCATACATATTTTTTATTTTCATCCTGCACCCAAATCAATTTTTGAATCGTGTATAATGTAGAATAACAATTACAAGGGAAGGGAGAACAGCGTGAAAGAAAATTCTACATATGCCGGTATGAGTTTTGAGGATGTAACGAAAGAATTTTCAGACAATGTAACAAGAATATGCATTAGTGCCACGGGCAATTATGAAGATGCAAAAGACTGTTTTCAAAACACATTTTTGAAATTATATACCTCAAAAAAGAGTTTTAACAATAAGGAGCATCTAAAGGCTTGGCTGCTGCGGGTTGCCATAAATGAATGTAAAGATTATCACAGGTCATTTTGGAAAAGAAATGTTGATTTTGATTATGATTATGACAAATTCTTCGCCACACAAAATACTATGAAATGGGGTGACACGGATGAAATGGAGACATTATTGACTGCCCTAAGGTCTTTGCCTTACAAATATTATCAGATAATTTATCTCTATTATATAGAAGGTTATAATACCTCTGAAATTTCTGTGTTGCTACATATCAGTTGCAATACTGTCAAATCAAGATTAAACCGCGGTCGGAAAATTCTAAAAGAAAGGTGGAATATCTATGAATAAATTAAATGAACTTAATAAAATTACAACTCCTGATGAATGGATTAATTCAACAAATGAATTTGTTAAAGTTCATAGTGGAAATACAAATACAAAAACAAAAAGAATTTTTTTGCCACGCCTTGCAATTATAACAATTATGATTGTTTGTATTGCAGGGACAATAGGGGTCGCCGCTACTAACTGGGAATCTTTCGGCGATTGGTTCCAGCAAAAATTAGGAATGCAAAATACAGGCACGCATGATAAAGAAAAGTCAGGTATACACAATACCGGTACACATGATAATGAAAAATCAGAAATCCCGGACTGTTCAGTGACAAAACTTTCAATGCCTAAGGGAACTGATATTTTGGAAAATGGTTTTGTAATTGCATACAGCGATACAAAAAAAGAAAAAGTATATACTTTAAAAGATTCAAAATTTCAGGAATTAAATAACAGACAGCATTTTAAGAAATCCATAAAACATAATGGACGCATCTATCCTATAGAATTTGATTATTATCAAAATGATTATTACATTTATATTACCAATTCTACTTGGAAGGGATTTAAAAGCGTTCAGATTTCGCCTAACCACAGATATATTCTTTTCAACGCATACAGGGAATTTGGGAATTATGATAGTAAACTGGAATGGTTTGTTCAGGATCTGCAAAGTGGAAAAGAATTTTCTATTCCAAATATTGACGGATATCTTCATACCAACGAAATTTTCTTTACGAAAACTTCAAAAGTATTTATTAGAAGAGGCTCTGATGCCAAACCTTATCCCGGTATTTTGGATTGTAAAACAGGAAAATTAACATGGTATAAACTAAAGTCTGATGATTACGCAGACGGAAATTATTCCGGAGAAATATTTATGAAAATCAACAATAATAAAGTAAAAATGTTCAATGGTTCAATTAACTCTTATTATGACATTCCATTAGGAAATCGAAAGGTTAACAATATCTTTAGCGATGGATATCTGGTATGTCTGTTTAGTAATGACTATACTTTAAATTCGCTCTACTTTCTTAACAGTAAACAATGGATTGACATTCCTTCCCAGCCTTTCTCAGATATGAAATATTTGGAAAACTGTTATACTCTAAGGGAAGGAAAACAATATATTCTTCAGGGCATAAATAAATCAAAAGAAGTTTATTATCTTTTAAGTCTTAAATAAGTATACTAAAAGGCTGTAAAATTTGATATTCCCCTGTCTGCTTGACAAGGGTGTATCGAATTTTACAGCTTTTTATATTTATTCTGATTATTTTTCTTTTACAATTTTGACAATTCTGCTGGTTCCCAGTCTATCTGCACCAAGTTCAATAAATTTCTCTGCATCTGCAATGGAACTTATTCCACCTGCTGCCTTTATACGGGTACCACTGCTAATATGTTTTGCAAATATTTCAACATCCTCGAAAGTGGCACCACTTGTGGAAAATCCTGTTGATGTTTTAATAAAATCAGCATCTGACTTAGATACGATTTCCGTAATTTTTATTTTTTCATCTGTCGTAAGAAGACATGTCTCTACAATCACCTTTAAAAGCTTGCCATGACAGGCTTTCTTGACTTCATTTATTTCTGCCAGAACCTTCTCGTACAAGCCTTCCTTTACCCAGCCGATGTTAATTACCATATCTATTTCGTCAGCGCCGTTAGTTACTGCATCCTCGGTCTCGGCACACTTTACTGCTGTGGTATTGTAACCGTTAGGAAATCCAATTACCGTACAGATTGGAATTTTGCCTTTCACATAATCTGAAGCCTGCTTTACAAAAGATGGTGGAATACATACGGATGCTGTTTCGTATTTAATCCCGTCATCACATATTTCTTTTATCTGCTGCCATGTTGACTCCTGCTTCAAAAGAGTGTGGTCAACCTTACTTAAAATTTCTTTAATGTCCATAATTAAATAATTGTTCCTCCACCAAGTACTACATCACCGTCATACAACACAACTGACTGTCCCTTTGTAATGGCTCTGATTGGCTCGTCAAATACTACTTTCACATTGCCGTTTTCAAGAACCTCTGCTGTTCCTTCAGTTAACGGCTGATGGTATCTGGTTCTTCCACTTATTCTGATTTTTTCAGTTGGGGCTTCACCGGAAATCCAGTTAAAGTCAGTTGCCAAAAGTTCATTGGAAAACAAATCCTTGTTTCGTCCTACAACTACCTCATTAGTTTCCGGACGGATTTCCAAAACATAATGCTTGCCGTCACGGTTAACATTAATGCCCTTTCTCTGACCTACTGTATATCTGTAGTATCCGTTATGCTGTCCAATAACTTTTCCGTTAATGTCTAAGAAATTACCTTTTCCAACTTTCTGGTGGGTGTATTCCTCAATAAATTTCATATGATTGCCATCAGGAATAAAACAAATATCCTGACTGTCATGCTTTTTGGCATTTACCAGGCCATGCTCCTCTGCTATTTTTCTGATTTCATCCTTTGTGTAATCACCAAGAGGAAGCATTGTATGTTTAAGCTGTTCCTGAGTCATATGATAGAGAACATAACTCTGATCCTTTGATTCATCAATGCCTTTAAGTAATTGGTATTTTCCCGTCTCTTCGTTATATTTAATTCGTGCATAATGACCTGTTACAATAACGTCACAGCCCAATTCCTTTGCCCGTCTGTCTAATTCATCAAACTTTAAATATCTGTTGCAGTCTATGCATGGATTAGGTGTCATTCCACATTTATAGCAGTTAACAAACTTATCCATAACCTTTTCCCTGAATTGTGCCTTAAAATTAAAAACATAATACGGGAAATCCATTTCAAAGGCTACGGCTCTTGCATCCTCAATGTCGCTTAATGAACAGCATGTTTTTTCATTAGACATATTAATGTCATCATTGTCATAAAGTTTCATCGTAACGCCTATAGGGTCGAATCCTTTTTCTTTCATAAAAACAGCGGCAACACTGCTGTCAACGCCGCCGCTCATTGCTATCAGTGCTTTCATAAAATCATTCCTTCACGCAATTTTAGAAATTACAAAAACCGTATTTTTCTAACCTAATTCTATCATCTTATCAATACAGTTCTTTGCTTTAATTCTTGTTTCTTCATCAAGATTAATTTCGTCACCACCTACACCTTTACAGCAATTCAAAATATCCGTAAGTGTAGTTATCTTCATGTTGTGACATACGCAATCCTTTGATAAGGGATAAAACTTCTTATCTGGGCACTCCATCTGAAGATGAGTAACGATTGAATTTTCTGTTCCTATAATAAATTCCTTTTCGTCACTCTCTTTAGCATATTTCATAATGCCTGTTGTAGAGCCTGCGTAATCTGCCTCATTTACAACTTCCGGTTTACATTCCGGATGAACTAAAAGTTTTGCATCAGGATGCTGTGCTTTAGCACGTTCAACATCCTCTATGCCCATTCTCGCATGAGTAGGACAACCACCTGATAAAAGTTTAAATTCTTTATTAGGAATCTGTTTTGATACCCAATCGCCCAAATTGCAATCAGGAATAAACAAAATCTTGTCATTTTCTATTTTATTGCATATTGTTACAGCTGATGATGATGTAACACAAATATCGCAGATAGTCTTTAACTCGCTTGTTGTGTTAATATACGCCACTACAGTGTAATCCGGATATGATTTTTTCACCTGGGCAATTAAATCTCTGTCCATCATTTCTGCCATAGGGCAACCTGCATCACCATTAGCCAACAGCACTTTCTTTTCCGGCGATAATATCTTTACAGTCTCAGCCATAAATCTAACACCACACATTATAACAGTCTTTGCAGTAGTCTTCGATGCTTCCACTGACAATGCAAAACTGTCTCCGGTGAAATCAGCCACTTCCAAAATTTCAGGATTTTGATAACAGTGTGCAAGAATACAAATATCCTTTTTCTTCTTTAATCTAATAATCTCTTCCTGTATATCTCTGATATTCAAAACTGAATCTCCTTTAAAATAATTATTACAAAGCAGTATCGCAAGCTTTGCTGATTTCTTATTTTAACATAAATATTTTTTTGTGTATACAAATTATTTAATTTTAAAATTTCCAGTTATTATCCGATTTTCGAATATAACCTGCTGTTACTGCTTTGCTTTCTTGCTCTCATAATCGTCTATCGCTGCCTTAATTGCCTCTTCTGCCAATACTGAGCAATGCATTTTGTATGCAGGAAGTCCGTCTAATGCTTCAGCCACTGCCTTATTTGTAAGTTCAAGAGCTTCGCTTACAGATTTTCCCTTAATAAGTTCTGTTGCCATTGAACTGCTGGCAATTGCAGAACCACATCCAAAAGTATTGAATTTAACATCTGTTACAATATCGTTGTCTACTTTAATGTATATTTTCATGATATCGCCACACTTAGCGTTACCAACTTCACCTATGCCGTCTGCGTCCTCAATTTTTCCTACATTTCTTGGATTCATAAAATGATCCATAACTTTTTCACTGTATAACATAAACTATCCTCCTTAAAACTATTTATCTACATTTTCTTTCTTCATCATAGCTTCCCAAACCGGTGAAATTCCTCTTAAATATTCAACTACTTCTTTAGTCTGCTCAACAATGTAATCCATTTCTTCCAATGTATTTTCTGAATTAATCGTTAATCTGAGAGAGCCGTGCGCCACCTCATGAGGTCTTCCTATTGCTAAAAGTACATGGCTTGGATCAAGAGATCCTGATGTACAGGCTGAACCTGAAGATGCCTCAATTCCTCTTGCATCTAATAAAAGTAATAATGACTCTCCTTCGATTCCTTCAAAAATGAAATTAACATTTCCAGGAAGTCTTTTTTCTTTATCTCCATTTAACATTGAATGACTTATTGTACTTAATCCTTCTATCAATCTGTCACGAAGCTGGATTTCTTTTTTTGCTGTTTCTTCTATATTAGAGCATGCATCTTTTAATGCTACTGCCATACCTACTATTGCAGGAAGGTTTTCTGTACCTGCACGCTTTCCTCTTTCCTGTGCTCCACCTTCAATTACATTTACAAGCGGAATGTTCTGTCTTGCAAACAAAACACCTACTCCTTCAGGTCCATGGAATTTATGTCCTGAGAATGACAGCATGTCTATGTTGTCTTCATTTACATCTATATTAATATGTCCCACAGCCTGAACAGCGTCTGTATGGAAAATAACTCCCTTTTCTTTACAGATTGCACCAATCTCCTTAATAGGCTGAATTGTTCCTATTTCATTGTTTGCGTACATTATTGTAACTAATGCCGTATCTTCACGGATAGCATTCTTAACATCTTCTACCTTAACAATTCCGTTTTCCGGAACATCCAATAATGTAACTTCAAATCCTTCTTTTTCTAACTTATTTAAGGTATGAAGAACTGCGTGATGTTCTATCTTTGTTGAAACGATGTGTTTCTTGTTTTTTCTTGCTCCGAATCTTGCGGCAGAAATTATTGCCTGATTGTCTGCTTCGCTTCCACCTGATGTAAAATATATTTCCTTAAAATTGGCTCCAATGCACTTTGCCACATCTAATCTCGCCTTCTCCAAAGCTTCCTTCGCCTTCTGGCCTGTAGTATGCAAACTTGATGGATTTCCATATACATTATTCATTATATCCACCATTGCTTTTATTGCCGCTTCACTTGTTTTTGTTGTTGCAGCATTATCTGCGTATATAAACATATTGAACCTCCTTTTTAAATTCCTATTTTTTCAGTAGGAATTATACACCATTAAATTATTTTTGTAAACATTATTTTTTTAGTATACCTAATTTTTCAACAAATTAGTACATCTACATCATATTACAATATCTGGATATTACAATTTATAGGTTGACAAATTACATTTTTTACGGCATAATGTAAAAACGTAAAAACAATGTAACATTTTTGTAACAAATAGGAGGTTGTTTTGAGAAACAAAATTTTTAGCATAATGCTCTTACTTTTCATGGCATTTATTTCATGCACTATGGCAGTAAAAGCTGACGAGACTGCAAACAATCCGATAACTGCAAACAAAACTGTAAAGGTAAACAAAACATATAAGACATATAAAACACTTAAGATAAACAAATCTTCAATGGCTAACTACACAGTTACTTCAAGTAACTCAAAAGTAGCAGCTGTTAAGTCTAATGGTAACATCAAAGGCTTAAAAAAAGGAAATGCCACTGTTACCCTTAAATCTAAAAAAGATAATTCAACTTATGCTACTATAAAAGTTAAGGTTAAGAATAATTATTCAAAATCAGAATTAAGATTAATGTCTGCCATTATTTATAGTGAAGCTAACATGGAATGTTATGCAGGTAAAAAGGCTGTGGGAATCGTAATAATGAACAGAATCAAATCTTCAAGCTTTCCTAATACACTTTACAATGTAATTTATCAGCCATATCAGTTTGGTCCTGTCAGAAACGGATCACTTAACAGATCATTATCATTGTACGACAGTGGGAAAATGAACAGCCAGTGTATCAAGGCTGCAAAGGCATCTCTTAATGGAGATAAGGTTGTATCTTACAATGGCAAATCAATTAATATGAGCAGTTATCTATTTTTCAGTGGTTATGTTAGTGGTGCCCGCCTTTCAATTCAGGGACATCAGTTTAAGTAAAAATCATAACCACCCGTTAATGATCAACATAGGCTGTCGCACTAGCGACAGCCTATGTTTTTACTTTATTTTATTTTCAATTAAATCTTCCAATGTAACGCTATCTAAATAGTCATTAATAACGTGATTCAGTTTCTGCCACAACGGAAGTGTAATACACTCCTGTGATCTTTCACAATACTCCGGTCCTTCCTCTATACACATAACCGGTGCCAAAGTCTTTTCCGTTAATTTTAAAATAGAACCTACTGTATAGTCTTTAGGAGCTCTTGCCAGTTTATAACCACCGGCTTTGCCTCTAAGACTTTTAACCATGTCTCCCTTGTTTAGCATAGATACAATCATCTCAAGGTACTTCATTGAGATGTCCTGTCTTTTTGCTACATCTTTTAATGACACATAATTGTCTTTGCTGTTTTGTCCCAAATCTATCATAACCCTTAAAGCATATCTGCCTTTAGTTGATATCATCATATTATTTCACCTCTTGTTTTTTCTTATTAATAATATTATCTATGATTTTGTTTCCTACATAATACGTTATACAGCCTATAATCACTCCAAGCACTGCTCCTGCCAATACATCTGATGGGAAATGTACATACAAATACAATCTGGAAAATGATATTAAAACTGCCAGTGGTATAAAAAACCAACCCCACTCTTTTTTATACAAACACAATATGGTTGTGGCAATAACTGATGCAAATGTATGCCCTGATGGGAAAGAATAATCCTTAGGCACTGCTACGAGTAACTTAAAATCCTGATTTAACCAACATGGTCTTGGTCTTGCCACAAGATTTTTTAATATGCCATTGCCAATAATCAATTCCAACAGTAATCCAATGAGCACCAAAAAACCTATTCTTCTATGTTTTTTTGATATTAATAATGCCACTCCTATAATAATCCATATAATGCCGGCACTACCTAAAAGAGTAATCTTTGGCATAATCATATCCATAAACCCACTATTCATAGCTCCCTGTATTCTATTTAATATTGTCCAATCCAAATTCATATTTACTTCTCCGATGTTTTTACAAAGTATATTAAAGCACAAACATGACTGTTTGTCTATTTTCATGCAAAAAAAGAAGAGAAAACCAGATTTTAGTTTTCCCTTCCCTTTAACTGTTTATGTTTATGTTTTTATTTTTTTATCTTAACCAGCTTTGGATTTGACCATTTACCCTGATAAATTTTCTTTTCTTTTACAATAATGGCTTTTGCTCTTGCATATAATTTTTTAGTTTTTTTGAACTTGCCATTTAATACACTATATGCCAATTTCTTAGTTGTTTTTGTCACTATTATCTTTTTAAATTTCTTATCTTTTGCAATCTGTACTTTGTACTTAATTGCGCCTTTAACTCTCTTCAATTTGAGACTTATTTTCTTAGCATTTTTATTTTTAACTGCTTTTTTTACAACTGCCTTTCCAACCTTTACAGGTGAATTTTTTGTAATCTGACTTGGTTGTTTTTTAGTTGTTGTTTCTACATTTGCATCTGGCTCCTTTGGCTTTGTAGTTTCTACTGCTGATGTTGTCTCTGTTTTCCCAGTTGTAGTTCCTACTTCAGGTGTTGTCTCACCTGATGGGGTTGTCTCCACTACTGGTGTTTCATTTTCTGAAGTTGGTTTTGCAGTAGTTGTTGGTTCTGCAGCAGTTGTTGGATTTGTAGTTGGTTCCTCGTATTCTGAATATGCAGGATCTGCAAGTTCTGCAGGTGTTTTTCCTGTGAGTCCAGGGTCTGCCTTAATTGACACAGTTTTCTTTAATCCAAATGATTCTACATTGTTACTTGTATACTGTGATCTTACTTCTACTTCATATGTACCTGTTGCAAGTCTGTTTTCATAGTAACTTGCCACATTCCCATTGATTCCTACCTTGATACAAACACCATCTACAAAAAGATTCAATCTCTGACCTGTTAAATCTGCCTCACCAGACCATGCAATAGTAAATCCATATTTTATACCTTCTGTTAAAATTGAAAGTCCAAGTGGTAAATTTGGCTGATTTGGTTTGTCAAATGACTGTGCATTATCTATAACCTGACCTTTAACAGTAACCTTTGATGACTGACCAAATGATGTTGCCGCCAAAGCTGACTCTCTGCCTTCTGCATCTACTGCTGATAAATATGCCAGATATTCACCTGCCGATACACTTTCCAATATAACATTTGACTTGGTAATTCCGTCTACATATACACGTCTGTAAGGTGTACCTGTCTTTGCATCAAATAAATATAAATTGTATCCTACAACTGATGAATCTGCTGATGGAATACTTGCATCTGATGATGCTGCCCATGCAACACCTAATTTATTGTCTGCCTGCGCTGGATTGTCAGCAGGAACTTCCGGATTTCCTGTAATATAACTTAATCCCGCCGGTGTTTTTGGACCTATGCAACTAACAGGATATGTGTAATTAAGAGTTGCTCCTGTTACTGTAAAACTAACTTTTTCTGATAATTCTCCCTCACCCATGCTGTTTACATTTGCAGCCTGCGCTGTATATGAACCTGCTGAAAGTCCACCTACTACACCGCCTTTTGTAGCATTGCCAATCTTTGTAACTTGCTTTCCATCCTTGTAAATATAAATAACTGTTGATGTAACTGTTGGATCATATCCAGCTACATTTGCTGGGTCATCGGCTCCTGCCCATGCAAACATAATTGCATTTTCAATTGTATACGGATCACTTTTGCTATTAGCAACAAGTCCTATTACTTTCTTAGGTAATGATGTTGCAGGTTTTGCTGTAGTCTGTTCAGATTGTTTTGTTGTTTCCGTTCCACTAGGATTGGTTGTACCCTGCCCCGGTGTTATTACTTCCCCTGAACTATTTGTAGTTGTAACTATTTCTCCACCACCTGATGGATTCCCCTTTTTAAATACAATTGTCGCAGAACCTGTTGTTGTAGTTATAACCATTTCAGTATAAGCATTATCCTCAAACAACTGTGGATTAACTTTAACTGTTCCCTGATCATAAAAAGTAACTGCACCTGAAGTTGTTTCTGTTCCGTTAATTGATATTTTTGTGTCGGCCTTTTTGTTGTCTGCTGAATAAATTAATTGGAATGTTACTCCACCGTCACCATAAAACGGAGCACTCCAGCCTTCAATACTGTGACTGACTATGCAGTAACTTAAGTTGCTGTCTAATGTTGTGTATGTAAGTGAATCATAAGTTACTGCACTTACATTGTTTGTTGGATAGTATGTAATTGTGGATACTATCATTGCAATGGCACAAATAATTGCACTAAATTTCTTCGATCTTTTCATTTCTTAACCTCTCTTTACTCATTTAAACAATTAGTAGTATTATATACCTGTAAAGATTTATTTGTTAGTATTCATTTTTTATATAGGGTAATATTTTTTAGAAAAGTGTTTTGATTTTGTTTTTTTAATTTTTTCAAAAAAGTTATTGACAATCACAACTATATATAGTATCATAATTTTTGCGTGTGACAAACACATAAAGTAGTGCGCGAGTGGCTCAGTGGTGGAGCACCTCCTTGCCAAGGAGGGGGTCGCGGGTTCGATCCCCGTCTCGCGCTTCTTTTATGCAATAAAAATGGGTACCTTATCAGGTGCCCATTTTTATTGCATAATCGAGCCCAATCCTGGGCTCGAAGGTTCGATTTCTCGGCTGCCGCCTCGGTCGTTGCTTCTTTGCTTCGCAAAGAGGTGTCCACCGGACACCCGCAACCCGTCTCACGCTTTTCTTATGCCCATAAATAAAGGGGGTTGAGCGTCAGAAAACAGTAAAAGTAACTGTCGGGTAACTCGAAAGTAACTTATAAGTAATAGGTATTATGCTGGAAAGTAACCCCAAATGTAAAGGCAACATTATTAAAAAAACATTAAGAAAGGAAATGCTAGAAGTGTTTCGTTGCTTAAACCAAAAGAAAGGATGGAATAACGTAACTATTCCATCCTTTTTTCCATAGTATTCAATATGGTAATAATACCATTTATTACAACATTTGCTGTGATATTTTTCGCTTTAAGTCTCAGTAATTTTTTTCCATAACACAATTGCATTGATAATGTTCATCAAATTCTACTACATATTTTTCTAATTCAAATTCACTTACAACATCATCTATAACCTTCTGATTGTTAATAATTGGATCAATATAAATAATCGCTCTTTCTTCTAATTTATCCCAAATCACACGTCCTCTTGGGTAAAAAATGTAGTCACCATCATTAAAGTAATCATCATATAGTTGGTCATGTCCATAAGAATTATCTAGTTTGTCACCTTGTACTCTAGCCAATTCCAGTGAGCATTTATTACATATTAATTTATTATTTATATAAAAAAATGGTCCTACGTACGTCATAATATTCTTTCTCCTCTATTTAATATATAATATTTGTCTTTTCTATAATATAATTTTCAGTAATTCTTTTTGATTAATCATCAACTCTTATTCTTGCTACCTTTCCCCAAGTAGGATTAGTTTTCTCATTATTAAGTAACCAAATTACAGGTATCCCCATCGATTCACTTTCTTTGGGAAATGGTGCATATCCGTCTGTTAAAATTATTATGCTAATCGGAAGATTATCTGCCATATATTCTTTTACATATCTAAATATAACTTCAAAACTTGTGCCTCCACCTCCTATTACCTTTATCATCTTAAATTCCTCCTCACTTTCAAAAGGTACTGGTTCAACTACTGCTGCATCAAAAAATCCAAGCATTCCTTTTAATTTACCATTGAATTGATCAATTGCCCCCTTAACCTCTGAATACGCCGCAGTTACCATATCATCACTCATAGATGCTGACGTATCAATCATAAAAAGAACATTTTCAGGTCTAATATCTTTATCGTTAAAATCCGCTAAGAAAAAGGGACTATCGTCAAATCTTCTATCGGGGGGCATAAATGAATAATCCACAACCTCTTCCTGTAAAAAATCTATTAATATTTCTCTCCAATCTGTTTGTGCATTCTTTAATTCTTTTAATCTACGTTGAGCAAAAGCCGGCATTGTTTCCCTGTTCGCAATAGAATCTCTTATTTCTATTGTTCTTGATACTTCATCTAACCTACTAAGCCATAGTTCTTGCAGTTTCTCGCCCTTTTCTATTTGTTTCCATTTTGTATGATTGTCAATTATATTACGTCCAAATTCTGATAGATGTTCTGTAGGTTTATTGCTTTTTTCATCACCTCCTTTTTTACCTTTACTATTTGACCGATTTGTACTTTGAAACTTTGCGTTATTCACCCCCAGATTTTTCTGCAACATATTATATACTTCTTCAGCAGTGTACTCATATCCTTCTTTTCCATTTGGAGCAAGATGCATTGCTTCACCATCACTTCTAAGAGTTATTGTTCTTGTGTCCATATTATTTGACAAAAGAATATTAGAATTTACTACTATATCGCAAGCAATATTGTACAGTTCTTGTTCTAACTCTATTACTCTAAAACAATGTTGCAATGCCACGTGAAGAATCTCATGCATCATAATAAAATCAAGTTCATCGTCATTTAATTCATCTAGAAATTTAGGATCAAATCTTATAACTTTCCCATCTGTATATACTGTTTCACATTCTTCATCCAAACCATACTTCATATGCATAAGTAAAAGTCCATAAAAACCATTATTACAAAGTATTCTCATTTTGGATAGTATCAATCTTTTTGTATATTCTTTAATTTTGTTATTTGATAACTCCATTTAAAACCTTCCCCTTTGTTGATAACCACTTAGCGAATTCAGGTATTGTCATTAACTTTCGTTTATAATCTTTTTCAATATACATATAATCTTTCATCAACACCACACCAAAATCCGGTGGTAACTTTTCAGCGTATCTTATTGAGTTAGCTATTTTTGTTATTTCCTCTTTATGTTCTCTTGCATAACTTGTCATTGCTGCTGTTAAGGCATACATAACATCAGAGCTTTTTGGTACTCTGGGTTGAAGTCCATTAAATATGTCATCCATATCCGGTAACTGATTATACACATTGCACCATGTTCTAAATTCAACTGCAACTCCTGCCCCTACAAGCCCTGTAATTAATGGGTATACTTCTGACACATCATCATTAATATTATTTAAAACATTACTAACCATCTCCCATGAACGTGGTGTGCTAAATGCAAGGTCTTCTGATTTTGCATCAAAGTTCATCAAATAATTTCTCCTAAAAGACAAGAACCCTATTACTTTATCATTTACTCCCGACTTGATTGCCCACTCTTTCCATGAATCAAAGTTGCCTTCCACTTCTATATGTAAAAGTCTGTTTGCAAGTGCCTTTGGCATTTTAAATGCAACCGATTTATCTGTCACCCTGTTACCTGCAGCTATAACAATGCAATTATCCGGAAGTTTATGTTCTCCAACGACTCTGTCAAGAGTAATTTGATATGCTGCTGCCTGTACTGATTGTGGTGCTGCTGATATTTCATCTAAAAATAAAATATTTACAATATCATCACTGGAATCCATCTGGAATATCTGTGGCTTTAGCCATATTGCTAATGTTTTGTCAGCATTGGATGTTGGTATACCTCTTAAATCAATTGGATTAAACAACAGTAATCTTACATCTGTAACAACTGATTTCTTGCCTGTTCTTTCTTCTATCTCTTTTGCAATCTGTCTTACAGCCTGAGATTTACCTACCCCGGGTGGTCCCCACAACATAACTGATGGCATAATCTTAATTGGCTTTTTGTTATTAATTAATACACTATATGAATTTGCTAATAATTCTGTCATTCTACCAACATTCATCTGTGGAACGTTAGTAAGTTTAATATCATTTACTCTATTTTCCATTATCATTTACTCCTAACTTTTCATCCAACTCTTCTACCTGTTTCTTGTAATGATTAATCTGATCATAAAAGTTTTCATCTTTTGAAAGGTTTGTTTTTATATCACTAAGTTTTGTTTGTTGTTTTTCCAATGATTCTTCCAATTTTTTCAAATGGTCACTTAAATTGTTTAGGTAATTATCAATTCTTACCAAATCACCTACTTCCGTACATCCTAGTTCAACATAATACCTTCCATTATTTTTCAACCATACATATGGTTTTTCAGATTTCATATTTGCAGGAAGGATTATGTCAAATTCTCTGTATTTTATGAACTTTCTCTCTTTTGTTTCTAATACATTCTGCTTAATTGCCTGATGGAGTGTACTTCTAATAAGTTTTCTTTTCTCTGCCAATTTTTTCTTTTCATCATTAGTTTCCGACTCTGGATATTTCTTATTCCACTGTTTAACAAATTCTATGTCTTCTATACATTTACTAATAATGTCCTTTTGATGCTTAATCTTTCCCGGAAGTTCCATAGCTTCTTTTTCCCATACAATCCTTGCCTCAACATATTTTCTTTGAAGAATTTTGTATTTAGTCAGTTCATTGTACGCCTCGACTCTGTCTTTAACTAATGGATTTCCCACTGCCAAAGCTTTTACTTCAGCATAATCAAGAACTGAATCTTCAATATCACTTCCACTTCTTTCAACCAAAGAGCCTGCTAATAGCCCAGAAATAAATCTTTGCTTTGTTTCCAACAACTGCCAAGAATAAGCATCAAAACTGCCTTCTGTAATATAACGATAAATTTCAACCTCTTGATTAATATTACCCTGTCGCAAAATACGACCTTCTCTTTGAACCATATCAGTCGGTCATTTTTTGCGGACAGTTCAATACATGCCTGTCTGTTTCGCTCCCTGCTCCTGCGTTTGCTCTCGTTTGATTTCTCCCTCTGTATCTTCTTGGCACAAGCAGGACAATACTTCGATATGCCAGAGCGGGGAACATATTCAACACCGCACACCGTACAATTCTTAGGCTTTAACGCCGTCCACCGCTTGGTTGGCGTGATATGTAATTCACCGACAAAGCCGATGAATTTATAATAAATCTTGATTTCCTGTCTTACTGTCCCGTCTGCAAGTTTCTCACGTTCCGAAACAAGTATCTTGTCTATGAGTGCGTTTATGATGG
>URKY01000011.1 GCA_900548465.1 uncultured Eubacterium sp.
ATGAACAAGATTGAATCGTAGTTTATATAGTCGTTAAGGGGAAATTTTCTTCTTGACGGCTATTTTTGTTTATAAAAAAATAATAAGTATTGGATTGATAAGTATCCGAAATCAGACTAATATATAGCAAGTATCCGAAATCGGACTAAGAAAGGAAGGCGTTATTTTGGTAATTTCCTGACTGGACAGTGTACGGAGGCAGTTATCCTTGGCATTCTTATGTGCATTACATTTTCGATTTTTAAGTTGCCATATGGAAGTCTGGTCGGTGTGCTGACTGCGGTATGTGCCATTATTCCCTATGTTGGGGCATTTATTTCCAGTGCGGTAAGTATTTTTCTTACTTTGCTGGTGGACCCGTCGTTAGTGATAAGATGTTTGATGGTTTATAGTGTGACACAATTTGTGGAGAACCAGTTTATTTATCCAAGAGTTGTAGGCGGTTCTGTAGGATTACCACCATTGTACACGTTGATCGCAGCTATGATAGGCGGCAAATTATTTGGAATTATTGGTATTATTTTCTTCATTACGTTGGCTGCTGTTGCCGTCGAACTTGTAAAAGAGGATGCGGCAAAGCGTCTACATTGTAATGAAAAACATATTGCATAATAGAAGGTACTTATAAAGAAAGAAAAAATAAATTTGCTCGTAACCTTTGATAAAAACTATATAGAGCCTTTTAAGGTAATGCTGAAATCATTGACTATTTCGAGTTCCCAAATTGTAACCACGGAATGTACCGTGATCTTGATATGCTGGAACAGTTTTTGGAAGAAACTTTGGAATATTGCGATTACTATTTTTAATACAAATTGTTGAATATGCCGGTTTCTCGTTCATAACAGCATGAAAGACGGCATCTGCGTTAAGCAGGTGCTGTTCTGCTATCACAGGCTGAGAACGGGTATAAGCAATGACACTACGATAGAACTCGCACATACCATAATCAAGGTTATTCCTACCCATAACTTCATCAATGGTGTATGCACAGATCGTAAAAGAAATCTTACGACCAAAGTCTTTCATGGTTTCCTATATAGAGTAGCATAAATTTACAAAAATGGAATTTTTTTTAGGCAGATGCAAATCTGTCTAATTAGCATGATTAAAAATGCAAAATGGCAGGAAAGTACAAAACTCTCCTACCATTTTACTTTTGAGTCAACTATTATACAATGTTAACTTAATGACATTGCACTTCACAACTTCTTTTTTATACCCATTTTAAGGAGGTGGCGCCGAAAAGTGTACATTTAGGAATTGAATAATAAGGGCGTAAAACCAGTGCCAAAAGGTAGAGATTTTCCATTATGGGAGGTCTCATTTTTACTTTGTATGCCAAGATTCCAAAGCCTGATGGCGGTGTCAGAAACCTAGGAGTACCAACAGTAACAGATAGATTCATACAGCAAGCTATTGAGAAGGATATAGCCAGTCTTGAGAAGAAAAGGCTAGCGTAAATTTTTAGTCGGAAAATAAAACAAAAAAATAAGAGGAGCCCCTTACTGTGTGATAAAGTATTAATTACTACAAAAAACTTTAAAAGAAAGATGAACTGGCATGTTGAGAAGAAAGATTGCGAGAAAGATTTAATTACAACTCTTGGTACTGTATCTTTTATGAAAACACTTTATGTATCAAAAGAAAAGAATGAAGATGGGAAGTTTGAGATGTGCTATCTTCTAGATAAGGTAATGGGATTTGAAGAAAATCAACGGCTTACAGAAGATGCAATGGTAAAAGTATACGAAGAAGCTGTACAGACTTCTTATAGACGTGGAGGAGAGTCTGTAAACGAATCGGACAGTATAAGCAAAACCGCGGTAAAAGATATGCTTCACAAAACAAAATTTCCTGAAATAATACCGGAAGAGCCAGAGAAAAAGAAAGTGGATTATCTTTATATTGATGCAGATGAGGACCACTACGCTCTGCAATTCCAAGAGAAAAAAGGCGACCTGGAAGTAAGTGAAAATGGAAGAAAAAAGAATGGAGCAATAACAAAACTCGTATATGTGTATGAGGGAGTTGCGCCTGAAGCACCGGGAAGAAAACGAAACAAGTTGATAAACACAAAATATTTTTGCAGTGGATGTGATGAATCAAACAAAGAATTCTGGGCAAGGATAAGACGCTATGTTCATACAGCATATGATATGGAAGGCATAAAGAAAATTTATATTAATTCAGATGGTGGAGCATGGATTAAAGAGGAAATGAACCAGCTCAGAAGCATAGAGTATGTATTGGATGAATTTCATCTAAGCAAATATGTGTTAAAAATGACATCACATATGTTGGACAGCAAAGAAGATGCAAGAGTCGAAGTATGCAAAATCATAAGAGATGGAACAAAGAAAGAATTCTATGAAATAGTAGAAAGATTAGAAGGATGCGCAAAAACAGAGAGTCAGCTCAAAAGAATTCAGGAAGCTGCAAAGTATATCAAAAATAACTGGACAGCGGCCAAAAGACGACTTTGGAGAAGAAATGGCGTGTGTGCATGCAGTGCCGAAGGGCATGTAAGTCATGTATTGTCATCGCGAATGAGTACACTTGCTCTGGGTTGGAGCAGACTGGGTGCATCAAAAATGGCAAGACTCAGAGAGTGGCATTATAACAAGAACAGTATGCTGGAACTTGTAAGAAGTCAGATAAAATACAGCTAAGCAGAACAAAAAGATATTTTTGACAATAAATGTCAGTTGGATTATCATAGATAGTGTTCTAGTACTTCGATACGAACATGAGGAATTCTCTATCATGTATTTTCCGACAACAAATTTATGCGACCTTTTGTTGGTAAAGGTATTGAATTAATTGAAGTAAATAAAGTATAATGTTCATGAGCATTGTCTCCTTTGTCTTTGTATAAAGTTGATTTCGTCGTTGACATTATACCAGAAAAGGGAGGTCAATGCTCTTTTTATTGCAAACTCCCTGAAAATAAAGGTTTTAGTAAGAAAAAATAAGGTAGTATTTGACACTACTAGAAAATGAAAGGGAGGAAACTGATGGAAAAATTCATTAACAACGCTCCATTTGCACTTGTACTTATATTTCTTGTAATGGGGTTTGTGCTGCTTATTAAAGGAGCAGATTTTTTCGTTGAAGGAAGTTCAAGTGTAGCAAAGAGACTACATGTTCCGTCTATAATTATCGGACTTACAATTGTTGCAATGGGAACATCGCTTCCGGAGACAGCGGTCAGCGTATCGGCTTCACTTACAGGTAATAATGAACTTGCTGTAAGTAATGTAGTTGGTTCCAACATATTTAATCTGATGGTTGTTATTGGTGTGTGTGCAATGATTACTACGGTAAATGTTGCAGAAGAAACAATAAAAAGAGATATCCCGATTTCTCTCGTTTGTGCCGGCTTTTTGCTGCTTTTAGGGAAAATTGGATTAGGTGATAAAGAAGGAATGATACTTGGACATTTTGATGGCATTATATTCCTATGTGCTTTTGCAGTGTACATTTTCCATCTGATTAAGACTGCATTAAAAGCAAGTAAAGAAGGCAGGAAGGTTGAGATTGAAGGCGGTTCAGACGAGGATATTAAGCTTATTTCAGTTCCTATGAGTATCTTGTTCATAGTTGGCGGAGCAATTGCAATTGCAATCGGCGGAGATATGACTGTAGATGCCGCATCAAGAATAGCAGGTGACCTTGGAATGAGTCAGACGCTTATCGGACTTACAATTGTTTCAATAGGAACATCGCTTCCAGAACTTGTAACTTCAATAGTTGCAGCCCGAAAGAATGAAGTTGATATGGCACTTGGCAATGCCATTGGTTCAAATGTATTTAACATATTTATGGTACTTGGTGTTGCATCAGCAATCAGTCCAATCAGCATAGTTGCTGAAAATATTATTGATTTGTGTGTTCTTGTAGTATTTACAGTGTGTGTATGGATATTTGCAGGAACCAAAAGAAAAATCGGAAGAATGGAAGGACTATGTATGGTTGCGTTTTATGCAGCATATGTGGTTTATATTATAATAAGGTAGAAGAGATATGATGAAAATCATAGATGGAAAAGATTATTTGCCGGAAGTAAAAGAACTCATTAGGAATATTCAGGACGGTTAGGCAGGAATTTATAACCAAAAACAGTCGTATTTTTTTACGATTGTTTTTGCAGTTGAAGGCAGGGGAAGAGGCACGAAGTATATAAAAAAATAGCAAAGGATAAGAAAGGCAGGCAATATTTGAAATACAGAAAAATTGTCAATGGTAAATTTATAGATAGACCCAATAGATTTATTGCCCATGTGGAAATAGACGGAGTTGTAAATACAGTACATGTTAAGAATACAGGACGATGTAAGGAACTTTTGTTGCCGGAGACGGAGGTACGGCTTGAAGAGTCCGACAATCCTAACAGAAAAACCTTGTATGATATAGTGGCAGTGAATAAGAAGGGGTTCGGCTGGATTAATATGGACAGTCAGGCACCTAACAAAGTGGTAAAAGAGTGGCTGGAAGGAAAGGATTACGATTATATTAAACCGGAATATAAGTATGGTGATTCGAGAATTGACTTCTATATGAAAAAAGGAGATGTGGAGTACCTTATGGAAGTCAAGGGATGTACGTTGGAGAAAAATGGAATAGGATATTTTCCTGATGCACCTACGGAGCGAGGGGTGAAACATTTGAAAGAGCTTACAAAGGCACAAAAACTTGGGTACCAATGTGCAGTTGCGTTTGTTGTTCAAATGGAAGGGGTGACCGAGGTTCGTCCTAACATAGAAACTCATCCGGAATTTGGAGAGGTGCTGGAAGTTGCACAAAAAGCCGGGGTTAAGGTTATACTGTATATGTGTCAGGTAGGAAGTGATACATTGGAAATTGTTGGAGAAAAAATACAGGAGTAAATATATGAATATAGAAGAAGTACAAAAGGGAGTACGACAGGAACTTTTTGAATTACAGGATTTAAAATACAGGGATTTTCATGCAAAACTAATTCCTACAATGGAAAAGGAAAAAATTATTGGAGTCAGAACACCTGCGCTTCGCGGATTTGCTAAAAAATTCGGGAAGACAGAAGAGTCAAAACTATTTATAAAGAAACTTCCTCATCAGTATTATGAGGAAAATAATTTACATGGACTTTTGATTGAGCAGATAAAAGATTATGATGAATGTCTGGTGGAGCTTAAGAGATTTCTTCCATATATAGACAATTGGGCAACCTGCGATTTGCTTGCCCTCCGGTTGGTGAAGAAGCATTTGGATGTATTTATAAAAGAAATTTATAAATTTATGGAATCAGAACATACATATATTATTCGTTTTGGAATAAGCATGCTTATGAAATATTATCTGGAAGATGAATTTAATATTGAATACCCGGATAAGGTGGCGGATATTCGCTCAGAAGAATATTATGTAAACATGATGAGAGCATGGTATTTTGCTACGGCGCTGGCAAAACAATATGAGCAGATTATTCCTTTTGTTGAGAAAAAACGTCTTGATGTATGGACCCATAATAAGACTATTCAAAAGGCTATTGAAAGCTATAGAATAATGGATGAGCAGAAAACTTATTTAAGAACATTGAAGATAAAGTAATGAAAAAATATGTCCGCATAGATATTTATACTTTAGAGTTTGGGATATATGTGGTAATATGTGTAGGGAAATATACAATGGAGGATCAGAAAATGGGAGTTAATTCAATTGATGCAGAAGATGATCAGTTTGCGTATCGTTATGATACACAGTTATTAATTGACAGAAGAGATAAAGATTTGGATGAGGATGAAATTGCAGACTATATTACAGAGCATTTCGAGGGAAACAGTTTGATTGCAGCAGGAGATGAGGATTTAGTGAAAATTCATTTCCATACAAATGAACCATGGAAAGTGTTGGAATATTGCAACACAGTTGGGGAAATTTATGACATTGTTGTGGAGGACATGATTAGACAGTCCAATGGATTGCAGGGCTAAAATTATGTAAACTTAATATGAATTGAAAATACGGATAAAATGGAAGCAAAGGCTCCTGTTTTATCCGCATTTTTATTATAGATAATTAATTAACAACCAAAGTTAAAAAAGTTGCAAAGAGTATTAAATAACTCGGAACAACTATTGAATTTAAAACACATAGTTACGTCCTCCTTATTTTGAATTTGTACTGGCCAATTACAAAATGAATTGTAACAATTTTGTAATATTTGTTCAATAGGAGATTATTGGTAAAAATCTCTTGACTTAAAGTTAAGTTTAAGTTGTAGTATACAAATATAAATTCGAGGAGGAAACAAAATGAACGAAGTTCATTTTTGGTAAATGTTTCCGACGAATAGCCGCCGCCATAAGGGAGGTGGGAATACATATTAGGAAGATATGGAAATTTTAAAGAATTTTAAACATATTGAGAGTTATGGTGACAGCGGAGCATTCCCTGTCTATGGTGAAAAACTGTAATAGTAGAGGAGAGTGAAAGCAATGAAGAAACCATATATTATTTGTCATATGATGACATCTGTGGATGGAAGAATTGATTGTGCAATGACATCACAATTGCCGGGTGTAGATGATTATTATGGAACCCTTAATGAACTTAACATTCCAACGACAGTAAGTGGAAGAGTGACTGCTGAACTGGAATTGGCAGAGCCGGGATTTTTTGAACCCAAAGATAAGGAAGTTTTTGGAAAAGAGGGCTTTTCGAAGAAAAGTGATGCCAAAGGGTATGAAGTGGTTGTGGATACAAAAGGGAAATTGCTCTGGCCTGATGCATCAGGTATGGAAAAGCCCTATCTGATTATTACCAGTGAGCAGGTTACAAAGGAGTATTTGGAATATCTTAATAAGCAGAATATTTCATGGATTGTTTGTGGAAAGGAAAAAATAAATCTTGCCGGAGCAAGCGAGATTCTTGCTAATGAATTTGGTGTTGGGCGAATGGGCATTGTCGGAGGATCGGCTATTAATACAGCATTTTTAGATGAAGGTCTTCTAGATGAAATAAGCATTCTCATGGGGGCAGGAATTGATGGAAGAGAGGAAATGCCTTCCGTATTCGACGGCTTGAAGATGAATCATCCATTAATTCATTTAAAATTAATGGACGTTAAAAAGTTTGCCAGCGATGCAGTTTGGATTAGATATAAGCTGTAAAACATATAAATGCAAATAAGAGGAACAGGTAGTTGTTGTTTAGGTTACCCGCAGGGGTACGGATTTTAACAATTGCCTGTTCCTTTTTTGTTGGGAGTTATGTTAAAATGGGATAATACATAGTGTTGTAGATGAAAGAAAACATTAAGAAGGGAAACAGTTTGCATATGAGCAAATTAAAAAAAGACATAGCATACTACCATCTCCCGGGACTGTTTGAGTTTTACGAATTGTATAAGGTGTTTTTGTCAATCTTTCGGGAGCATAGGGAATATTTTTATGATTGGTGCGATATAGGTTCTATATATGGTGCCCCGGTAGATTGCATCTGGGGTGGAGGACGGGCAGGATTCGGAAATCACGCCCCTGAAGATGTACTTGAATTAATGCAGGAATATGGAATTTCAGCAAGACTTACATTTAGCAATTCACTGCTTAAGAAGGAACATCTTTCGGATAGTAAATGCAATGAGATTTGCAAAATGTTTGAAAAAAGTGAAATAGTAAAGAATGGAGTTATTGTTCATTCAGAATTACTGTTGGATTATTTGAAAAAGAACTATCCGGGGTTTTATTTTGTGTCTTCAACAACAAAGGTGCTGACGGAGTTTGAGCAATTTATTAAGGAAGTAAAAAGAGAGGATTTTCTTTAT
Source organism: uncultured Eubacterium sp. (assembly GCA_900548465.1). Lineage (GTDB taxonomy): Bacteria > Bacillota > Clostridia > Lachnospirales > Lachnospiraceae > Eubacterium_G. The sequence continues at coordinate 7,808 of URKY01000011.1, forward strand.
GTTGTACCGGATTTTCGCCTGAATAAGGAATTTGAACAACTAAATAAAATGTCGGAAATCCTAAAAGATAAGGTGGAGTTTTTGTGTAACGAATGTTGCTGGGTTGGGTGTCAGGACAGAAAAAAGTGTTACGAAAATGTCAGCCACAAAAATCTGGGAGACAACTGTCCGGACCATCAGTGTTCAGCCCCCAGCGTAAATAACGGATACAGTTTTTCTAAGGCAATGGAAAATCCGGGATTTATTGGAATGAATGATATTAGAAATGTTTATTTACCAATGGGATTTTCAAATTTCAAAATTGAAGGCAGAAGCCTTGGAAGTGCTTTGATTTTGGAATTTTTACTATATTATATGACAAAACTGGAGTATCAGATTCACGTTAGGGAAAAAATATATTTGGACAATATGCTGGATTTGTTTTAAATTTTAATGGAGGTATTTATGGGTAAAAAAAAAGTAGCATTTATTTGCGTTCATAATTCCTGTAGAAGCCAGATTGCGGAGGCTCTTGGAAAATATTATGCTGCAGATGTATTTGAAAGTTATTCAGCTGGAACAGAGACAAAGCCACAAATTAATCAGGATGCTGTGCGAATTATGAAAGAAATGTATGGCATTGATATGGAAAAGGAACAATATTCAAAACTTATCTCAGATATTCCTTCACCTGATATAGCAATTTCAATGGGATGCAATGTTGGATGTCCTTTTATTGGTAGAAAATTTGATTATAATTGGGAATTAGATGATCCAACCGGAAAAACAGATGAAGAATTTATAAGTACTGTTAAAAAAATTGAGAAGAATATATTTGAATTAAAGAATGCTATAAAATAGTAGGAGAATTACATGAATATTCATGAAACAGAGACAAGAACATTTGTCATGGTTGAGAAACTTGTAAAAGTGTGGGAGGAATCAGTTCGTTCAACCCATTTATTTCTTTCAGAACAGGAAATTGGACAAATTAAAGAATATGATTTTGCAGGCAACGGAACTTGGAATTTCATCATGCATTATTTCAAGAGGATATGAAACTTTTGATTCAGCAGAGGGCAGGGTCATGAAGAGCCTACCGGAAGTGCCAAAATCACATCGGCTTTTAATTTGCCCTGTGAGTATGTAATTCATACGGTGGGACCTATTGTCGCCGGAAAACTTTATAAAACACAGGAAGAACAGTTAAAAAACTGTTACGAATCATGTCTAAAAATTGCAGTGGAAAACAAGGTTGAAAGCATAGCTTTTTATAGTGGCGAGAGGTTTGAAAAATATTTTAGGGACTTTTATGAAAAAGGTTGTTTTTCTTGAATTAGGTGTGGGATATAACACGCCGGCAATTGATAAAAGCATCTGGCGTTTATAAAGATGCAGGAAGGAATTTGCCAATATATTGTATGTATTCAGGAGTTTTTCTGTTTTCGCTAAATATAATAAAAGGCAGAAAACGGGTAAGCATTGTGCCGGCAATACATAAAGCTATAATAATTATCTGTTGTGAAAGTGTCATTTATTTAGACCTCCCTGTGTGCTAATTTATTTTTAAATATTGTAAGAAGTGCCAATATTACTATCATTGTAGGGAGCATAAAGGAATCAGCTCCAAAAATCAGAATTGTATATGGAAATGCTGTTTTTAATGCTTTGAGTTTCATAAAGTTACCTGCTTTCTGTTGACAATAAATATGTAAAAATAGCATTACGAATGGAAGTATAACATTGTTATATTTAATTTACAATGTAGCTTAATATAAAGATTAAGAAATTAATATTATTGGAAGTTGACAGACTTTAACAGTTATAGTATTCTTAATCAGGTAGGGAATGAAGTTCTCCCTTGGGAAACCTAAAGTGCTTATTTAGCTGATGACTTCTACGATTATTACAGTCGCAGAAGTATCAGCTTTTTTTTCGTTTAAATTTAAGGAGGGATTATATGTTAACATCATTAGCGCTTATTTTTATTGTAGGATTAGCTATGGGGGCTATTTGCAGCCGGCTAAAATTACCGAGAATTATCGGAATGCTTGTAACAGGAATTGTGTTAGGCCCCTATGTGTTGGATTTTTTGGACCCATCAATTTTGTCAATTTCCGAAGAACTGAGAAAAATGGCATTAATTATTATTCTGTTAAAAGCAGGTTTGTCACTGGATATTAAGGACTTGAAAAAAGCAGGACGACCGGCAATTTTTTTGTCTTTTGTTCCGGCAACCTGTGAAATAATAGGATATATTTTATTTGCACCGGCAATTCTTGGAATAAACATGATAGAGGCAGCAGTTATGGGAGCGGTTCTTGGAGCAGTTTCACCGGCAGTGGTTGTACCGCGAATGGTAAATCTCATGGACAGAAAATATGGAACTCAAAAAGCAATTCCCCAAATGATAATGGCAGGTGCATCCTGCGATGACATATTTGTCATTGTTTTATTTACTACGTTCTTAAGCATTGCCCAGGGTGGAAGTGCCCAAATATTAGATTTTGTAAATATACCGGTTTCGATTATTCTTGGAATTTTACTTGGTGCAGTTGTAGGATATGGATTATATTTATTTTTTGAGACATCCTATGCACATAAGCATTGCGTCAGAAACAGTATGAAGGTAATAATCGTACTTGGTTTTTCATTTCTTTTAATTGCAATTGAAGGTTGGCTTAAAGGAAAGATTTCCGTGTCCGGATTACTTGCAGTTGTGAGTATGGCATGTATAATAAAGATGAAAAGTACGGCTTTTGTTTCAAAAAGACTGTCGGAAAAATTTGGAAAATTATGGTTGGCAGCGGAAGTCATGCTTTTTGTTTTGGTTGGAGCGGCAATAGATATCAGGTATACGTTAAGTGCAGGTATTGCAGCGGTTTTGATGATTTTGGTAGCCTTAATCTTTAGGGCAATTGGCGTTTTAATTTGTATGATAAAGACAAATCTTACATGGAAAGAAAGAGCATTTTGTGTTATTGCATATCTTCCAAAGGCAACGGTTCAGGCGGCAATTGGTTCAGTACCCCTTGCGTCAGGTCTTGCATGTGGAAAAATTGTTCTGTCAGTTGCAGTGCTGGCAATTATTATAACCGCACCGTTAGGGTCAATAGGAATAGACAATACCTATAAAAATTTTTTACAAAAAGAAAGTTAGGAGATAGCTATGGGAAAAAATAATTATATTGATACATCAAAAGAACTTATGGATTTTATTAAGAAAAGCCCAAGTGCCTTTCATGTGGTTGCTAATTTTGCAACTATGTTGGAAAATGCAGGTTTTGTGCCTTTGAATGAAAGAAATAAATGGAATTTGGTTTCGGGAAAGAAATATTACATTACAAGAAATGGCTCATCAATTATAGCTTTTCGCATGCCGGAAAATAAGGATTTCTATAATTTTCAAATAGCGGCGGCTCATAGTGATTCACCGGCGTTCAAAATTAAAGAGAATCCTGAAATGGTGCAGGATAATAACTACGTAACATTGAATGTGGAAAATTATGGTGGAATGCTTATGGCACCATGGCTTGACAGACCATTGTCTGTGGCAGGACGTGTTATTGTAAGGGATAATGGGTTGCTGAAACCCATACTTATAAATGTGGACAGGGATTTGTGTGTGATTCCAAATCTTGCCATTCACATGAACAGAGATGCTAACAATGGCATTAAATATAATCCGCAGAAAGACATGATTCCATTGTTTGGTGAGATTTCATCAAAGGATAAATTTGAAAAAATAATTGCAAAGGAAGCCGGTACAGAGGCGGAAAATATCATCGGCAGGGATTTGTTTTTATACAACAGAGAAGAAGGAACAATCTGGGGGGCCGATAATGAATTTATATCATCTCCAAGGCTTGATGATGTTATGTGCGCATACAGTTGCATGAAAGCCCTGATAGAAGAAGATAATGAAAATAAGGAGAGTGTTAACGTATGTACGGTTTTTGACAATGAAGAAGTGGGAAGCACAACTAAACAGGGAGCAGATTCATCATTTTTATCAGATGTGCTTTCAAGAATAGCAATGTGTTCGGAAAAGACGGAGGAAGATTTTGTAAGAGCAGTAGCTTCATCATTTATGCTTTCGGCAGATAATGCTCACGCAGTTCATCCAAATTATCCGGAAAAGGCAGACCCAACAAACAGACCATATATGAATAAGGGAATTGTCATCAAATATAATGCAAATCAGAAATATACAACAGATGCAATATCGGCAGCTGTATTTAAAGAAATTTGTGGAAAAGCCCGGGTAGAAGTTCAGTCATATGTTAACCGTTCAGACATTCCGGGAGGCTCAACTCTTGGCAATATTTCAAACAGCCACATTTCCCTGAATACTGTAGACATAGGGCTTGCACAGCTTGCAATGCACTCACCTTATGAAACGGCGGGTGTGAAAGATACTGAATTTATGATAAAAGCTGTAAAGAAATTCTATGAGACAGCCATTGTAACAGATGAGGAAGGAAGATATAGTCTGGGAGGAAAAATTACCCGGAAATAATATGAAAAAAACAGGGGCTGACCAGAAAAAGTGTGGTAAACCAGATTGAGTTGACCCGAAAAAGTGTAGATATTACAATGAAAGTGACCCGAAAAAATGTAAAAAACCAACTTGTATACCCCAGAAAAAATGTGATATACTTAATAATAAGTAATGTGAGAAGGTGGATAAATGAAAAGATTTGCAATGGAAAAACTGTTAAAGTGGAAGGAAAGCAAGCGTAGAAAACCACTTATTATAATGGGAGCCAGACAGGTTGGAAAAACATGGCTGATGAAAGAGTTTGGCAGAAAATATTACAAAAAGGTAGCTTATATTTCTTTTTATAATAATGAACGTATTAAATCTGTATTTGAAATGGATTTTGATATAAAGAGGATTATAATGAATTTAAACATTGAGTCGGGAGTTACAATAAATGCCGAAGATACTCTTATTATTTTTGACGAAATACAGGATGCACCTAAGGTGCTGGAGTCTTTGAAGTATTTTTGTGAAGATGCACCGGAATACCATGTGGTTGCTGCGGGCTCACTTTTGGGAGTGGCTATACACGAGGGTGTTTCATACCCGGTAGGAAAGGTAGATTTGTTGGATTTATATCCTCTAAACTACAGAGAGTTTTTGTGTGCAATGGGAGAAGAATCCTTAGCAGAAGCTCTTGAAACGAAAGATTATAGCGTAATTGACAACTTCTCGGATAAATATTTGTTTTGGCTGAAGAACTATTATTATGTAGGTGGAATGCCGGCAGTGGTGGATTATTTCAGAGAAGAGAATGATTATTTAGGAGTCAGGGAAATCCAAAAAGATATAGTAAGGCAGTACAAAGGTGATTTTGGAAAGCACGTTGAAACTAAAGAATTACCAAGAATAAATATGGTCTGGGAGTCAATACCAATACAGTTAGCAAAAGAAAACAAAAAGTTTTTCTTTGGACAAATAAAGAAGGGTGCCCGTAGTAGTGAATTTGAGGTGGCAATACAGTGGCTGCTTGATTGTGGCTTAATATACAAGGTATATCGTGTTAATGAACCCAATGTGCCGTTAGCATCATACAAAAGTTTTAATGCATATAAACTTTTTATGCTAGACGTAGGATTATTAGGAGCGTTAAGTGAATTAGATGCAGAATCAATATTAGATGGAAACGATATATTTATTGAATTTAAGGGTGCCTTAACAGAACAATATGTATTACAACAAATAATTTCGGATACTAAGTATACGCCATACTATTTTGGAACTGATAAAGGAACATATGAACAGGACTTTTTGATACAAAAAGGAAAATCAATAGTTCCAATTGAGGTAAAGGCAGAGACTAATATAAAATCAAAAAGTCTGAAAGCATTTTGTGATAAGTACAAACCGGAGATGGCAGTTAGATTTTCAACAATGAATTATATAGAGCAGGAATGGATGAAAAATATTCCGTTATACGCAGTTTGCAATTTATAAAAAATAAAGTAGGAGAAACCTTAGTAATTAATCCTAATGGAGATGTTGTTGCAAAAGCTGGGGCTGGAGAACAATTGTTAGTATGTGAAATAGACTTAAATGAGTCTGTTAAAAGACAGAGAGAAGTTCCGTACCTTTCAACAAGACATAAGGAATGGTATAAATAATATAAAATTTTTTAATGCCTGTTTATTAGTCAAAAAGCTAATGATACAGGCATAATTTTTTATTTTGCACTAAAATCATATTCTAAATCGTGTTAGTTAATGAAAGGAGCTTACATGCTAAACATTCAAACAGAAAAACAGTACAACAAAATAGTTGAAAATTATTCTGACATGATATTTAGAATCGCTTACCAGTATTTGTATAACAAATATGATGCAGAAGATATTGTGCAGGAAGTTTTCGTGAAACTATTAAGCAGAAAAGTTATTTTTAAAGATGAAGAGCATGTTAAATCCTGGCTGATCAGAGTAACTATAAACCAATGTCTAGACTACAAGAAATCTTTGGCAAAAAGAAGTACGGTACCAATTGAAAACATGGAAATTCCTTTTACACAGAAAGAGGAAGGAATCCTTGAAGAACTTCAATTGCTAAAGGAGGATGAGCGAAACATTCTTTATCTGTATTATTATGAAGGATACAAAATAAAGGAAATTGCAAAAATCCTAAAACAAAAACAAAACACGATTAATTCAAAACTTACAAGAGCTCGAAAAAAATTGAAAGAGATAATGGAGGTTAAAAATGAATAGCGATTATAAAAGTGCACTGGACAAAATTCATCTTGAACAGGAAAAAAAGGAAGGGATGAAGCAGTTATTCAGAAAAAATAATATGAGAAGAAAAATTAATTTTATTAAACCGGCAGTTGCTGTTGCAGCATGTATGGCACTTGTTGTTGGCTTGGGTCAGATTGGGAGTAATCCCACTACAAAGAACAACCGATATGGTTTTTCTATTAGATTAAATGCGCAAACATTAGCAAAGAGTAAAACTGCAATAGATGACGCAAAGGGATTTAGCGGTGCAATGTGCGGAAGCGAAGAAAAGGGACAGGTTAGTTACCTTGTAGAATTTCCGGTATCATGTAAAGGTAAAAATATTGACAAAATTACTTATAGTATAAAAGATGCAGTTTTTCAGATAACTAATCCGGAAGGAAATAGTATTGTAACTGAAGGAAAAAAATCATCAAAAACCTTTAATACGCCAAGCACAATAGCAGATTGTGATGATAAAAAAACAAAAGAAGACGAGTATACAGGCTCTCAGTACACATCATTTACGGTTGATTATGATAGACAGAAGGATGAGCAAACCTTTATTGGAATAGCTTATGATTCAAATTATCTCTCAAAGGGGCAAAAGGCAGAAATAAATAAATTAGATGCCTTTGATGGAACAGGAAATGCGCTAAATACTAAAAAAGCAGTGTATGAGCAGCTTTACAAAAATGTTGAAATTAACTGTACGGTAACCTATAAGGACAAAACTACAGAAACAAAGAAAATAAAAGTTACACCTAAAATTGGAAAAATTGCAGACTTGGATTCAGGTGAGTCAAAGACAGAAGAAAAAAATCCAAAAGCAGATGACAAGACAGTTTATACAGTTTACAGTATAAAGTAATAAGCAACTTATAAATAAGGCTGTGGCATTAACGAAAAATGTTAATATCACAGCCTTGTTTTATATAAATATTGAAAATGCCATAACTATGATTCCAAGTATGACAAGGACAATTCCCGTAGCACGGTTTAAAGACCTGCCCCCATTCCCGCAAAAAAAGTAATTAAAATAGTAAATAGTAAATGCATATAATATAACCTCCCTAAAAAGTTATTATTTTTCAGCGGAGCCAAAAGAGCTAAATTTAAAACCACACCGGGTAAAAATTATAGAATCAGTTTTACTCAAAGCTTAAGTAATGATAGTGTGGATGATGGAGCCTTGGAAATATACAGATAACAGGTTTAGGAAGCAGATATTTTAAAAAGACATATAATGGCGACCAAAAAGAAGTGTCATATTTGATAACAGCTAAATCAGATGAGCTTGTATTAGTATATCAGCTAGGAGTTTTAAAAGTAGGAACAGTAGTTGAGATAAGTAATCTTTCAGTTGTGGAAACAGATGAACAAATAACAACAGCACCTGTGGTAACAACCGCAGACCCTTATGCACCAACTGAAGGCTATACAATGATTACACTAAACCTGAATAATTGGGATACCTTTGGTTCAAAAGGACAGTGCATCATTTACAATAAGCTCTAAGAAGATTAAAAATGCATCAAAGCTTTATGTCAGAGCTCAGGCGTATGTTGTAGAGAATAAAACTAAGATATATGGAAAATATTCAATTCCTAAGAAAATGAAAATAAAGAAATAATTTCTTTTAATGTCAATCAACTAAGGGGCATATCCGTGGGGTATGCCTCCTTTTATAGCAAAAGCCCACAAATCGAGGAGTCAGCCCCCCCCATTTCTAAAAATACATTGAAATAAACTATAAAACAAGATAAGATTATATAGAATTACATATAAGATGAGGAGAATTAATTATGGGTGGTTTTTTTGGAGTAGCTTCTAAAGAAGATTGTGTGTTTGATTTGTATTTTGGAATTGATTATCATTCACACCTTGGAACAAGACGTGGAGGAATGGCAGTTTTAGGTGAAAGAGGTTTTAATCGCGCAATTCACAATATTGAAAATTCACCATTTAGAACTAAGTTTGATAAAGATTTCCAGGAAATGGAAGGAAATTTTGGAATAGGCTGTATATCTGATTATGAATCACAGCCTCTTATTATTCGTTCAATTCATGGAACATATGCACTGACAACAATCAGTAAAATAAACAATATGGATGAATTGACACATGATTTATATAAGCATGGACATACACATTTTCAGGAAATGAGTGGAGGAGATATTAATGCTACGGAGCTGGTGGCAACACTTATTGACCAGAAAGACAATTTGATAGAGGGAATTAATTATGCATTAGAAAAAATAGATGGTTCCCTTTCATTACTTCTTATGAACAGTCAGGGAATTTACGCTGCACGTGACAAGCGTGGACGTACTCCTGTTGTTATTGGAAGAAAGAAGGATTCATTCTGTGCATCATTTGAAAATTTCGCATATAAGAATTTGGGATTTTCTGATTATAAAGAATTAGGACCGGGAGAAATTGTAGTGCTTACGCCAAAGAATTGCGTTACTCTTTCAAATCCAAACAGTGATATGAAGATTTGTACATTCCTTTGGGTTTACTATGGTTATCCTGCAAGCTCATATGAAGGAATCAGTGTTGAAAAAATGCGTTATAATTGTGGAGAAAGAATGGCACAGCGTGACAATGTAAAGCCTGACATAGTAGCAGGTGTACCTGATTCAGGTATTGCCCATGCGGTAGGTTATGCCAATGAATCAGGTATTCCATTTTCAAGACCATTTATCAAGTATACACCGACATGGCCGCGTTCATTTATGCCTACAGTTCAGAGCAAGAGAGATTTAATTGCTAAGATGAAGTTGTTGGCAGTAGAGGATTTAATTAAAGACAAGAGTCTTTTACTTATTGACGACTCTATTGTACGTGGAACACAGCTTAGGGAAACTACAGAATTCTTATATCAGAGTGGAGCAAAGGAAGTACATATCAGACCTGCGTGTCCACCACTTCTATATGGCTGTAAATATCTTAATTTCTCGCGTTCAAGATCAGATATGGATTTGATTACAAGACGTGTAATAGAGAGACTTGAAAAGGGCAATGTTACAGATGAAATTTTACAGGAATATGCAGACCCTGAATCAGAGAAATACGAGAACATGGTAGAAGAAATCAGAAAAGAATTAAACTTTACTACCCTTAGATTCAACAGGCTGGATGATATGCTTGATTCAGTTGGAATAGATAAGTGTAAACTTTGCACTTACTGCTGGGACGGTAGAGAATAATCGTTATTTCATCAAATTTTGACATTATAATTCTATAAGAACAATGACAGACGAGGAAGTGAGGGCATGATGCAAAAGAAAATAATAGCTATGATGCTTGCAGTCGCTTTGATGGTGTCTACAGGTATGGTAGTTAACACAAAGGATGTTAAGGCTAAAAATGTTGGAAATGTAGTAAGAGAGGCTGAGGCGCTACCGCAGGTTACTACTATAGGAAGTGAAGAAACAACTACTTCAGGAAATGCTGAAGAAACAACGACGGAAAATCCAACAACAGAAAACCCGACAACAGAAAATCCAACAACGGAAGCACCTACAACAGTACCTGCCGGTTATGAAATAATAAATGGTGTCTACAAAGTAAAGGACAATGTTCTTGTAGAATATCTGGGAAACAGAGAAGACAAAAATATTACAAGTCTGGAAATACCGGCTTCAATACAAAAAATTGATCAGCAGGTGTTTAAAGGATGTAAGTATATTGAAAAAATAACTTTTGAAACTTCAAGTAATCTTACAGAGATTTCCGATTATGCATTTAACGGATGTAGTGCATTAAAAACAATAGTTTTACCTAATGGATTGAAAAAATTCGGATACAGAGTGTTTAAATTATGTACATCCCTTACGGAAATTACAATACCTAATACAGTGACAGAAGGAAATCAGATTTTCGGTATTGATGGGGCGATTAAAAAGGTTACATTTGAAAATGGTATAAAAACAATTCCGGCAGAGTTCTTGAGGAATGCCTATACATTGGAAAGTGTTTCTTTTGGAACAACAGTTATATCAATTGGAACAAGAGCATTTTATAATTGTAAAAGTTTGAAAAGTGTATCTCTTCCGGCAACAGTGACCAAGATAGGGACCTCAACTTTTTACAACTGTGCAGCTATGACAAAAGTTACAATGTCTAAGAATGTTACGAAAATAGGAAAATATGCATTTAAGAAATGTTCGAAATTAAAATCACTTACGCTGTACAAGAAAGTTGCAAGTATTGGAGCAGATGCATTTGCAGAAGACAGAAGTCTTACATTGAAAGTTTATGCCAACTCCTATGGAAAGAGCTACGCCAGAAGGAATAAACTTAAATGGGAATTTACTAAATCCGAATTGGAAAGACAGGCAAAAAACAAAAAGCAGTATAATGACTATTTAAACAAGATAAATGCAAAAGACAAAACAAAGTACAAACTAAAATATCTGAAGAATTATGTTCCTCAGGGAAGCTGTATAATTGGAAAATATCTTGTTGTGTCCATGTATGCAAAAGGATTAAAGAAGAAATCTATTTTACTTGTATATAAGTTAAGTTCCGGAAAATACGTAAAGAAAGTGGTTCTTCCATCAAAGGATCATGTAGGATCAGTCACAAACATAAAAAATAGATTGGCGGTAGGTCTGAATAATATTTCAACCAATGATCATTTGGGTATTATCAGTTACTCAAAGCTCAAAAAGACTAAGCCGGGTAAAAAAGTAAAATATGATTACATGGTTCATCTGCCTGGACGTGCGGATTTTGCAACCTTTGACGGAACTTATTTCTGGTCAGGACACAGTGCAAATATTTCTGCACCGAGAATGTATGGATATAAGGTGTCAGTAAAGAAAAAGAAACTGGTATTTACAAAGAAACACAGTTTTGCAGTTCCTTCAAATTCTCAGGGGCTTGTTGTAAAGAAGCTTAGTAAGTGGAGAAGGGAATTTATTTTCTCCCAGTCCTACGGACTTATAAGCAATTCAGCAATGATTACATACAGAGTAAATATCAGAAAGGCATCATCACTTGGAACAGCAAAGAAGAACATTGTTCTTCCGGCAATGTCAGAGGGAATAATATTGAACAAGGGCTATATGTATATTGTTTTTGAATCGGCAACAGGATTGTATTGTGACAATCCTGATAAGTTAACAGAGATTAGAATTAATAATGTTTGGAAAATAAAATCTGGCAGTTTATAAGATGTAACCATGCAGAAAAGATATGTGAGAAATATAAACAACAAGAATACAAAAAAGTATTGTTAATTGAAATAGAAAAAATGGTTTTTATTGAAAAAAAGCCATTTTTTTTATTGCCTTTAAAATTAATAAAAATCGATGTAAGCAATGTCACATAATTGCATTGCCTAAAACAGGTCAAAAGGTTATAATGTAACAAGTATTAAATGGAGGTACTTTAAGATGAATGTATTAATGCTTGTTGTGGTACCTGTTATTATTTTGGCAATAGTGGCAGCTCTTGTAATAGCACAATATGACATTTCAAAGAACAACAGACGTGGAAAACTTGTTATTCCAATACTGTCTTTAGCAATACCAATAGCATTTCTTATAATATTTATATTGATTTATAAGATTAGCGGTGTCGTAATTATGAAGAGCAGCATGCTGTTGATAAGTGTACTTTTATTTATAGGAGTGCAGGTTGCCATAATAGGATTTATTATTGAGATGGTATTTCGTTCAAACAGGAAAAAAGCTTAGTTTACAAAAGGAGTAGCAGTGCAATGGAAAAGGTAACAGATACAATAATTAATGTGGGAGTTAATGACTATGATATAACTTTGTTTGAAAGCCAGTATATGTTGGAAAATGGAATGGCATATAATTCATATGTTATTCTTGATGACAAGGTTGCAGTAATGGACACCGTTGACAGTGATGTAACTGACGAATGGCTTAAAAACTTAGAAGAGACGTTGGATGGAAGAGATGTTGATTATGTTGTGGTACAGCATATGGAGCCGGACCACACAGGAAGTCTTCTTCAGTTAATTGAAAAATATCCTGAAATGAAGGTAGTTGGAAATGCAAAGACATTTCCAATGATGGAACAGTTCTTTGGTGTTGATATAGAAGACAGAAAAGTTACCGTGGCAGAGGGAGATACTCTGGAACTTGGAAAACATACTTTAACATTTGTAATGGCACCAATGGTTCATTGGCCGGAAGTTATGGTTACATATGAAAAGAGTGAAAAGGTTCTTTTCAGTGCAGACGGATTTGGAAAATTCGGAACAAGAGATGCAGACGAAGATTGGACTTGTGAGGCAAGAAGATACTACTTTAATATTGTTGGAAAATATGGTATGCAGGTTCAGATGCTTTTGAAAAAACTTGCAAACATAGAGGTTGATATAATATGTCCGCTTCACGGGCCGGTTCTTACGGAAAACATCGGCTATTATGTGGATAAATATAATACATGGAGCAGTTATGAACCTGAAGATAAGGGAATATTTATTGCATGTGCGTCAATACATGGAAATACAAAAAAAGCAGCTGAGAAACTGAAAGAAATGTTAGAAGAAGCCGGCGCAGAAAAAGTGGCAATGGCTGATTTATGCACAGAGGACATACATGAGGCAGTGGAAGATGCCTTTAGATATGACAGGATGGTTCTTGCAGCATCATCTTATGACGGAGGGGTGTTCCCGCCAATGGCAGAATTTTTACATCTCTTAAAGATAAAAAATTTTCAGAAGAGAACTGTAGCTATCATTGAGAATGGTTCATGGGGACCTACGGCAGCCAGAGTAATGAAGAGTGAGCTGGAAGGTATGAAGGCAATAGAAATTGTAGAGCCTGTTATTACAATCAGATCTGCAATGAAGCCTGAAAATGAAACTCAGATGAAGGAGCTTATAGCAGCACTGGTTAAATAAATTAAGAAAAAAGTTAATATAATTAACAAAATAGCAAAGCTGCTTGTATTTTTTTAGGTCAGGTGGTAGACTTTGCAATGAGCAAGGACGTTCGACATTAAGTTGTCGCACGTCCTTATTTTTTGTTAAGATATTCCCCCCTATATAATATCTTAACATTGAGATTGAGAAATATGTTTAGGAAATGGAGGTATTTGGTATGAACTCAGGAGACACAGGGTTTATGATGGTGTGCTCTGCCCTAGTATTTTTTATGACACCGGGTCTGGCATTCTTTTATGGAGGATTGGTAAGAAGGAAAAACGTAGTTAACACAATGATGGCAGCAGTTATGATAATGGGTCTGGCAGTTGTTATGTGGGCATTGTTTGGATACTCATTGGCATTTGGCGGAAATCACGGAGGTATTATTGGTGATTTCAGATGGTTTGGTTTAAATGGAGTAGGCTGGGATGCAGGTCCTTACGCAGACTCAATACCTAATCTGGTATTTTGTGGATTTCAGATGATGTTTGCAATCATCACTCCGGCGCTTATAACCGGTGCAGTTGTAGGAAGAATGAGATTTAAGGCGCTATTTGTTTTTATAGCCCTTTGGTCATTGATTGTATATTATCCGTTAGCACATATGGTGTGGGGACAGGGTGGACTTCTGGCAGAACTTGGCTCAGTTGATTTTGCCGGAGGTGATGTTGTTCATATCAGCTCAGGTATTACGGCACTTGTTCTTGCGATTATTTTAGGCAGAAGAAAAGGATATGAGAGAATGACATATCGTATTCATAACATACCATTTGTTGTATTGGGAGCAACAATTCTCTGGTTTGGATGGTTTGGATTTAATGCCGGAAGTTCATTGAAAGCAGACGGTCTTGCAGCACATGCATTTATGACTTCGGCAATTGCTTCTGCATCTGCATTGTTATCATGGATGTTACTGGATGTGATAAATGACAGAAAAACTACATTGGTAGGTGCATCAACAGGCCTGGTGCTTGGACTGGTAGCAATAACGCCGGGAGCTGGTTTTGTTCCTATTTGGGCATCCTTTATTATTGGAGCATTAGTAAGCCCGATCTGTTATTACGGCGTAATATTAGTTAAGAAGAAATTAAAAATTGATGATGCTTTGGATGCTTTTGGATGTCATGGAATCGGTGGCATCTGGGGAGGAATCGCCACAGGAATATTTGGAAAAAGTTCTGTTAATTCAGTAGCAAAATGGGATGGACTTGTATTTGGTGATTGGAGATTATTTGCAGCCCAGATAGAAGGAATAGTTATTACCATTGCAATTGCCGTAGTAGGAACTCTTATATGCGTAGGAATAGTAAGAATATTTACACCACTTAGAGTAACTGACCGTGAGGAAAAACTTGGATTGGATATTTCACAGCATGGAGAAAATGCATACCCAAGCTTTAACGGAATGGATCAGTAAAGGAGGATAGAAATTATGATAATGAAGATAGATGCAATTGTAAGGGAAGAAAAGTTTGAAGATGTAAAAAATGCATTGATGGAAATAGAAGTAAATGGGCTTACAGTGTCACAGGTTATGGGATGCGGATTACAGAGAGGTTACAAGGAAATAGTAAGAGGAATGGAAGTTGAACCTCAGATGCAGCCTAAAATAAAATTCGAGATAGTCGTTTCGTCCGAAGAATGGGCAGATAAAACCATAGAGGCAATTAAAAAAGCCGCATATACAGGGGAATATGGAGATGGAAAAATCTTCAGTTATCCTGTAGCCAGTGCCGTGAAAATACGTACGGGCGAAACAGGTTATGATGCAATTCAGCGTCAGGAATAAAGTTAGGAGGAAACAGAAATGATTATTAAAGTAGAAGCGATTGTAAGGGAAGAAAAGGCAGAAGATGTTATTGCAGCTTTAGACCACATTCAGGTAAATGGTGTTACGGTAACAAAGGTTGAAGGATATGGTGCACAAAGAGGAGCAGACAACTGGACCAAGGGAATGAAACTTGAAACAAAAGTAAGACCTAAGGTGAAGGTTGATGTTGTTGTTTCATCTGAAGAATGGGCAGATTTGGCTGAACAGGCTATTAGAAAAGCAGCATACACAGGAGATTATGGGGATGGAAAGATTTTTACATATGAAGTAAGAAGCGCACAGAAAATCAGAACCGGTGAAACAGGTTATGATGCAGTTCAAATGCAGGAATAAAAATATACGTTAAAGTACATAAAGACTCAATATTACTGTTAGAAGTTATGATAGTGGTATTGAGTCTTTGTTTTTCCTATCATTTATATAGAAATAGGTTCTGTCCCTATACAGAAACAGTTGTTTTAAGAGGGGGTTGATGTTATAATAGGAGAAAATTTGCAAATAAAAGGCATGAAAGGAATTCTATTATGAGTGATTATGTAATTAGTTGTTGCTCAACAGCAGATCTTACAGAAGAGCATTTTAAGGAAAGAAATATTGAATATATATGTTTTCACTATGAGTTAGATGGTGTTCCACATCTTGATGATTTGGGAAAGACAATGCCATTAGATAAATTTTATCAGGCTATGGTTGACGGAGCGGAAACTAAAACTTCACAGGTAAATGCAGAAGAATACGAAAAACATTTTAGAAAAATTCTTGATTCAGGTAAAGATCTTATACATTTAACCTTATCTTCAGGAATTTCAGGCTCCATTAATTCAGCAATGGTGGCAAAGGCAAATGTTGAAGAGGATTATCCTGACAGAAAGATATACGTTGTTGATTCATTGGCTGCATCTTCAGGATACGGTTTGCTTATGGATAAGCTTGCCGATTTAAGAGATGAAGGAATGGGCATTGATGAGTTATATGATTGGGTTGAAACCAATAAAAGAAAACTTAATCACTGGTTCTTTTCAACAGACCTTACTTTCTATATAAAGGGTGGAAGAGTTTCCAAAACAGCAGGAGTTGTAGGTGGAATTCTTGGAATTTGCCCCTTACTTAATGTTGACAATGAGGGAAGACTGATTCCGAGAGCAAAGATTAAAGGAAAGAAGAAAGTATATAAAGCAATTGTCAAAAAAATGGAAGAACTGGCAGATGACAGATATGATTATTCTCAAAAAGTATACATATCTCAATCAGCCTGCATGGAAAGTGCAGAAGCAGTAGCACAATTAGTTGAGGAAAAATTTCCGAAAATGAATGGAAAAGTTGAGATAAATAATATTGGCACAACAATTGGAAGTCACACAGGTCCAGGAACAGTTGCGCTGTTTTTCTGGGGCGACGAGAGGGTAGATTAAATGTCTGCTCCAACATATGTGAATAATTGAATCATACAAGGATTGGAGAAAATAAATGAAAACAGCAGTTTTGATAGACAGTAATGCGGGGATTAAAAAAGATGAAGCAAAGGAATTAGGAATATACCTTGTTTCTACACCTATTATTATTGATGGAGAAGTGTATTTTGAAGAAGAAAATCTTACGCAGGAACAGTTCTATGAAGCACTGATGTCTGACAAGGATATTACAAGCTCAATGCCATCACCGGGTGATGTTATGGATATGTGGGATGAACTATTAAAAGAATATGATGAGGTAGCGTATATACCGTTGTCCAGTGGATTAAGCAATTCATGCCATGCAGCAATACAGCTATCTGATGAATACGATGGAAAAGTACAAGTGGTGGATGACCATAGAATATCCGTCACAATGCGTCAGTCTGCATTAGATGCAAAGTGGATGGCTGACAATGGAAAGTCTGCAAAGGAGATTAAGGAAGCTTTAGAGCAGAACGCATATAATTCCGCAATTTATCTTACAGTTGAAGATTTGAAATATCTTAAAAAAGGTGGAAGGGTAACACCGGCAGCTGCGGCTTTAGGTGCAGTACTTAATATAAAACCGGTTCTTGCTACTAAAGGTGGGAAATTCGATGCTGTAGAAAAAGTAAGAGGGATGAAAAAGAGCATTGCTAAACTTTTGGATTACACAGAACAGACTCTTGATAAATTAATAGAAAAGAACAATGTGTCGCAGATTAGAATTGGTGTGGCAGGAACCTTCTTAAATCAGGAAGATGCAGATAACTGGTATAATATGGTAAAAGATAGATTCGTCGACATTGAAAATATCGAATATGATCCACTGTCTCTGGTTGTAGCAGTTCATACAGGACCAAATGCAGCAGGAATTGGAATAAGCGTAATATTAAGAGATGAATAGACATGAGTTACAAATTTTTTCAAAATAAAGAATGTGAATATTTCCCATGTCATAAGGTGGACACCCCGGAGAACTTTAACTGTCTGTTCTGCTATTGTCCCCTTTATCACTTGGGAGACAAATGTTGTGGCAATCCTAAATTTTTAGACAATAAAATCAAGGATTGCAGCAATTGTACATTTCCTCATAAGAGGGAGAATTATGACAAAATAATAAGTATGCTACGATAATAATATGACACCTCAGGAAAAGGATTTTGGTCGTTTACCAATATCCGCTCCGGAGGTGTCATATTAGTTTTCGTAATATACTTATTTTTTAACTTTACTTTTTTTAGTTTTGCTTTTTTTACTGTTAGCCTTACTTTTCTTGGTTTGTTTTTTCTTATCTTTAGCCATGCTTTTCTTGACTTTAGTTTTGGTTTTACTTTTTTTATCTTTAACCTTTTCTTTAGGTTGTTTTACCTCTTTTCCGGTTTTAAGAGCGAAAGTTTTACTCCATTTTCCATTGCCAATATTGCTTTTGTATGCCCGGATTTTAAAATAATATTTTTTATTATATTTAAGCTTGGCAATTGTTCTGCAGGAAGATTTTGGATTCCTTATATTTAAATAAATCACATTCTTTTTAAATTTTTTGTTTGTTGAATATTTTATTGTGTAGCCGGTGGCATTTTTTTGACCAATCCATGTAAGTTTAATTTTGTTTTGTTTTTTGACCTTGCCGGTTAATTTCTCTTTTGCAGGCAAAATCATAAATGTTGTACTGCAGGTACTTACATATTTTACTTCCGTGGCAACTAATTTGACTGTGGCAAATCCCGTATGTTTATTTGAGTAATATTTAACCTTGTAATGAGATGATGGAACAACGGCACCATTAACAGTCAGGGTGACCTTTGGCTTTCGTTCTTTACCGTTATCATAAAACACATTGTTGCTTAATGTAATGGTTCCTTTTTTTATGGAAATATATCCATTATTTTCTTTGTTGTTTGTGGTAATATTACCGTCTTTACATCTAATCAGAACATCGCCGTCGGTAGTTCTGTAAGTTTTAATAAATCTTCTGGCAAGACGCATAAGGGTTGAAGCTTTCGGTAATGTGGCAATTTCGCTCTTGGATGAAGAAATAACGGCATACTGAGGGCTTACAGCATCTAAAAATTTGGCGCATGAAGAAGCCGCAGCACCATGATGTCCGATTTTAATGACATCAGCCTTGAAATTATACCCTGCATCCATAAGCTGTCTTTCCATTGTAGATGGCAAATCACCCATTAACAGGAAAGTTTTACCGTCACAGGTAGCCTTTAAAACAATACTGCATTCATTATAGGTAGAACCCTTAAAACCATCATAAACAATTGTGATTTTAGCGTCTCCAAGAGTCCATGAGTCCCCTTCTACAGCTACGTTAAAAGGAATATCCAGTTTTTTTACGGAATTAATAAACTTAGAGTATGAATCCGATTTCTTTGTACAGGGAGAATAAATAACCTGTCCGACTTTATATTCCTTAAATACACTTTCAAATCCACCAACATGATCTCCGTCCGGGTGGGTTGAAACAAGGTAATCAATTTTTTTGTCAGGAATATTTAGCTTTTTCAGATAATTCATAAGAAGAGGGGCACCTTTAGTTGTTCCAGAATCTATAAGCATGTAATGGTCACCGCTGTTTATAAGAAGTGCATCGCCTCTTCCCACATACACTGCGTGGAGGTTCATTTCTCCTGCAGATACATTATTTTTCTCTACAAAAAAGACACAACATACAATAAAAGTCAAAATAAAAAATTTAATTGTTTTTCTAATCATTGAATTTAGTTTTTCCACGTCAACACTACTTTCTTTTTATTTATTTGCATCACAAAAGGTTTTTTCTAAATAGTGATATGCACGTTTTAGTA
This sequence comes from uncultured Eubacterium sp., assembly GCA_900548465.1. Classification (GTDB taxonomy): domain Bacteria; phylum Bacillota; class Clostridia; order Lachnospirales; family Lachnospiraceae; genus Eubacterium_G. The sequence goes on from URKY01000011.1 coordinate 27,530, forward strand.
TTTTCCAAAAGATAAAAATGTCTAAAACAAGCATTGCTTCAAAGAAATATCCGACTTTTGTCAATGCACCGAAATCAGAACCAACCCACATTATAAACGTTACGAGAATCATTAAAACAAATGAAACAAACCATGCCATTTTTCCCCATTTTCTTTCATCACGACAACAAACATCAGAAATCATCTTAAATAATCCCCTTGTAAACAAGAATGAAGTTGCAAGGCAGACGCCTAAGTATGAAATTCCCATTATCATTGAAATGTTGCACAATAATAATCCATTGATAAAAAACGGAAGTGATGATAGTATTATGCGCAGGATTACTCCACAAAATGCACAGAGAGCTGCAAGAGAAAAAGTTCTATCTACTTTTCTAAACATAAGACATGCTATTATAATAAGTATAAATCCCACAAAATCATTAAAAATATCAATGTGAATATTGTCAAAAAATACCTTATCAATAACTTTTGTCTGAGCAGCTTCAGCAGCGTTTACAGTTACGTTCTGTTGAGTGGCAGATGTCTGGTATTCGCTTAAAGCAGAATTTCCCTTTTTGGATGAATCTGAATTATCTATATATTTATAAGTACATTTAGCACCATAATTTGATGCAATATTGTAGAATTGGTATTCACCGATAACTTCATTAGTATTTTTGTACTGAGTCGGATAGGAAAATCCGGTTCTGACATCCACATCTAATGCAATTAAAATAAACCCGATTATAAGCATAAAAAAAGCAATTTTAAATTTTTTATTTAGCATAGCACCTCCATATTGTTAATCAAAAATCAATTTAAATACATATAAGGTTAATTATATATGCAGTTAAACATAAAAAGCAATATAATTAAATTGTAAAATAAAAAGAATGATAGTATAATGGAGCATATTTGATGAATGGAGGTTTGTTATGAACAAAATATTAAAAAAAGTCATCTCATCCCTATTAGTAGTTGTAATGGTTATGGGAGTTCCCGTAATATCACCAACTAAAAATGCGGTGAAGGCAGATAGCAAGGCATATACAATAAAGGTTAACTTAGGAACAAACTGTACTACTATATATAAAGGAAATAAACCGATTAAAGCGATGATTTGTTCTCCAAGTTCAGAAACCCCTACAGGGACTTTTTATGTACCTGTAAAATACAGATGGCATGAAATGATTGGTAACTGTTATGCACAGTACTGTACAAGAATTGCCCCTGAAATATTATTCCATTCAGTGTGGTATTACAAAAATGGAGATAAATCCACAATGTCAGTTTCAGCTTATAATGTTATGGGACAGAAAGCATCCCACGGTTGTGTAAGACTTTTGTGTAAAGATGCAAAGTGGATTTATGATCATTGTGCCGTTGGAACAAAAATCAAAATTTTCTGGGGAAAGAAAAAAGATGATCCATTGAAAAGACCGGGATTTACACCAATAACTAATGGAAAATTTACCGACTGGGATCCTACTGATCCTGACCCAAAGAACCCATACAGAAAGAAAGCACCAACAGTAAAAGCTAAATCTAAAACAGTTGAATATGGATCAAAGGTTAAGGCACTAAGCCTTGTTACAATTAAAGACAGTGCAGGAAACACTGTTACAAACAAAAACGGAAAGATAAAAGTATCAGGAAAAGTTAATACAAAGAAACTCGGTACATATAAAGTTAAATACATGGTAAAAGATTCATTAGGAAACAAAAAAACACAGACAATTAAATTTAAAGTTGTCGATACAAAGAAGCCAAAGATTACAGGAGCTGCAGTAAAGAAGAATGTTCCTATGGGAAGCAGTCTGAATGTATTGTCAGGCGTAAAGGCTGTAACAGCATCCGGAGCCAATATTACTTCAAAGATAAAGGTATATGTAAAACACAACGGAAAGAAAGTTGTAGCAAAGAACGGTGTCGTACAGTTTAGTGAAGTCGGAAGATATACAATTACATATAAGGTAACAGGAAAGAATAAGAAGAAAATATCAAAGACCGTTAAATACTATGTTACAAACCAGAAAGTTAAATTTACACTTAAGTCAGGCACTGTAACAATAAACCAGAATGATAAATTTGATTACAACAGTTATGTTAAGTCATTAACAACATATGATGGAAAGGCACTTAACATTGCTCATAATGTAAAACATAAAGGTAGTGTAAATACATCAAAACCCGGAACATATAAGATTACTTATACAGCACAGAACGGCAATCAGGCTTACACTGCAGTATCTTTAACACTTACTGTAGTTGTAAAAGCAAAGGTTCCTGAAACAACAACTCCTGGTACACCTGAAACAACAGCTCCGGAGAATCCTACAACAGCTGCTACACCCAGTGGGGAAAACGGTAATGAAACAAGTGGCTGGACAGAAAATTACTAAAAATTGAGGCGAGATAGATGTATACATTTGACACAATAGTCACATACAGTCGTATAGATGGCAGTGGAAAAGTGCCATACCATGAGATTTTAAATTATTTTCAGGACTGCTCGACATTTCACTCTGAATCACTGGGAGTGGGAGTAGAATACATGAAAAAAGAAAAGCGGGCATGGGTTGTGCTTGCATATAAAGTTCAGATATACAGGGACTTACATATGGGAGATAAAATTCAAATTGGAACTTCCGCTTTAGAATTCAAAAAAGTATTTGCCACAAGACAGTACTTCATTAAAAATGAAGATGGTGATTATGTCGCAAAAGCAGAAACCATATGGGCGCTGATTGACACTGAAACAAGAGCACCTCTTCGAATTACAGAAGAAGATTCAAGTGCCTATACAGAAGAAAAAATGTTTGAAAGTATTGGCGTATCCAGAAAAATGAAGTTTCAGACTGAGGGCAGAGAACAGAAAAGCATGGTTATTCCAAAGGCTTTTATTGACACTAACGGGCATGTTAATAATGCAAATTATCTATTGATTGCAAATGAATATCTGCCAAAGGACAGTGAGTATAATCAGATTGAAATAGTTTATAATAAAGAAGCCGTCGAAGGTGAGAGTGTTGTTCCGTACATTCACCATGAAGAGGATTATATGGGCGTCAGACTGGAAGACAGCGTAAGAAAAGAGTTACTTGCAGAAATAAAATTTTCAAATATATAAACAAAAGACAGTTTGCAGTAAAATGTAAACTGTCTCTTGTCATTAAGGAGGACCTATGGAAATAGGAAAAATACAAAAATTACAGGTAGTTAAGAAAACAGATTTTGGTGTATACCTTGGAACGAATGAGGAAAAGGTATTATTGCCAAAGAATCAGGTTCCTGAAGGCACTGAGATAGGAGATACGATAGAGGTATTTATATGTAGAGACTCTGAAGACAGAATTATTGCCACAACAGAAAAGCCTGTAGCTCAGGTGGGAGAAACTGCTTATATTAAGGTTAAGGAAATAACAAAGTTTGGGGCTTTTTTAGACTGGGGTCTTGGAAAGGATCTGTTTTTGCCTTACAAGGAGCAGACGACTGATATCAAAGAAGGCGACATGGTACTGGTGGGAATTTACACGGACAAAAGTGACAGACTTTGTGCAACGATGAAAGTTTATAATTATTTACAATGTACTTCTACATACGAGGAAGATGATGTGGTGAAGGGCGTGGTGTATAACTTTAATCCGCAGTATGGAGCTTTTGTTGCGGTAAATAATAAATATCACGGACTGATACAGATGAAGGAACTTACAGGTAAGGTTTACGTGGGAATGGAAGTAGAAGCCAGAGTTAAAAGTGCAAGAACAGATGGAAAGCTTGATCTGGCATTGAGAAAGAAAGCATACCTTCAGATTGATGATGACGCAAGAAAGATAATCGAGTATATGGAAAAAAATAATGGTGAAATAGGATATACTGACAAGGCAAGGCCTGAAATTATCAAAAAAGATTTCGGAATGAGCAAAAATGAATTTAAGCGTGCTATTGGCAGATTGCTCAAAGAAAGACGTGTGATTATCAAGGAAAATAGTATAAATTTAATTAAATAATTACCGGGCTATGCAAAATGACCAAACTTTTTTTCATTATTTTGTTTATTTACAATATAGTAATTTACATTAATGTGATTTAGAATACTGTCATACGAGAGTACAGAGAATATGTATTATCAGGAGGAGAGAAAGAATGGCAAGTTTATCATTAAGAAACATTTGCAAGGTATATCCTAACGGATTTGTCGCTGTTAAAGATTTTAACCTTGAAATAAAAGACAAGGAATTTATTATTTTCGTAGGACCTTCAGGTTGTGGTAAATCAACAACACTTCGTATGATTGCAGGACTTGAAGAAATTTCATCAGGAGAGTTATATATTGGAGACAAGTTAGTTAACGATGTAGAACCAAAAGATAGAGATATCGCAATGGTTTTCCAGAACTACGCTCTGTATCCTCATATGACAGTATATGATAATATGGCATTTGGTCTTAAGTTAAGAAAAGTACCAAAGGCTGAACAGGAAAGATTAGTTAAAGATGCAGCTAAGATCCTTGACCTTGAACAGTTACTTGACAGAAAGCCAAAGGCTTTATCAGGTGGTCAGAGACAGAGAGTTGCTATGGGACGTGCAATCGTTCGTAATCCTAAGGTATTCCTTATGGACGAACCTCTTTCAAACTTGGATGCTAAGTTAAGAGTACAGATGCGTGTCGAGATCGCTAAGATTCATAAGAGATTAGGCGCAACAATCATTTACGTAACACATGACCAGACAGAAGCTATGACACTTGGTACAAGAATCGTAGTTATGAAGGACGGCGTTGTACAGCAGGTTGATTCACCTAAGAACTTATATGATAAGCCTGTTAACTTATTCGTTGCAGGATTCATGGGATCACCACAGATGAACTTCATCGATGCTGAAGTTGAAAAAGACGGCGCTGACATCAAGTTACATGTTGGTCAGGCAAGAACATATATTAAGGTTCCTGCAGAACAGGCTAAGAGACTTGAAGAAGGTGGATATGTTGGTAAGACAGTTGTTATGGGTATCAGACCTGAAGATATTCATGATGAAGAAAGCTTCATTGCAAACTCACCTGACAGTGTATTTACATCAACTATCAGAATTTACGAATTACTTGGTGCAGAAGTTTACTTATACTTCGATGTTGAAGGATTTGACTGTACAGCAAGAGTTAACGCACGTACAGAAGCAAGACCTGGTGATGAAGTTAAGTTCGCTATGGATCTTACAAAGTTACATATCTTTGATAAGGATACAGAAAAGGTTATTACAAACTAGTCATAACTTTTGATAATAGAGATTAATCAATAAAGAGGAGCTGTTGTACAGAATAATGTGAAAGCGTTATTTGCAATGAGCTCCTCTTGTTGTATATAAGTGTTCACAAAAATTTAAGATTTTATAAGGGGTTTTGGCTTGTATTTTATGTAAATCTAGTTTAGAATGAAGAGTGAATTATTGTTTGTATTTTTATAATTAGAATAATAGCTAAACACAAGGAGAAACATATGATTTCAAATCAAATTTTACAAAACACAATCGAAGGAATAAAGAGTATATCCAGAGTGGATTTGTATGTGGCAGATATTGAGGGAAAAATAATTGCCAGTACTTCCCAGGTAGGAGAACAGTTTGGTCATGCTATAATGTCTTTTGTGGCATCGCCGGCAGACAGTCAGTCCGTGCAGGAATATCAGTTCTTTAAAGTTTACGACGAAAATCAGTTAGAGTGGATTTTGATTGCACAGGGAATTACAGATGATGTATTTATGGTAGGGAAGATGGCAGCTTTCCAGATACAGAACCTGTTGGTGGCATATAAAGAAAGATTTGATAAAGATAATTTCATTAAGAATCTTTTATTAGACAATCTCCTCCTTGTAGATATATATAATAGAGCAAAAAAATTGCACATCGACGTTGATGCAAGAAGATGTGTATGCATAATTGAAACCCGTAATGAGAAGGATAGTGTGGCACTGGAAACGGTGAGAACGCTTTTTGCAGGACATAAGAAAGATTTCATTACTGCGGTAGATGAAAAGAGTATTATTCTTGTTAAGGAATTAGAAGATAAACAGGGATATGAAGAAGTAGAGAGAATTGCAAATACAATTGTCGACATGCTTAACACAGAAGCTATGGTAAAGGCTAACGTAGCATATGGAACCATAGTAAAGGAAATTAAAGAAGTTTCCCGTTCTTACAAGGAGGCAAGAATGGCACTTGATGTAGGAAAAATCTTCTTTAGTTCAAAGAATGTTGTAGCATACAACAATCTTGGAATCGGCAGACTGATTTATCAGTTGCCATTGCCACTTTGCAAGATGTTTATAAAAGAAATTTTTGAAGGAAAGTCTCCTGATGAATTCGACGAGGAAACACTTGCAACAATTAATAAATTTTTCGAGAACAGCTTGAATGTTTCAGAAACTTCAAGACAGTTGTATATTCATAGAAATACATTGGTATACAGATTGGACAAACTTCAAAAGAGTACCGGTCTTGACCTTAGAGTGTTTGAAGATGCCATAACCTTTAAGATTGCCTTAATGGTTGTTAAGTATATGAAATATATGGGCAATACAGATTTTTAAAGTACTAAAGTGGAAAGCAAAAGTTAATCCGGATGCTTTTCACTTTTATGCGTGGAAAAGTTCAAAAACAACTAAACAACAACATACATAAGGAGTGAACAAATGATTAGAATTGAAGGAGTAAGCAAGTCCTATGGAAATGGTGCACCTGCTTTAAGCAATTTAAATCTTGACATAGACAAAGGGGAGTTTGTGTTTGTAGTTGGAGCCAGTGGCTCAGGAAAATCTACATTTATCAAACTTTTACTCAAGGAATTAAATCCTACAGAAGGAACAATATATGTAAATGACATTAATCTTTCTAAATTGAAATCAAGGGGCGTGGCTAAATACCGCAGACAGATAGGAGTTGTATTCCAGGACTTCAGATTACTGCAGGATAGAGATGTTTATTCAAACATTGCTTTTGCCCAGAGAGTTATTGGAGCGTCTCCAAGAGAGATAAAGAAAAATGTTGCCAGAGTGTTATCGCTGGTAGGACTTTCAGAAAAGTATCGTTCTAACCCTAATGAATTATCAGGTGGTGAGCAGCAAAGAGTTGCATTAGCAAGAGCATTGGTTAATAAGCCTGAGATTTTGCTGGCAGACGAGCCGACAGGAAACCTTGACCCGGAAAATTCATGGGAAATTATGAAATTATTAGATAAAGTAAATCAGCAGGGAACTACCGTTATTGTAGTTACTCACAACATGGAAATTGTTGAGGCAATGCAGAAGAGAGTAATTACAATGAAGAAGGGTGTAAAAGTAAGCGACAGCAAGGTGGTGGAATAGATGAATTCAAGAACAACGAGATATTGTATTAAGCAGGGCTTAGTAAATATAAAGAGAAATAAGCTGTTCTCAATTGCTTCCATCGGAACAATTGCGGCATGTATTTTCCTCATTGGGATTATTTTTTCAATTATTATAAATGTTAACCATATGGAAAAACAGGTAGAACAGAATATTGGTATTACGGTTTTCTTTAAAAAAGGAATAACACAACAGGAAATAGATAATATCGGTCAGGTTATAAAAGCTGACAATAGAGTGGACAGTTACAAATACACTTCAGCTGACAAGGCATGGGAAGGTTTCAAGGGTGATTATTTTGGAGATGACCCGGAACTTGCGCAGGGATTTGCAAATGACAATCCGTTAGCGGATTCCGCATCATATACAGTATTTTTAAAGAATATTGAAGACCAGGATGCTTTTGTAGAAAAGATACAAAAGGTAGATGGGGTCAGAAAAGTTAAACATTCAGAGCAGGCGAAAGAAACCTTAAGTAATGTGGCAAAACTTTTAGGCTATGTGTCAGTGGCACTTATCGTTATTTTGCTTGGTGTTGGAATATTCTTAATAAGTAACACGGTAATGATTGGTATTTCCGTAAGAAGACATGAAATTAAAATTATGAAGCTGATTGGATCTACAAACAGTTTTGTAAGAGCACCATTCGTAATTGAAGGTGTGGTAATCGGACTTGTTGGTTCAGCCATTCCATTAGTGCTCATAAGAGTTGTTTATGGAAAATTAATCGGATTCGTAGTATCAAAGTTTGGTGTAATGGCAAGTTCAGTATCTTTTGCTTCAACATCAGAAATATTCAGAATTTTAGTACCAATGGGACTTGGAATAGGAGCAGGAATCGGTTTAATAGGTTCAGCACTATCGCTTAGAAAACATTTGAAAGTTTAATAATTGTAAGGAGATAAAATGAGAAAAGTAATTAGTTATGTTGTAGCTTTTACAATGACGGCAGTCATGGTGGCAACACCAATGAATACAATTGTAAGAGGTGACAAAATTGATGATTTAAAAAAACAGAAGCAGGAGCAGGAGCAGAAGCAGAAGAATCTTGAAAAGAAAGCTTCGGACACGAAGAGCTATATAAATGAAATTGATGCCAAGATTACTGACGTTTCTACACAGCTTGGTAAAACAACAACAAGTCTTAACAATACTCAGGAACAGATTAAAGTAACAAAAAAGAAGTTAGATGAAGCCCAGGAAAGTGTTAAATCACAGTATAGTGACATGAAACTTAGAATTAAGTACATGTATGAAAACGGTGATACACAGATGCTTGATTTAATTCTTAATTCCAAGAGTATTACAGAATTTCTGAATAAGGCGGAATATATTACTGAATTGTCACAGTATGACAGAAATATGCTGGATAAATTCAAAAAGACAAGACAGACAATAGCAGATTCAAAGCAAAAACTTGAAAAGGATGAAAAGAATCTTTTGGCGCTACAGAAAAAACAACAGTCGGCAAAAGCAAATCTTGAATCTTTGGCAGATAGTAAAAAAGGTGAGTTGTCAAACTATGAAGATCAGATACAAATTGCAAAAAATTCTGCTGCAAATATAGATAAAGAAATTTCAGCACAGCAGGAAGCCATTGCCAAAGCTTTAGAGGCTGAAAAGAAGAGACAGGAAGAAGAAAGGAAGAGACAGGAGCAACAACAGAGACAGCAGCAACAGGCTGCAAATAACTCTAATAATACATCAACAAATACGTCATCAGGCGACGACACCCGGACCAGTGGAAGCGGTTCATGGGGATGGCCACTTCCGGGACATCACACCATTTCGTCAGGATATGGTCCGAGAGATGGAGGATATCATAATGGGATTGATATACCGGCACCAGCAGGAACACCTATCGTTGCAGCCGCATCAGGAACAGTTGCATGGGCTAATTACAGTTCATCAGCAGGAAACTGGGTTGGTATTACACATTCAAATGGCGCAACATCAGTATACATGCATATGTCTTCAAGTTGTGTATCTGCAGGACAGTCAGTAAGTGCAGGTCAGACTATAGGATATGTAGGAAATACAGGAGCATCATATGGTAACCACTTACATTTTAGTGTTAAGTTAGGCGGTATAACAGGTTCATGGGCAAACCCATGGAGTTATTTAGGATAATTAGTAAAGGAATTTAGGCGGGACAGTGAAGAAGACAAAAAGCAGATTTTTACCGGGATTTTTAGTTGGAATGCTTGCTACGATGGTTATTACAGCAGGTGTAGTAGTAGGAATCGTATTTTCCGGCACAGATATTAATATAACTGCAAAAAAGCAGAATAATAAAAGTGCAACTGAAGCAAGTTTGTCTAAATTGAGTTCTCTTGAATCCATAATAAATCTTTATTATCTGGATAAGGTGGATAATAAAAAACTGGAAGAGGGAATTTATAAGGGGCTATTTAGCGGACTTGACGATCCGTATTCAGTATATTATACAGCAGATGAGTATGCCAAATTACAGGAAGATATTGACGGCGTTTTTGTTGGAATGGGAGCTTACGTTTCTCAAAATACAGAAACCGGTATTATAATTGTCACTAAGGCTTTTGATAATTCGCCGGCAAAAAAAGCAGGAATAAAGGATGGCGACATAATTTACAAAGTCGAAGATAAGGAAGTTACCGGAGAAGATGTGGATAAAGTTGTCTCGATGATTAAAGGTAAAGAAAACACAAAAGTAAAGTTAACAATCTACAGACAGTCTGAAAAGAAATATATTGATGTAGAGATTACAAGAGCAAAAGTTGAAGTTCCATCTATTGAAGCAAAAATGCTCAATAAGAAAAAGGGCATTGCCTATATACAGATTGTGGAATTTCAGGAAAACACTTATAAACAGTTTGCCAGTGCTATTGAGAAATTGAAAAAGCAGGGAATGAAATCTGTGATTTTCGATGTGAGAAATAACCCGGGAGGAAGATACGACATTGTATGTCAGATATTAGATGACTTACTTCCAGAGGGAACATTAGTATCAACAAAAGACAAATACGGAAAAGAAGAAAAACAGACATCAGATGCAAAGGCTCTTAATATGCCTATGGTAGTTATTCAGAACGAAAACAGTGCCAGTGCGTCTGAAATATTTGCAGGAGCAATTCAGGATTTCAAAGCAGGAACAATTATAGGAACCCGTTCTTTTGGAAAGGGAATTGTTCAGCAGATGTGGCCATTAAATGATGGCTCTGCAATCAAACTCACAGTGGAAAAATATTATACACCGAGTGGAAAAAATATTCACGGTAAAGGCATAACACCGGATGTTGAAGTAAAGGCTTCTACAAAAGGAAATAAAGATGTTCAATTAAATAAGGCAGTAGAGATATTGGAAAATAAATAAGAAAATAATTATTTATATAAGGAGGAGCCTTATGAAGATATATATGGGTGAGGATTATAAGGGAATGAGTAGAAAAGCGGCCAATATTATTTCGGCACAAATTATTTTGAAACCGGATTGTGTATTGGGACTTGCAACAGGGTCTACACCGATTGGGACCTATGATCAACTTGTAAACTGGTATGAAAAGGGAGATTTGGACTTTTCGAAGGTTGTTACCATTAATCTGGACGAATATAAAGGATTATCAGGTGACAATGACCAAAGCTACAGATATTTTATGAACAAACATTTATTTGATCGTATAAATATCTACAAAGAAAATACCTATGTACCAAATGGTCTTGAAGCAGATTCTAAAAAGGCCTGTCAGGAATATAATGATATTATCACTAAATGTGGTGGAATTGACATGCAGTTATTAGGATTGGGACATAATGGACACATAGGATTTAATGAACCGGGAGGAGCTTTCGAAAAAGAAACACATTGTGTAAATCTAACAAAGAGTACTATTGAAGCCAATAAACGATTCTTTGAAAAAGAAGAGGATGTACCAAGACAGGCATATACAATGGGAATCAAATCAATAATGCAGGCAAAGAAAATTCTTGTAGTTGTATCAGGGGAAGATAAGGCGGATATTGTAAAGGAAGCTTTTACAGGTCCTGTAACACCGGAGGTACCTGCGTCAGTATTGCAGCTTCATAATGATGTTACACTTGTTGGAGACAGAGCAGCATTATCAAAAATGTTATAGTCTTATCGTTAGAAGGTGAAATATATGATAATAAAGAACGGATTGGTGTTTCACGAAAGTGGAAAATTTGAAAAAAGAGACCTGTATGTTGAAGGTGACAAAATTGTAAAGACAGCACAGGGTGAAACTATTGATGCCACAGGATTGTATGTAATTCCGGGACTTACGGATTTGCATTTTCATGGATGTGTGGGATATGATTTTTGTGATGGAACAGTTGAAGCCATAAAAAATATGGCAGAATATGAACTGTCACAGGGAATAACTACAATTTGTCCGGCGTCTATGACATTTTCTGAAGAAAGATTAAATAAGATATTTGCTGCGGCAAAGGAATATAAGGGAGAAACCGGAGCAGAACTTGTGGGAATAAATATGGAAGGACCATTTATTTCCATGGAAAAGAAGGGAGCTCAAAATCCGGAATTTATTCATAAACCTGATGCAGATATGTTTTACAGACTTCAGGAAGCAGCAGGCGGACTTGTAAAACTGGTGGACATTGCACCGGAGGTTGACGGAGCAATGGAGTGTATAGAAGAAATCAGCAAAGATGTGAGAGTGTCAGTTGCCCACACGGCAGCAGGTTATGATGTGGCGAAAAAAGCTTTTGAAAAGGGAGCAAGACAGGTGACCCACCTTTACAATGGAATGAATCCATTCCACCATCGGGAACCGGGAGTTGTAGGAGCTGCCTGTGACAATGAAAATGTAATGGTGGAACTAATTGTGGACGGTATTCACAGTCATCCTGCGACAGTCAGAACTACATTTAAGATGTATGGAGATGACAGAATTATTCTGATAAGCGACAGTATGATGGCATGTGGTCTTGATGATGGACAGTACACTCTTGGTGGTCTTGATGTCACTGTCAGAGGAAACAAAGCCACACTTACAAAAGAAGGAAACATTGCAGGATCTGTTACAAATCTTATGAATTGTGTAAGATGCGCAGTAAAGAAAATGGATATTCCTCTTGAAAGTGCAATTAAGTGTGCGGCTGTTAACCCCGCCAAAGCAATAGGTATTTATGACAGGTTTGGAAGTCTTGATACAGGAAAGAGAGCAAATGTTGTATTGCTTGATAAAGATCTGGATATTAAGTATGTCATAAAAGACGGAAGAATTGTATAAAAAGGTCTTTTGTTTTTAGTATATTTGAAATATAATTAGCGTTAGGCATAGTGAATAATCTCCTTTGTGGTTTTGTGGTGATTCTATTATAAGAGGTTGTTTAATCTATGCCTATTTTTTTCAAAAAACATTACAAGGGATAAAAAAGGGCTCTATACTTTAATTTAAAATAAAGTATAGAGCCTAATAGCGTCAACATATATAAAGAGAACGTAAGTTCGATTTTACTATATACATTTGTACAATCCTTTGATATAATGATTTTATATCGATTAAAATAAACTATTTAATATATGGTAATAATATTGAAGTGGCTTTTTTGGATAGATTTGAAAAGTTTCTTATAAATACAGGGAGAAGAGAATGGATCATTTTGAATTAGTATCAGAATATAAACCTACCGGAGACCAGCCAAAAGCAATTGAGGAATTGGTAGAGGGTTTTAAAAAAGGAAATCAGTTTGAGACTCTTTTGGGAGTTACCGGTTCAGGTAAAACATTTACTATGGCAAATGTTATTCAACAATTAAATAAACCGACCCTTATTATAGCTCACAATAAGACCCTGGCAGCTCAGCTTTATGGGGAGTTCAAGGAGTTTTTTCCTAACAATGCGGTGGAATATTTTGTTTCCTACTATGACTATTATCAGCCGGAGGCTTATGTGCCAAGTACGGATACTTACATTGAAAAGGACTCGGCTATAAATGATGAGATAGATAAACTGAGACATTCAGCAACAATGGCATTAATGGAGCGAAAGGACGTTATTATTATATCGTCTGTTTCGTGTATTTACGGCTTGGGAGATCCTATTGATTATAAGAATATGGTAGTATCTCTCCGCCCGGGAATCATCAGGGACAGAGATGAGATTATACACAAATTAATTGAGATACAATACGACAGAAACGATATGGATTTCAGGCGTGGTACCTTTAGGGTAAGAGGTGAAAATCTGGAAGTATTTCCGGCATCTTATACGGATAGTGCAGTGCGTGTGGAATTTTTCGATGACGAAATAGAGCGAATAACGGAAATTGACACATTAACAGGTGAAGTGAAATGTGAACTGGAGCATGTGGCTATTTTTCCCAATTCCCACTATGTTGTTGCTCCTGAAAAAATGGAGCGTGCCATTAAGGGCATTGAAAAGGAATTGGAAGAGCAGGTGGCTTTCTTTAAATCTGAAGATAAATTAATTGAAGCCCAGAGAATTGCTGAGAGAACAAACTTCGACATGGAAATGCTCCGTGAGACAGGAATATGCTCTGGAATTGAAAATTATTCAAGACATATGGCAGGGCTGGAGCCGGGAGCAACACCTCATACATTAATGGAATATTTCGGTGACGATTTTCTCATTATAGTAGATGAAAGCCATATTACAATACCTCAGATACGTGGAATGTACAATGGAGACCAGTCAAGAAAGGGAACTCTTGTGGATTACGGATTCAGACTGCCTTCAGCCAAAGACAACAGACCGTTGAAGTTTGATGAATTTGAGGGAATGATTGACCAGATGCTCTTCGTTTCTGCAACACCGAATGTATATGAAAATGAACATGAACTGTTAAGGGCTGAACAGATTATAAGACCGACAGGTCTGCTTGATCCGGAAATCAGTGTGCGTCCGGTGGAAGGACAGATTGATGATTTGGTATCAGAGATTAATAAAGAAGTAGCTAAGAAAAATAAAGTTCTCGTTACAACTCTTACGAAGAGAATGGCGGAAGATTTGACGGATTATATGCGTGATGTGGGAATACGTGTAAAATACCTTCATTCGGACATTGATACACTAGAGAGAACCGAAATAATTAGAGATATGAGACTGGATGTATTCGATGTTCTGGTGGGAATTAACCTTTTAAGAGAGGGACTGGACATTCCGGAAATCAGTTTGGTAGCGATTCTGGATGCAGATAAGGAAGGATTCCTTCGTTCAGAAACATCATTAATACAGACAATAGGACGTGCTGCCCGAAACTCAGAGGGACATGTTATTATGTATGCAGATACTATAACTGAGTCTATGGATAAGGCGATTTCTGAAACTAACAGGCGTCGTGAAATTCAGGAAAAATATAACAAAGAACATGGAATAACGCCAACAACAATTAAGAAGGCTGTAAGAGATCTTATAAGTATTTCCAAAGAAGTTGACAGAAAGATTAGTGATGTTGAAAAAGATCCTGAATCAATGGATAAGAAGGAACTTAAGAAACTTATGGATAAGGTTGAAAAACGAATGAAGAAGGCGGCAGCAGAGCTTGATTTTGAGACGGCTATAGAAATGAGAGAAAAACTGGCAAGTCTCAAACTTATGTATAATAATTAATACAATGTACAGGAAAGGAAAAGTGCAATGGCTGACAAAAAGAAATACATCAAAATCAGAGGGGCTAGCGAGCACAATTTAAAGAATATAGACATAGAAATACCAAGGGATGAATTTACGGTTATAACGGGACTTAGCGGTTCGGGAAAATCATCATTGGCATTTGACACAATATATGCAGAAGGACAGAGAAGATATATGGAATCTCTGTCTTCTTATGCAAGACAGTTTTTGGGACAGATGGAAAAGCCACAGGTGGAGAGCATTGAGGGACTTCCGCCGGCTATATCAATTGACCAGAAATCAACCAACAGAAACCCACGTTCAACTGTTGGAACGGTTACAGAAATATATGATTATATGAGATTGCTTTACGCCAGGGCAGGTATACCTCATTGTCCAAAATGCGGAAAGGAAATTAAGAAACAGTCCATAGATGAAATTGTTGACAGAGTTATGGAGCTTCCTGAAAGAACGAAATTCCAGATTCTGGCTCCGATTGTAAGAGGGAAAAAAGGACGACACGAAAAAGTATTTGAAAGTGCAAAGAAAAGTGGATATGTCAGAGTAATTGTAGATGGCAACATGTATGAGCTGACGGAAGAAATTAAATTAGACAAAAATATTAAGCACAACATTGAGATTGTAATAGACAGACTTAGTATCCGTGATGGAATAGAAAAGAGACTTACGGATTCCATTGAAAATGCATTAAAGCTCGGTGGCGGGCTTATGAATCTTGATGTTATTGGAGGGGAAACCATTACCTTTAGTCAGAATTTTGCCTGCGTGGACTGTGGAATCAGCATAGATGAAATCCAGCCAAGAAGCTTTTCCTTTAACAATCCGTTTGGTGCATGTCCTGATTGTTACGGATTGGGATATAAGATGGAATTTGATGTGGATCTGATGATTCCCGACAAAAGTCTTAGCATAAATGAGGGTGCAATTGTGGTACTTGGATGGCAGAGTGCAAATGATGGAAAGAGTTTTACAAATGCTATTTTAAGGGCATTATGCAAGAAATATAATTTTGACCTTGATACACCTTTTGAAAAGTATCCTAAAAAAATTCAGGATATTATTATTAATGGAACAAAAGGCGAAAGCGTACCGGTTCACTACAGAGGACAGCGTGGTGAAGGAGTTTATGACATTGCCTTTGAGGGATTGATTAGAAATGTAGAAAGAAGATACAGGGAAACCGGAGCCGAGTCAAGTAAGGCAGAATATGAGACTTACATGAGAATAACACCTTGTAGTACATGTCACGGTCAGCGATTAAAGGCAGAAGCCCTTGCAGTTACAATTGGTGACAAAAATATAATTGAAATGACTGAAATGTCAGTGAGAGATTTAAGAGAGTTTTTGGAGAAGCTCAAACTTACGGAAAAACAGCTTGCAATAGGAAAAGAGATATTAAAAGAAATAAAGGGAAGACTTCAGTTCCTGATTGATGTAGGACTTGATTATTTGAGTCTTGCAAGAGCCACGGGAACTTTGTCAGGTGGTGAGGCCCAGCGTATTAGACTTGCCACACAGATTGGTTCAGGTCTGGTAGGTGTTGCTTATATTATGGACGAGCCAAGTATTGGTCTGCACCAGAATGACAACGAAAAACTTCTAAAGACTCTTAAGCATTTAAGAGACCTTGGAAATACTCTGATAGTTGTTGAACATGATGAGGATACTATGCTTGAGGCTGATTATGTGGTAGACATTGGACCTAGAGCCGGAGAGCATGGTGGAGAGGTCGTGGCAGCAGGTACCGCAAAACAGATTATGAAATGTAAGGATTCCATAACAGGTCAGTACCTTAGCGGAAAACTGAGAGTTCCTGTTCCGGCAAAGCGTCGTAAGCCTACGGGATATATTCAGGTAAAAGGGGCTCAGGAAAACAACTTAAAGAACATTAATGTTAAAGTGCCACTTGGTGTATTTACATGTGTTACAGGAGTTTCCGGCTCTGGAAAAAGTTCCCTTGTAAATGAGATAATTTACAAGACTCTGGCAAGAAATCTTAACAGAGCAAGAACAATTCCGGGAAAATGCAAGAAGATTGAAGGTATTGAACAACTTGATAAAATCATTAACATTGATCAGTCTCCAATAGGAAGAACGCCACGTTCAAATCCGGCAACATATACGGGAATGTTTGACATGATTAGAGATTTATTTGCCGCAACAATGGATGCAAAAGAGCGTGGATATAAGAAAGGACGATTTAGCTTTAACGTAAAGGGCGGACGATGTGAAGCCTGCTCCGGTGACGGTATTTTGAAGGTTGAGATGCATTTCCTTCCGGATGTATATGTACCTTGTGAAGTTTGTGGTGGAAAGCGCTATAACAGGGAAACATTGGAAGTTAAGTACAAGGGCAAGAGTATTTATGATGTTCTTGAAATGACAGTGGAAGAAGCTCTTGATTTCTTTAAAAATGTCCCAAGGGTGTACAATAAGGTTAAGACTTTATATGATGTAGGTCTTGGGTATATTAAATTAGGACAGCCAAGTACACAGTTATCAGGTGGTGAGGCCCAGCGTATAAAGCTTGCAACGGAGCTTAGCAGACGTAGTACGGGAAAGACAATTTATGTATTAGATGAGCCAACTACAGGTCTTCATTTTGCAGATGTTCATAAATTAGTTGAAATACTTCAGAGACTGACTGATGAAGGAAACACTGTTCTGGTAATTGAGCATAATCTTGATGTTATAAAAGCAGCAGATTATATCATTGATATGGGACCTGACGGAGGTGACCGTGGAGGTACAGTTGTAGTTGCAGGAACACCGGAAAAGGTAGCCGAACACCCGACAAGTTACACTGCAAAATTCGTAAAACAGAAATTGGACGAGGCAAAATAGTCATTTTTTATAAAAAAACGATTCATAAAAATGTTTAAATAAAAATAGTTTTATGCAATACTTCTAAAGATGAAAAAATAGCTAAAAAACCCTTTAAAATAGGGGAAAAACATGCTATATTGAAGATACAAAATAAATAAGCATTAAATACCCAAGAGAACTTCTACAATACATTTAACAACCATTTGTTATTGGATGTCGACCCGATGGCAACAGTATCGAAGTTAAGAGGTGAAACGAGTTTTACCCAGTGATATCTACTGACATGGCAATCAACGGAAGATTGTTTTAGTAGTAATTATTGGATAAGGTGCTACAGAGAAACGGAAAGGATAGGAAGTATTCAAAACGAAGATTCGATGAGTGATAGCATCTTATGGTTAGAGTAGATGAGAAGTTGAGGCAGGACAAAGTATAGGAACAACGCATACACATGATAAATTCCAGATTGATATGGAGAGTGTAAAAAGTTCAGAGAAGATTCATAAGTGTAAAAAGAACCTGCGGTTGTGGATGAAATTGTAAAGTCAGGGTATTGAGATAGGGAAGCATCTGTTATACAAAGAAGTGTAGCAGGTGCTTCTTAAATTGTAAAAAATAATCTGTTAAGGAAATATATTGGATTGGTGGGAAGTAATATAAAGCGAAGGAGACTTTGTCGGAAGAGATATAGGAAATGTGAGGAATTGAAAACATACATGGATTGTCCAGAACTTCCTTGTACATTTACACAAAATAGAGTAAAATAACAGAAGTGCAGGTAATTTGGAATTGTTCCTGCAATATAGATATACGGGAGGAAACATGGATAGAGAGTTAGTTATCGTAATAGATTTCGGTGGACAGTACAACCAGCTTGTTGCAAGACGAGTGCGTGAGTGCAATGTTTACTGTGAAATTTATTCATATAAAACAGATATCGAAAAGATAAAAGAAATGAATCCTAAGGGAATAATTCTTACCGGCGGACCAAACAGCTGCTATGAAGATGGTGCTCCGACTTATACAAAAGAATTGTTTGAACTTGGAATTCCGGTACTTGGATTGTGCTATGGTGCTCAGTTAATGCAGCACATTCTTGGCGGAAAAGTTGAGAAGGCACCTGTTCGTGAATACGGAAAAACAGAGGTGCAGATAGACACAACTTCTAAGTTATTTAAGGATGTTGAGGAAAAAACAGTATGCTGGATGAGCCATTTTGACTATATTTCAAAGCCGGCTCCGGGATTTAAAATAACAGGTTACACAAAGGACTGCCCTGTAGCAGTTGCCGAATGTGAGGAAAAGAAATTATATGCGATTCAGTTCCATCCTGAAGTACTTCATACAGTACGCGGAAAGGAAATTTTGAGCAATTATGTATACAACGTGTGTGGATGTGCCGGAGATTGGAAAATGGACTCATTTGTAGAGCATTCAATTAAGGCAATTCGTGAAAAGGTAGGAGACGGCAAGGTGCTCTGTGCACTTTCAGGTGGCGTAGATTCATCAGTTGCCGCCGTACTTCTTGCAAAAGCTATTGGAAAACAGCTTACATGTGTATTCGTAGATCACGGACTTCTCAGAAAAAATGAGGGTGATGAGGTAGAAGCAGTATTTGGACCAAACGGCCCATACGACCTTAACTTCATTCGTGTAAATGCACAGGAAAGATACTATAAAAAACTTGCGGGAGTTGAAGAACCGGAAGCAAAACGTAAGATAATCGGTGAGGAATTTATCAGAGTATTTGAGGAAGAAGCAAAGAAAATAGGAGCGGTAGACTACCTTGTACAGGGAACAATTTACCCTGACGTGGTAGAAAGCGGTCTTGGTGGAGAATCAGCAGTAATCAAGTCTCACCACAATGTAGGTGGTCTTCCTGACTATGTTGATTTCAAGGAAATCATAGAACCTCTCCGCGACCTTTTCAAGGACGAAGTTCGTAAAGCAGGACTAGAACTTGGCATACCTGACTATCTTGTATACCGTCAGCCATTCCCGGGCCCGGGACTTGGAATCAGAATTATCGGCGAGGTAACGGCTGAAAAAGTTAAAATAGTACAGGACGCAGATGCAATCTACCGCGAGGAAATTGCCAATGCAGGACTGGACAAAGAAATCAACCAGTATTTTGCAGCCCTTACTAACATGCGTTCAGTCGGTGTAATGGGTGACGAAAGAACTTACGACTATGCTATCGCACTCAGAGCTGTAAAGACAATAGATTTCATGACAGCAGAGTCTGCGGAAATACCGTATGAAGTGCTGAACAAAGTAATGAACAGAATAATCAACGAGGTGAAAGGGGTCAATCGTGTAATGTATGATTTGACGAGTAAGCCACCTGGAACGATAGAGTTTGAGTAGACACTAAAATCCCACAATGCCTTTATTTATGGGCACTGTGGGATGTTTTTATATTAATGTGATTCTGTTTTGATTCTAAACTGATAAATTTATTTAATATATCAAAAGAAGAGCTACACCAAGGAGCAGAAAGGTTTAAGGTGAATTTGTGGCAGAAATAAAAATGAGTTATATAATTTGGGAAAAAACAAAAGATAATAATAGAACATTCGAACAAATTATTTTTTCATGCTTGGAGAATAGTGGTTATAAGCGACAGAATGAGTACATATTTATAGATGATACAAATTCAATAAGATATGTTATTAGACATAAGAGGAACTCGCAGAGGTATTATTTAGAAATTATCTCTAATCTTAGAGTAAATAAAGGAGAAGATGCATTATTGCATATGGATGAATGTCTGCTAAAATCATCAGAACAACAATATATAAATATTATAAGAGTCTATGATGGTGTATCAGCAAGTTTTTGTGAAAGACTATATCCAAAGTATGGAGCATTTGAACGGTTACTAAGGCAGATAATTCTTTTGGTTTTAACAAAAGCATTTGGTAATGACTGGAGAAATAAGACTATTACAGAAGAGCAACTAAACGATATGAAAAGAGTTGCAAAGGCCAAGGGAAATCTGTCATTGAGTGACACGTTAGAACAATTTGATTTAGCTTCAATGGAGAGGTATTTATTTGAAAAACGTCAAATAAATTATATAGATTTTTTTGATGAAAAGTTAAAAAAGGAGGAAATTTTAAACAAAGAAAAAGAGGAATTAGTAGAACTAATAAATGAAATGAGACCATGTAGTTTATGGGAAAGAAATTTTGAAATGTTGGGAAAACAGTATAAATGGGAGAAACAGATTTATGAAATACATGGTTTAAGAAACAAAGTGGCTCATTCAAAAAAAATAACTAAGGAAGAGTACAAAACTATTAATAAAAAACTAAATAAATTGAATCATGATTTAAATGATGCTATTATAAAAATACAAGATAAAGATTTTGAAAATGTAGATTATGTTGACATACTTTGTAATTTTGCATTAACAATTGGAAAAATGACTCAGAAGATAGTAGCAAATTGTGATTTTTCAAGAATTGTAAATGGAATAAACAAAGTAGTTCAAGATATGATTATTCCATTGAGAGAAGCTTATAATTCCAGTATAAATGAATCGCTAGAAAAAATTGCATTAGTAGGAAAGATAGACAATCATAAGGTACATACACAGACCAGAAAATCAGATGTTACTAAAGTGCTTACCGCGTTTGAAGCAGCTGAAGAATTAAAATCAATAGCGAAAGATTTTAATAATACCGCAGAAAACGATACAGAATAGTTATTGGATGTTGTACTATTAGGATAAGGTAATAGGTTTATTGTATATAACTGAGAGTCTGTGAAATAAAGTGTTCCGAGCCATTATATAAGACTCCTAAATCTGTGCAGGAAGCTGTAGAGATTATGAAGATTTCTGAGAATGGAATCTTTCAGGTGGGGCCTAATAAGTATTCTAAGACTTACAGTTTTAGCGATGTCAATTATGCAACTAGAACAGAAGATGAGCAGGAAGGATTCTTTAGCAGATACTGCAAGGTACTTAATTCTTTTGACTGTAGTTTTAGTATTACGGTCAATAATAAGAATAAGTATATGGAAAAACTTAGAGAAGAGATTCTTCTTGATGAAAACAAAAGGGATGGATTTGGTTCTATGCGTGGCAGTTGTAACAATGTTATAGAACACAACATTGTAGAGGGTAAACAAGGGATTGAGCAGGAGAGATATATCACTATCTCTACAGAGAGAAACAACTTCGAGGATGCCAAGTCTCGGTTTGCCACTATTGAGTCGAATGTGCTTAAGTCATTTGCCACACTTGGATATTCTCTAGAGCCTCTTAATGGAAATGAAAGACTGAAAATCCTTCATGACTTTTACAGACTTGTAAGGGAGGAAGAATTTACTTTTGACATCAGAGAAGGTAAGAAGACCGGAACTGATTTTATTAATGAAATCTGTAATAGTAGCCTTAAGTTTAATAAGGACTATAACGAGGATGAAGAGTATGTAAGAAAGGTTATTTATATTAAGAAATATCCAACATATCTTTCAGATAGATTTTTTACAGAACTGACTTCGCTTCCGGTGCATTCAATTACAACAATTGATGTGGTGCCAGTACCTAAAGATATCACTATGAAAATCTTACAGAAAAAATATCTAGGTATTGAGTCTGAGATTATCAGACAGCAGAGAACACATAACAGAAACAATGATTTTTCGTCTGATATTTCATATAACACCAGAGTACAAAAAATGAGTGTGCAGAAGATGATGGATGATGTTAGAGAAAATGATGAGAGTTTATTCTTCGTCGGTGTTACTATGGTTATTATGGGCGAAGACAAGGAAGAACTTGATAGCGTGATGGAAACAGTACAGACTATTGCAAGAAGTAGTGGTTGTGCTATTGATACTTGCGATTATAGACAGCGAGAAGCTCTTAATACAACACTTCCTATTGGTGTTCGTCAGATTGAGACTATGAGAACAATGCTTACACAGAGTTTAGCAGTGCTTATGCCTTTTAATATACAGGAAGTTATGCGATAAGAACGGTATTTATTATGGAATTAATCAGGTTTCAAAAAACATCATTGTGGGGAACAGAAAGAAGCTTCTTAACGGTAATGGTTTTATCTTGGGTGTTTCCGGTGCCGGTAAATCCTTCCAGGCAAATATGGAGATGGGCTCTGTTTTACTGTCTAGCGATGATGATGTAATAGTAGTAGATCCAATGCATGAATACGAGGATTTAGCTAAGAAGTATAAGGGTACATATGTAAACATCTCAACCAATACTAAGAACTATATCAATCCAATGGATATGGATGCGTGGAACTTAGATCCGCTGGATTCAAAAGGCTGGGTAAGAGATAAATGTCAGCTGATGCTTAGTATCTGCGAGCAGATCATGGGTGAGATTAGTGCACAGCAGCGTTCTATTATTTCTCGTTGTGTAAAGGACTTGTACATGGAGATAGCAAGAAGCAAAGAGAAGTATATTCCTACGATGGAAGACCTCTATAACAGACTTTTAGAACAGGAAGAACCTGAGGCAAGGGATGTGGCCCTTGGTCTTGAAATCTTTGTTACCGGAGCTCTTAATATCTTCAATCATCAGACCAACGTAGATGTAGATGATAGATTTATCGTTTATGGTATCAGAGACCTTGGTGAATTACTTGCTCCACTTGCAATGCTTGTTATGCTGGAAGCGATTCAGCAGAAGATTGTTGAAAATGGAGAAGATGGCAGATCAACATGGCTCTATGTAGATGAAGTGCATGTGCTTTTACGTTCACCGTTTAGTACTGACTATTTACAGCAAATGTGGAAGAAGGTTAGAAAGCAGGGAGGACTGTGTACCGGTATTACTCAGAATATCATAGACGTACTTAGAAGTGAGACTGCTACGACAATGCTTTCGAACTCTGCATTTGTGCTACTTCTTAATCAGTCAAATAAGGATATCGAAAAGATAACAGAAGCCTTGGAGATAAGTCCTGAGCAGCTTAATTACGTGATTGATAGTCCTTCTGGTACCGGATTGTTGAGGTTCGGTAAGAAGATAGTACCGTTTGATAATACGGTGGAGAAGGGCAGTGAGTTGTATAATCTTTGTAATACGAATATGTATGAGAAGATGGAGAAAAATAAGGGAAGAAAATAGATCAAGCAATAGTAAGAAGATGCATATGATAAATAAAGGTATATGAGGACTATTTGAAAGAGAACGGTGAGATAGACGTTGAAGAGGATGTTGACAAATAAAAACTAACGGTGAGGCGATTACCTTGCCGTTTTTGTTTGATTTTAGTTGTGGTTTGGAATAAAATATTTTTTATAGTTTATAGTGTGCGTTTTATTATTAAGTGAAAAACTAATGGTGAGCATATTTGAACGAAAACTATATAAAGGAGAAGTAATGTATGGGTCAAAAAGAAATGGTAATCGACCTGTTAAAAACAAATGGGACCATGACGCAGCTTGCATTAGCTGAAGCTATTTATGGAGATAAGAAACATGGACCTAATATTTATGAGGCTTTAATGCGTCTTGTTAATTCTGGTGTGGTTTTAAGAAGTGGAAGCAGACCAGCTTATTATACCTTGACTGGAGTTGATATTGTTATATCAGAAAGGGGCGTTCAACAAAAAAGTGTTAGGGATATCACCGGTGACGAGATAACAAATGAAACTATTGAAGAAGCTAGTAGGGTTGTTGCAGAGACGTATAACTATGGTCCAGAAATGGAAATGATAACAAGATGTTTTCATAAGTTTCCAAACAACACAGATCCAGATGTGGTTGCGATGAAGGTAGGTCTTATTGATATAACGAATTCAACACATTTGTCTCAGCATAAGAGTAAAATAAGTATGGTAGAACTTTCAAATATAATATCATCCATTCCAAATATTGATGAAAGGATTAAGGCAGGTGATCCTGAAATAGTGAATCTAATAGCAAGAAGTAATGGTAAAATAAACCTGTTTTCTTTTGCCACAAAGTATTGCTGCTACCATAACAGAAACCTTTATGAGCGTGACGATTATTCAATTTTGGATACCGTATTAAAAGAGTATCTACCACGCTATTTTGGTGATGTTACAAGAAGTCAGATACAGAGATGGCAGGATTCCTTTAATTACAAGGAATACAATGATTACATTACTAGGAAACTAGATGAACTTGGTATTACAGTTGAATTTAGAAAAAGAAAGTTCGACCTTTTTGTTTGGTACAAGAATAGATAATGTGTACAGGATAAGGGAAAATACAATACTTAATTTGGAGGCCTTACCGATGGTAGAAAAGAGACTTGGACATAATGAGGAGGTAATTTAATGCCAGAAGATATGATTATTATTTCAGAAGTCGGAAATGTATATGAGTTGAGAAGAAATCAGTGGAGAGGAAAAGTTGCGAGAATAACCAAGGATCAAGAACTTCTTAATGAAGTAAGAAAATATACTTGGACGTGTTGTGAAGGGAAACATCCATATTTGAGATGTTCTAAATTAGGAGTGAGTCTTCATAAATTTGTTTTAGACTTTGTTTATGGAAAAGAAAATATAGATAAAATGTTAGCTAAAGGAAACATTATAGAACATTTAGACAATGATGGTTTGAATTGCACATATGAAAATTTGCATATTCTGTCGGATGATATGAATAAAGCTAAGGCGTTTAGCATTGATAAAAAGAGCAAGGAAAGTGAGAATGATTCCTTTCCTGTATATATATTAGATGTGTATTATCTTCATGAAAAGAAGCAGTTTCAGCTGCAAATATTCATGAATGATGATATTTTATTTACTAAAGAAGGTCATCCAATAGAGATGCTTATTTGTATGTATAATGAATTCGATAATCTGTTTGTTGATTGGTTTTATTTGTTATCAGAGAGAGATAAAAGAACATTTGAGATATCAAAGTTTCATGCAGCTAAAATCTTGATGAAGAAGCGACCTGTATTACAAGATATCACTCCTGAAGAAATGAATAGTCCTTTTATTGAAAGGGATGGTGTGTATTATTTAAATCTTAGTGCTAAAGCGGAGGGAAAGCCCCAAGCGGTAATAAGACATACTGCATTACGAAAAATTGAGAGTGAAGGTGAAGAGTAACTAGAGGTGAGGATAATTAAGTAATTGTCAACGCCTGTTGATGTACTTGGTGTCATACAGAGTTATGTAGAGAGAAAAATATTATAGTGCCATCAAATAAACATCACTACAAAGGTAACTTTTTTACCTCACCAGTGAGCGACAAAACAATTGAATATAGTTATAATAAGAATCATAAAAGATGTCTTTCAAATTACGCAGTAATAGTGCGTAGTGGGAGGCATCTTTTTTGCTTTTTTACAGGGAAAGGACAGTAATGGAAATTAAGAAGGAGGAAACAAAGGAAAAGGTAGTCCATAGACAGAGAGACCGGACGATAAGTAAAAAAGGTGATTCGACTATTAAGAAGTTTGGTCGTAGATCAAAGAGTGCTTTGGGAGTCGGTGCTTCTATTGGAGCAGATAAGGTATCGGATCACATTGAAGGTGGAGATGATATTAAGGCTGTTATGGATTTGGAAAGAGACGTAGCAGTAGGCACTGCTTCAAAGGTAAAGAAGACTAAGGATGTCGTATCAAAGATTCGTAAGAGACCTGGCATTAATAAAAAGGAATGGTCTCAGGTGGCAGGCCACCAAGTTAAGAAGAGAGGAAAACAGTTGGCTAAGAACAAAGCCAAGAAGTCTTCTAAAAAGATTGCCAAGAAAACAACTAAGAAGGTTGCCAAGGAAACGACTAAAGAAACAGCAAAACTTACAGCCAAGGTTGCCACAAAAGTTGGGACTACTGCGGCAGGAACAGCAGGAGGCCCTATGGGAATGGCTATCGGTTATGCAGTGGGTGAAGCTGCAGGCGAGATGGTTGATATCAAGTTTCATCAGGCAGAGCGACGAATGAGAATGCTTAAGTTCTTTAAGGATAAGTTAAATGCACAGGATAATCAGAAAGATAATCTTTTAAAACTTATGAATGACTTGGTGGTTCACAAGATTAAATTTGTTGCTAGAAAAGTTGCAATGTTAGTGTTGCCGATTGTATTGCCAACTATGTTGATTGTTGCGGCTACAGGAGCTTTAACCGGAGCGGTAGTGGCTGTGGCGTATAACTCGCCATTGGCGTTTTTGCTACCACCACTTGAAGCAGAGGACACAGTTAGAAGCGTAACTGCATCATATATGGTTGATTTCAAATCTGAGATTAACAAGCTAGCAACAGAGCACAAGGATGCTGATGAGGGCAAAATTATCTATGTAGATTATGAAGGCTCCGGGCAGCCAGATAACTACATGGATATTATGATTATTTATATGGTAAAGTTCGGCTATGGAAATACAGCTATCGAAATGAATGATGAAAACAAAAAGAATCTGAAAGCGGTATTCGATGATATGTGTAAGTATTCTACAGAGGTTGTTACCAAGACGAAGGGCAAGGGGAAAAAGAAGAAAACTACCAAGACTCTTCAGGTAAAAGTAACGCTTAAAACTTACTATGACATGATGAATGAATACAACTTTACAGATGATCAAAGAGAAATGGCAGCATCATTGATGACAATGGTCAGAGCAACTCAGACTAATCCTTTGGGAAGTGGTGCTAGTGTTGATGCTAAAAGTTCATTGACTGAAAAAGAAATCAAAAAGATTACAGATAAGATAAGCGATGCTACAGCTAAGAATGTATGCACATTTGCATTGACTAAGGTGGGCTATCCATACAGTCAGCCAAAGCGTGATAGTGGCGATTATTTTGATTGTAGTTCATTGGCGTTTTATTCTTGGAAAAGTGCAGGAGTAAACATTTCATATGAGGGATCCAATGTAGCAGCTGCAGAAGCGCATTATTGTGCAAAGTTCGGCAAGGTTGTTTCTGAATCCGAGATGAAGCCGGGAGATTTAATTTCTTATAGTTATACCAACAATGGACGTTACAAGAACATAAGCCATGTGGGGATTTATGTAGGTGACGGAAAGATAGTAGAAGCAATGAATGAAGACAATGGTGTGGGGTATGGCAATTATCACAATGGAAGTTTAGTTATGATCGGAAGACCGGTCAAGAAATAGAAAGGTTGGTCACGATTGGTGGCCAACCGAAAAAGAAAGTAGGTGAAAATTATGACTTATGAAATCGAAGTCAAAGAAGAATTATCTAGAATCGTCAAGGTCAGGGCAGATAGTTTGGCTGATGCAGTCAGAAAGGTAGAAGACAAGTATAAGTCATGCGCAATTGTCTTAGACGAAGATGACTTTAAAGGAGTAAGGATTGAACCTTACGACGATATAAAAATACCAAAGATTAGATAAATGGAGGAAAAGAAAATGAATATAAAGATTAATATTTTTAGAACGAATAGTGAGGAATGGAGCGTTAAAGCGTACGCATCAATTGTTTTTGATGACAAGTTTAAAGTAACAGGAATAAGTATCAGGGAGAACAACAGAGGTAACTTGTTCGTATCGATGCCTAGTTACAGATCTAGCGAAGCGACGAGTAATTATAATGTAGGAGATACTAATGTAGGAGATACGGCTTACATTATTGAGAGTAACAGACTGATAAGAGAAACCGTAATTATTAAGAAGAAAGGCAATTTTTACACTGTAAAATTTAAAGATACAAACGGAGCAATAACCCTAAAAGCTCATCGATTGTACGGTACCCGCGACGAAGCAGAAAAGAATTTGCTTAAAGAAACTAATAACACGACAACACGACTAGTTAAAGGAACTCGTCCTCCGCATCGTATTTAGAAGTGGGGGTGAAAGGCTTGAGAAGAATCAACTATGATCCTATTTTAATGGGAGAGAGGATATTACAAAAAAGAAAAGAATGCAATTACTCACAGGAGTTGGTTGCTGAAAAATTAAATGTATCACCGAATTCCATATCAAGATATGAGAATGGAACCAGAGATGGAAGTGAAATGAATAGGGATTTGCTTGAGATGATTATGAAGTACACGCCAAGACAAAGAGCAGTCGTTGTGAATGTACTTAAGAATGTCAATGAAGCTTTCCATGTGGGAGTATAAATAAGAATACAATCACTAGTGTCAGATGATGCTAGTGATTTTTTTGTGTAAAAGTGTTTGTGAAAATTCACCCAATTGGGTGGGTAAAATCGAAAAGTTCACCCGTTTGGCTATGTTAATAGGGTATCCTCTTTTCTACAATATATGTATAGTCATTAAGACAAATCATAAAGATGTTAACACTTATATGAATTAAATCAATGACATAACTTACAGGACATGGAGATGTGTTTCTACCTATATAATAGGTGAAGAAATTGCTGTGCCGTGACTGCATCCTGGATGCATAGCCGGCGTTTCTGATACCGGCGACGACCGGATTAAAGAAAGATATTGGCAAAACTGAAAGACATTAAACAGGTGAGAGTATGTGGTGTATTGTTCATCTGTTCCAGTATCAAACATCGCTCGTCAGACGTGAGGACCATGAACCCGTGTAGGATACTAGATTATTTTATATGGAGGATTAACACATGAGTACAACTTACGAAATAGGAAGTAATATAAGAAAGATTAGAAAAGAAAGAGGACTTACAATTGTAGATTTATCAATGATAACCAATTATTGTCCATCACATATCACACAGGTTGAACTTGGAACTAGAAGAATGAGCATCGACTTCTTGCTTACAATTGTAGATGCATTAGAGACAGATGCTAACACAATACTTAATGTTAAAAAGGAAGTGGATCTGGCGGAGGAACTTAGTATTATCTTAAAGTCAATGTCTAAAGAAGAAGGACGTAAGGTAATTAACATTTTACTTAGCATCAAGGAAACAATCGATGGGGGTGATAAGTAATGGAAAAGGCAACAAATAAGCCATGCCTTTATTATGATATCGAGGCCAGTGGCAGGAGAATGAAAGAATTAAGAAATAAAAAGCATTATACGCAGGAACGATTATCGGAGAAGCTTGGTATGTCACTTCAGGGCTATAAGATGATTGAACTTGGAATCAACGGTGCAAAGATTGATACTTTAGTAATTATAGCGCAGCGGCTAAACACGACAGTTGATTATCTGGTAACCGGAAGAAATATCGTAGCCTGCGATAATGAAGAGGCAATGTGAGATTAATTATTTATTTCCCAAAATTGAATATTATTTATATTTGGGAAATCCTTTGTTTATAAGTTATTATTATTTGTTATTAGGCGGAGAGTCATAATTCCTATTTGGAGTTGTGGCTCTTTTGTTGAATTATAGTATTGACTTTATAACATCACCAGGTTACAATAACACTATAAGACACTACAAGACACTACCTACGTTGTGGAAGGAGTTATTAAATAATAATCGTTTTTAAAGGAGAACATATGAACAATAAACTAAAAAAATCATTAAAGCTAAATGAAAATGATGTCCTGGTACTAGAGGAAATAGTTGAAAGAGATGTTAGAATAACAACGCCTGCAGAGGCATTTACTGTTGCATTTGAAGATGCTGCAGCGTTTTCGCCGAATTGGAAAGACGTTATTGAACAATCTAAAACATTGCAGTTCGAAAAACATACGCCAGAATTAGCTATTAATAGTGTTAAGTCTTTTATTGTGAACACAGAAGACTATATTAGGGTGGTAGACAGTGTTAATGATCAGTTGGATACGAAAAGACCGAGATCTTCATTTGTAACTAGAATGGCTATCACAGCATTATTGATAAAATTGCGGAATCGTTCTGAGTTTAAAGAAAATATAAAAAATGGGATTTCTATTGAACAGTTTGCTTCAATGAGCATAGATGAAAAACTGAATGCAATGTATAAGATATTATTGAAATTATAATTGGGAGGTATAAAAATATGAAACAACCATTTGAAAATCTTACATTAGAGGATGTTGAAACTCTTAAAAGAAAGCCTATTTCGGTTGCAAATGCTGGAGATGAGGTAAAATATCCTTTCACACAGAAGGATGTAGAAAATGCTGTAAAACACTTGCAAACCCTATATATTGGGATTGTTAGACGTTCATTTGCATCAAAAATTCTTCTATTAAATGAAATATATTAGACAAGACGATATGCTATGATTAAGAAGGGCTAATAATAGAAGTTATTGTTGTAATTGTAGAGGAAAATGCTGATAAAGTTTTAAATATGATATTTGCATCGCGTACTCTACGTGATTTCAAATCCTGGTGTTCTGGCCGATGTGGAAATTTGTCGTATAATCGAGTGATAGAAATCGCCAAACACAATAAATTGAAAAGTGTTAAAGACCATTTGCTGGTTGAGATACTATCTGAAACTTAATGTGGTAAAGTAGAAGAAAATTGGGGCAGAATATTCACTTGCTCATAACGACTTTTTACCCTATAATATGTAATACACGAGGGTTTACATATTGGCATCTCCATTTAGCCTTCAACATGTAAACCTTGAGGCAATTACACACAAATAGACAACAAAATGACAACAACTTATCGATTAATCGGACGTATGTACGATTGCTAAAAGCTAAAACTTGCGATAAAGAGTGGGGAAAATGCAGTAAAAATAACCTGTAAGCCACCTGACCTCGCGAGTTTGAATAGACGTTTTTTTGAATTCAAATTTTAAGAAAGCCTTTAAATAAAGGGCTTAGAACCACATAATTGTATATAATATTACCGAAGTGATACCAATATGATACCATTTCGGCAAATATAGGAGAATAAGGCTCCAATGTGATTAATTAGTCACATTGGAGTCTTTTTTTCGTTTTATAAGCAATTAAAGTAGTAGCGGTGCTACCACGACTTTGGGAAGAAATACATTTATATTAAAACTGTGGTCAATGAAAATAAAATAACAGTTTATAAAAAAAGGAGATAAGAAATATGTAGCAGAGAGAATGATTAACGGAAAACTATTTGTGTGAGGTGTAAAAATTGATTTACAAGTATGGCATTGTAGAGCACGTGTATATCATAGAAAATGGGATGCACATAAAAGAAGTGATAATAGTTAATATAGCCAATGGTTTCTATCAGATCTGCTTTACGGATAGAAAAGGCTCGATTAAATTAAGAGAGTCAAGACTATATAAGACTATTGGAGAAGCAGCGACAAAGAACAGTGCTGCGAAAAATGAATTTTGATACTACTATTGATTACATTGTTACAGGTAGGAAATGCATTGTAGTTGAGGATGAGGAACACTAAAAAAGTAGTAGTGGTACTCCCACGTAATTTAGTTATAACAATAGTAAGATAAAAGAGGTTCAGGAAAGAACTAGCATCCTTAGAATCGAGGATTAGCATTAGAATGTGTAATGAGTTTCTACTATATATAAATAGTTTGAAAATATGAATGAGCCGTGACCCATATTTGGTAGCCGTACTATTTGGAGCAATGATTAATCAGATAAAAGAACAGGATGTAATTAATTAGACAAACAGACGATATGAACTATTTTTCTTTTCGCGTGATTAGAAGTTCATATCATATTTGAATATAGTTTTTTCCCATAATTTTTGGAGAACCTTCAGGAATGCAAAACCTGAAGTCTCGTAAGGAGCAGTTGAGGAATAGACGGATTTATACTATAATCTAATTTAAAAAGTTATACTCAAGGGTAAGCAAAAACGAATGAAGGCGAAATGGGGTTTGTTTATGACCGAACAGAAAAAGAATACTATCATAACAAGCGGCATCGCTGTGCTTGCCGTGATACTGGCATATTGCTTCCGAATTGTAGGCAGGGGCAGTTTCTACCCGATGCTGTTTTCCTATCTGCGCAGCTTTATCTATATCGGTCTGTTCGCTGCCTGGGGGCTCTCCGTCCGTCAGCGGATCGTGCAAAAGCAGGTGTGCAGGTTTA